>CAYIHQ010000069.1:0-8746 GCA_964362905.1 uncultured Ignavibacteriaceae bacterium
GAGCCTTCCGAAGGGGCTGCACGGTGTGCACCATCCGCGCGAATCCGGGCCTCGCGCCCTCCAACGCCTGCTCACTGAAGTCACGGGTGCTGCGATAGTGGCTCTGGAGGATGAAGAACCGGACGACCAGAGGATGAAACTTGACAAACAGGTCCTTGAGTGTCACGAAGTTGCCGAGCGATTTCGACATCTTCTGTCCACCCACCGTCACCAGGTTGTTGTGGATCCAGGTGCGGGCGAACGGATGCCCGGTGGCGCAGACGCTCTGCGCGATCTCACATTCATGATGCGGAAACTGGTTGTCCAGCCCGCCACCATGGATGTCGAATGTCTCGCCAAGGTATTTCATGGACATCGCCGAACATTCCACATGCCACCCGGGGAATCCCTCCCCCCACGGGCTGGGCCACCGCAGGATATGCTCCGGTTCGGCACGCTTCCAGAGGGCGAAGTCCTCCGGATTCCTCTTATCCGATCGAGCTCCCACGCGGGTGCCTCCGACCGCCTCGTCCAGCGTCCGGCCGGAAAGACGGCCGTAGTCCGCGTACTTGCGCACGTCAAAGTACACCGATCCTTCCACTTCGTACGCAAACCCACCGGCGAGCAGCGTCTTCACGATCTCGATCTGTTCGATGATGTGTCCCGATGCCCGCGGCGAGATATCCGGACGCACGATGCCCAACGCATCCATGTCCTCGAAGTAGCTGCGGGTGATCGTCTCGGCGATCTGCATCGGATGGACCTTTTCGATCCGGGACTGCTTCAGCATCCGGTCCTCGCCGTCATCCAGCAGATGGCCGACGTCGGTGATGTTCTGCACGTAAAGGACCTGGTACCCTGAATAGCGCAGGTAGCGGACGAGGACGTCAAAGGACACATACGATTTGCCGTGCCCGACGTGCGAATGGCTGTAGACCGTCGGTCCGCACACATAGATCCCGACGCGGCCCGGCACCAACGGGGTGAAGACTTCCTTGGATCGCGTGAGAGTGTTGGTGATCGTCAATGGCATGATCGTGTCAGCGTTCGAGGCCCATGAGTTCGCGCGCGCTATCGAGCCCGCTTCGCGTGACCTCCGCCCCGGAGAGGAGCTTGGCCACTTCCCGCACGCGTTCCTCCAGATCCAGGGTCCGGAGTGTGGTCGACGTGCGCCCCCGCCGCTCGGATTTCTCCACGCTCAAATGGAGGTCCGCCAAACTGGCGATCTGGGGCAGGTGCGTGATGGCGATGATCTGGTGGTATTGCGCCAACGCGCGGAGGCTCTTGCCGACCGCCTGCGCGATCCGTCCGCTGATGCCCACATCGATCTCGTCGAACACGAGCAACGGAAGCCGTTCGGACTTGGCAAGGATCGTTTTGAGGGCGAGCATGACACGAGAAACCTCACCGCCGGACGCGACGCGCGCCAGGGGCTTCAGGTCCTCGCCTGGATTTGTAGAGAGAGTGAATTCGACGTCATCCATTCCATACGGTCCCGCCGTGATCTTCTCTTTCCCCAGACGCAGAGAGACCTGCTCGCCGTCCGCGGGTGGAGGGAGCGTCTGGACCATTACATCGAACCGACCGTTCGGAATGCCCAGGGTAGCCAGCTCGGTCAGCACCCCACGCGAGACCTTGCCCGTCAGCTCTCGCCGTTTTGTCGAAAGACGTTGCGCCGCCGCCGATGCCGCTGCCCGTGCGGCCTCGATTCGTTCCTCAAGTGCCTGGACCTCCGCGTCGAAATTCGAAGCCGTCTCGAAGGAGCGGCCGATGTTCTCCCGGTGCGCAAGGATGGCGTCGAGAGACCCGCCGTATTTCTTCTTCAGGAGTGTCAGACGCCCCAGGCGCTCCCGGATGAACTCGAGCCGTTCGGGATTGAATTCGATACGCGAATTGTAGTACTGAATGAATTTCGTGATCTCGTCCACGATGACAGCGGCAGCCGCACATTCATCCCGCGGGGCACCGAAGGCCGGGTCGATGTCCGCCAGATCCTCCAATTGGTTTCGGGCCGTCACCAGCAGGTCGTGGACCGCCTGGTCGTTTTCGTACAGCACCTGATGCAGCCGGGCCGTGGCATCGAAGAGTTTTTCCGCGTTTTCGAGGATGCGAAGCTCGGAGGCCAGTTCTTGCTCTTCCCCCGCAGACGGGCCGACCTCGTCGATCTCCTTGATCTGAAACTCGTACAGGTCACGCTCCTGCTTGAGCCTCTGTTCGCGGGACCGCAAGTCCTTCCAGGCGCGGCTCAACGCCACCAAGTTCTCGTACGAGTCCCGGTACTCCGCCACGAGCCCATCCAGACGGCCATAGTCGTCGAGCAACTCCCGGTGCGTTTCCCGGCGAAGCAACGACTGGTGCTCGTGCTGGCCGTGAAGGTCCACCAAGGCATCTCCGAACTCCTTCAGGATGGCCATCGAGACAGGCGAGTCGTTGACGAAACAACGGGACGTGCCCTTGGCCGACAGTTCCCGCCGCAGGATCAGATCGTCCCCTCCATCGAGTTCGTACCTCGCGAGCAGATCCTTGATGGTCCGATTGGCCTTGACGTGAAACGTGCCATCGACCACCGCTTTGTCGGCTCCCTTGCGGACCTCGTCGGCGCTGGCTCGTCCGCCCAGAATAAGGCTGAATGCGTCGATGAGGATCGACTTGCCGGCGCCGGTCTCGCCCGTGATGATGTTGAGTCCATTCTGGAACTCAACGTCCACGGCTTCGATGAGGGCGTAGTTGCGGATGGAAAGGCTGCGAAGCATGGGGGGATCGAAGTAATGTACCAAAAAACCGGGGAATTTCCAGAAGGAGGGAAGAGAGCGGCCTACTCGACCCGCTCCAACGGGTCGAAGAAAGTCAGGTCCGGGACGTCGGTAATGATCCCGAGGTAGTACGCGTACTGAAAGAACTCCTGAAGTGCTTCTTGCTGCTCCTGACCAAGGTCGTACGAGAACGACTGCAGATGCGAGACGGCTGCGACGGCGGGTATGCCGCGTGCCCGCCCGGCATCCTGACCTATCCGCTCCACCAGAGAGACCCCACGATCGCGCGCCGATACCAAGGCCTGGGACCATGCCTCCTCCCCCTCTTCCTCCCGCATCACCCAGAACGCAGACACCCAAGGTAGACCCGTCAGATCGGCCCACTCTTCATAAAGGTCGAAACTGAAGCCCGCTTCCCCCGGAGTCGTGGACAGCCACGGATGGTAGTCGAGGACCGCATCGCAGGTCGCGAAGTCCACCGTGGCGGTGTCGGGAACCGGCATGATGGTTGGCAGCTTGCGCGCGGCTTCTGTTGCGGCGGGATATTTCTCCGCCACGAGGACCGATGCGAGCACAATGTCGGTCGTGACCCGCGGATCGACGGCAAGCGTCTGGATCATCCGTGCATCGGGCCGGACCCGCACGCGGGCGACGCCGGCAGCGGCTCGAGTGGAAACGGCAATGCCCGGGACGATCCGGTAGGAACCGGCGTGCCGGGCATAGTCGATAGGTGAGATCAGAGCGACGCGGGTGTTTTGCGACTCATCCGCCAGCGAGCGCGCCACCAACGCGGGGACATTCCGGGCGAGGGTGAACGGACTGCTCTCCCCGTCCATTCCCTGGACGAGCGGCAGAACCGCCAGTGCGTCCGGAATGGCGGCTCGGGGCTTCATGACGCCGTCAGGCGTTCGTTTTCTGCGACACGGCCTTTGAGGCAAGCGACCGCAGGTAGTACAGCTTGGCGCGGCGGACGGAGCCCTGTTTCACGCGCTCGATCTTAGCGATGCGGGGGGAATGGATGGGAAAGATCCTTTCCACACCCACGCCATCCGAGATCTTCCGGACCGTGAAAGTCGCGTTCACGCCACTGCCGCGACGAGCCAACACGAGGCCCTGGAACTCCTGGATCCGCTCCTTGTCGCCTTCGCGCACACGCACGTGGACGTTGACGGTGTCTCCCGGCTTGAACGACGGGATATCCGCCTTCAACTGGGTTGCTTCGATCAGCTTCACCTTATCCATACCATGCTCCCGTTGATCAGGTCTGTGTCAGATTCCATCGCCGCCCAGCAGATCGTTACGACGGCGTTTTGTGCGCTCCAGCCGTTGTCGGTCTCGCCATTCCTGGATCTTCTTGTGGTCACCGCTCAGCAGCTCCTCGGGCACCGGCATTCCTCGATATTCGGGAGGCCTGGTATACTGGGGGCTTCCGAGCAGACCATCCTGGAACGAATCGGACAACGCTGATTCTCCGTCGTTGAGAACGCCGGGGATCAACCGGGCCACGGCATCGACGACGACAGCCGCCGCCAATTCGCCCCCGGTCAGCACAAAGTCGCCGATCGAGAGCTCGCGCGTCACCAGCCCTTCCCGGCCCCGCTCATCCACGCCTTTGTAATGCCCACAGATGAGGACGAGATTCGACTTCAACGACAACTGCGTTGCGACAGCCTGGACGAATCGCTCTCCGTCAGCGGCCATGAGGATGACCTCGTCATACGACCGCTCGCGCCGCAGAGCTTCCACGCATTCGAAGATCGGCTCCGGTTTCAGAACCATCCCCGCTCCGCCCCCGTACGGTGTATCGTCGATGGTTCGGTGTTTGTCGTGCGTGTGGTCCCGCAGGTCGTGCACGACGAGCGAGAGCAACTGCTTCGCCTGCGCGCGCTTCAGGATGCTCTCCTGGAGCGGGCTGTCCAACAACCGCGGCAAACCGGTGAGGATGTCGATCCGCATCATTCCTCGAACAACCCTTCGCTTCGTGTCAGCACCACGCGTCGTGCGGCGGTGTCTACGCGAGAGACCCACGCGGCGACCGCCGGGACCAGCGCTTCCCGAGTTCCCGTCCACACTCCCCACATATCGTTCGCGGGCAACGTGTAGACCTCCTGGATCGTCCCCCGGACCTTCCCAGTTTCGTCAACCACCTCGTAGCCAACGAAGTCGTCGATCCGGACGCTTCCGGCTGGCGGCGGTTCCACATCGGCGTCCGCCACGAAAAGGAAGTGCCCGCGGAGCTTCTCTGCGGCGGTCCGGTCTTCGACGCCCGAGAGCCGGACGAGAATTCCATTCTGTTGCACGCGGACGCTTTGAAATTGAAATCGCGTCGTCGTGTCCGTTCCTGCTCCCACGAAGACATCGCGGAGACGTTCCAACCGATCCGTACCGCTGCACAATAACTTGACCCTGAGGTCACCCCGGAGGCCGACGGCTGACTGGATCCGCGCCACGGCCGTCAGGTCTGTGCCTGTATGTCGATCGTCCGTCACGGCATTCGCTGAGACCGGCAGCTCCAGACCTCGACTGCGCTCGGTCCAGGTGCGCACGCCTGTCTGAGACTATGGATCGTCAGGACGCGGCCGGTGCGGCTGGCGCCTCAGCAGGCTGAGCCGCCTTCTTCTTCCGATCTGCCCGACGTGCCTTGCGGTCGGAATCGCGCGTCTGCCGGTCTGCCTGCTGCAACTGCCAGCGCTCCGTCACTCTCGCGACGGTCGCTTCATCCTTCCCCTGGCGTGTCAGGGTCCAGCGAAGCCAGAGTCCGGTACGACGCAACAAGGAGCGGACGGTGTCCGTCGGTTGAGCGCCTTTCCGGAGCCAATGCTCCACGCGTGTCTCCTTGAAGGTGATGCGCGCCGGCCGGAGATTCGGGTCGTACTGCCCCACGATTTCCAGGAACGCACCGTCCCGAGGCGACCGTTCGTCCGCCGCCACGACCTTGTAGATCGCGTGACCCTTCTTGCCTTCTCGCCGCAATCGAAGCTTGACCACGATGGTACTCCTGAATTGAAAAAGTGCTGTTCTGTCTCGTTCTACGATCTCTGCGTGATTTACCGTCCCGGCAGGCGCAGGCCCTGCACACCGCGGCGGAAACCGCCCCGGCTGAATTTTTTCATCATGCGCTGCATCTCTTCGAACTGCTTCAGGAGGCGGTTCACCTCCTGCACGGTCGTCCCGCTTCCGGCCGCAATCCGGCGACGTCGGCTTCCGTTGATGACGGCCGGCCGTTCGCGCTCGTGCCGGGTCATCGACAGGATGATCGCCTCCAGACGAGACAATCCCTTCTCGTCCACATTCACCTGACCCTGAAGCCGGTTCATACCAGGAATCATCTGCATCACCTGCTCCATCGGCCCCATCTTCCGGACCTCCCGCAGCTGAGCGAGAAAGTCGTCGAACGTAAAGCTCGCCGCCCGGAGCTTTTCAGACAGACCCGACGCCTGCTTCTGGTCGAAGACCTCCTGGGCCTTCTCGACGAGCGATACGATATCGCCCATACCCAAGATCCGGGACGCCATGCGGTCCGGATGGAACGGCTCCAGCGCCTCGAGCTTCTCCCCCACTCCGATAAACTTGATAGGCTTCTGGACGATGGACCGGATCGACAAGGCCGCGCCACCGCGACTGTCGCCATCCAGTTTCGTCAGGACGATGCCGTCGAATTGCAGACGGTCATGAAACGCCTTCGCGGTATTCACCGCGTCCTGGCCCGTCATGGCGTCCACCACGAACAATGTCTCGTGCGGACGCACCGCCTCTCGCACCGCCTCCACCTCTCGCATCATCTCTTCATCGACATGCAGCCGTCCCGCCGTGTCGATGATGACGGTGTCGCGAATGTTCTTCTGTGCGTGCCGGACGCCCTCGCGGGCGATCTGGACGACATCGCGGGTGGTGCGGTCAACGTAGACCGGGACGGCGATCTGGCTTCCGAGCATCTCCAACTGGTCAATCGCCGCCGGCCGATAGATGTCTGCGGCCACGAGCAACGGAAGACGTCCTTTGGAGGCCAGGAGCCGGGCCAACTTGCCCGAGAATGTCGTTTTACCTGAGCCCTGGAGTCCGGCGACAAGAATGACCGTCGGCGGAGTTTGGCTTTCTGCGATGTCGGCCCGACTCGTCCCCAGCAACGAGACCATCTCGTCGAAGATGATCTTGACGATCTGTTGTCCCGGCGTGACGCTCGCCAGCACCTCCTGCCCGAGCGCCCGCACTTTGACCGATTCGACGAAGTCGCGCGCGACCCGGAAGTGGACGTCCGCGTCGAGCAACGCCCGTCGGACATCGCGAAGCGCCTCTTCCACGTTCTGGGGCGAGATCGTGCCCTGACCCCGCAACTGCTTGAAGACCGCTTCGAGTTTTTTGCTCAGACTCTCAAACATCTCACACGCTCTTCAGCGGTCCGTGCCGGCATTCCGCCACGAGACAGGGTAGTAAAGATAGCCATAAAACAGGCCGATTTCAAGGCAGAAACTGACCCTTCAGAGAAAACGAACCGTCCCACCCGAAAAGTCGGACGGGACGGCGACACTGAACATACAAGGATTCGCCTATCCGGCCATTCGCAAGGCCTCAGCTCCAGCGACGATCTCGAGGAGTTCCTTCGTGATCCCTGCCTGCCGGGCCTTGTTGTAGGACAGGGTCAGGTCGCGGATGAGCTCCTTTGCGTTTTCGGTGGCGTTGGCCATGGCCGACATGCGGGCGCCCTGTTCCGCGGCATTCGACTCGAGCAGGACCCGCCACACCTGAAAGTTCAGATGGCGTGGGAGCAGGTCGGCCATGATCTCGGGGCCGGATGGCTCGTAGATGTACTGTATTGGGTTAGCTTGCACTCCATGTTCCGCTTCCAACGGCGGGACCGGGAGAAATTGCTCGATCGTGAGCCGCTGTTGGGCGACGTTCTTGAACTCATTGTAGACAATGTCCACGCGGTCCACCTCACCGCGGACAAACCAGTCCACAGCCTGTTGCGCGATCAACCGTGCCGTGTGGAACTCGAGAGCGGAGAACACGCCCACGTAACGGGCGGACGGCTGAGGGCCCCGTTTCGCAAAGAAGTCGGTGCCTTTCTTTCCCACCGTGACCACGCGAATATCGCCGTGGGTGGCGAGGTCGCCGTAGGCGCTTAGGATGTGGTCGTTCGCAGCGCGGATCACGTTGCTGTTGAACGCACCGCAGAGGCCGCGGTCGGCCGTTACCACAATGACGGCAACACGCCGGACCTCACGGGCCTGGAAGAGCGGGTTGGCCTCGTCCTGGCCTGTGCCCGCAAGATCTCCCAGCATGCCGCGCATGGCGCGCGCATACGGCCGGGCCGCGATCATGGCGTTCTGGGCCCGACGGAGCTTGGCCACGGCCACCATCTTCATGGCCTTCGTGATTTTCTGCGTGTTCTTGACGCCGCCGATGCGGCGCCGAATTTCTCGGAGTGTCGCCACGCTAGTGCCGCTTCCCGAATGAAATCTTGTGTTGGAAGCGGGCACGAGTGCGCGTTCCCAATGCATTTTTCATGCGAACCACAATATGAGCTATTGGGAACGGCATTACTTCATCGATGCCATGAACCGTGACTTGAATTGCTTTGCGATCGCGTGCAATTCCTGCTCCGTCTCCTTGGAAAGGTCCTTCGAGGAGGCGATACGCTCGAGGAGCGATCGATGCTTCAGGTCCATGAACTCCAAGAACTCCCGCTCGAACCGACGGACCTCGGCCAGCGGGGGTTCGTCCAGATAGCCGTTCGTGCCGAGGAAGACGGCCACGACCTGCTTTTCGACCGGCACCGGCGCAAACTGGTCCTGCTTGAGAAGCTCAACGAGCCGGGAGCCGCGTCGCAACGCCTGTTGCGTTGCCTTGTCGAGATCCGAGCCGAATTTCGAAAACGCCTCCAGTTCCCGATACTGCGCCAATTCGAGCCGCAAACGGCCCGCCACGCGCTTCATGGCTTTGATCTGCGCGTTGCCGCCGACGCGCGACACCGAGATGCCCACGTTGATGGCCGGACGGACACCGGAGTTGAA
>CAYIHQ010000070.1:0-6317 GCA_964362905.1 uncultured Ignavibacteriaceae bacterium
TGTACTTCGTCAACCACTGTCATGCGAACGGCATCGGCGTGATCCTCGACTGGGGGCCGGCGCATTTTCCGAAGGACGAGCACGCCCTCAGTCGGTTCGACGGATCGGCTTTGTATGAGCATGAAGACCCCCGAAAAGGGGAGCACCAGGATTGGGGGACGCTGATCTTCAATTTCGGCCGGAGTGAGGTGCGTAATTTCCTGCTGTCCAATGGCCTCTACTGGATCGACCGCTTCCATATTGACGGTTTTCGCATCGACGCCGTCGCCTCGATGTTATATCTCGACTACTCCCGCCGCGCGGGAGAGTGGATCCCGAACCAGTACGGAGGCCGGGAGAACATCGAAGCGATCGAGTTCGTCAAGGCGATGAACGGGCTGATCCGGCACTATTACCCGGGCGTCATGACGATCGCGGAGGAATCAACGGCGTGGCCGCAGGTGACGGGAGACCTCTCGCACGGAGGGTTGGGCTTCAACATGAAGTGGAACATGGGCTGGATGCACGATACGCTGGAGTATTTTTCCAAGGACCCCGTTCACCGTTCGTACCATCATGGCAGCCTCACCTTTGCCCTGCTCTATGCTTTCTCCGAACGATTCCTGCTGCCTTTGTCGCACGACGAGGTGGTCCACGGCAAGAGCTCGCTCCTCTCCAAGATGCCGGGCGATGAATGGCAGCAGTTTGCCAATCTTCGTTCGCTGTACGGCCTGATGTTTGCGTTCCCCGGGAAAAAACTCATGTTCATGGGGGGCGAATTCGGACAAAGGTCGGAGTGGAATCACGACCGCCAACTGGACTGGGATGTGCTGGCCTACGACGTACATCGGGGCGTCCAACGCCTGACCGATGACCTGAACCGCTGCTATCGGTCGGTTCCGGCGCTTCACGAGGTGGACTTCACCTACGACGGGTTCGAGTGGATCGATTTCCACGATTCTCACAATAGCGTGATCTCGTTCCTTCGATGGAGCCATGACCGCTCGGATCATGTCCTCGTGGTGTGCAACTTCACGCCCGTGCCGCGTCCGTACTATCGTGTGGGCGCGCCTGCCGCCGGACGCTACGTGGAGATCATCAACACCGATGCCGCCTCGTACGCCGGAAGCAATGTTGGCAACGGGGGAGACGCATGGACGGAACCGATGCCGTTCCACGGCCGTCCGCAATCTCTGAGTCTGACAATCCCGCCCCTCGGCGTTCTGTATCTGCGTCCGCAAGACTGAGCGCGAAACAGCATCCGTTGGAATCCAATGGCTGAATTCGTATCTTTTCTTCAGCAATCCCCCGATTCTCTTGCCCCCGTAGCTCAGTTGGATAGAGCAAAGGTTTCCTAAACCTTAGGTCGGCCGTTCGAATCGGCTCGGGGGCACTGAATGCGGCGAAAAATCGCCAACAAAGTGGACAATTGGGCACGTTTGCAACAGAGTGTGCCCCAGTTGTGCCCTGACTTTTGGGTGAACAGGCTACTTGTCATAGGTCACCGGCCGGGATTTGACAGAGGCTGAAAGGTTCCTCATATTGCCCCTAAGCATTCTGTCTTCCGCAGACCCTATCAGCCGACCATCCAATGCCCGAGCAGCCAGAGAAGAAATTCACCATCATCGTCAAGAGGGCGCCCGACTACAAAATCTACCCGGCGGGCATCATTTATGGGGGGCCGACTCCTGATTCTCAGAGCATCTTGATGAACGTTTGTGTCGACCATTCCGCCTTTCCGAACTACACTCAGCATCAAATAGTGGACGGAAGGGTGGACATGAGCGTCGTTCAGGATCAGGCGATGGTGGGGGATGTGGAAAGAGAGATCCTGTGTGGAATTCTCCTTTCGACCGACCAAGCGAAGAAACTGGTGGGGTGGCTGGCGCAGAATTTGGAAAAAATTGAAAGGAACCTCGGTGGGCAACCTGACTGACGTTGCGCAGTTGGAGCCGCCTCGAGCGGCGGTCGACACCATGACGCGATTTCGCTCGGAGTTTGTCGGACTGCCTTCCTATCGGGTCATGCGGCAAGCCGTACGACATCAAACTCTAGTTCCGCCGTCTGTGGAGTTGCTGAACATCCCATTCAACATTCGAGAAGAAGGTGAGCTTGTTCACCTTGTATCTCCACAGTGGCCCTCTCTTCAGACGTTCGGCCGAACAGCACAAGAGGCGATTGATGAGATGCTTGGTCTGGTTCGGAACGTGGTGGAGGAATACGTTCTTGTCCCGGAGTCGGAATTGTCAGAGGACGCGCTGGAGTTCCGTCGCTATCTGATCCAACGCATGCTCGCGTGATGTTGTAATGCCCATTGAGAGGGAGAAGATCCGGGCGGCCCTGCTAAGTAAGGGCTTCAGGGAGGGGCGCAGCGATCACAAGTACTACTACCTCTTTGTCGACGGGCGGAAGGTGAACGTGTTCACGTACCTCTCACACGGAAGCGGGTACAAGGAATACAGCGACGGCCTAGTATCGAAAGTGGCCCAACAGGTCGGGCTCGTGAAAAAGGAATTCCTTGAGTTCGTGGAGTGTCCGCTGACGCACGAGAAACATGTGGCGCTGTTACGCCAAAGGGATCGGATTAAATAAGACGATGCTGGTGAGTCGTACCAAGAAGCCTGGGCTATCGCCCGGGCCTTTGTGTTTCTAGCCCGCCTGGCGGCGGGTGCGGGAGGACCAAGCCCCGGTCGGGGAGTGAAAGAGGTTGGATTCCGATGGAAAAAGTGGCAGATTCCTTGAACATTTGCGTCCAACTCGCGTTCCTAGACCTTTGTTCGGACGTCCCGCCCCAGACTATCCCATGACAGGCGGGATCCTCGTTCCGCCAAATTCCGTTCCATGAGAATCTCCCGATCCTTCATCCCGACGCTCAAAGAGATCCCGTCGGATGCGACCATCCCCAGCCACCGCCTGATGCTGAGGGCTGGGCTCATGCGCCAATTGACCGGCGGCGTGTACGCCTACCTTCCGCTCATGGTGCGTTCCCTCCATCGGGCCGAGCGCATCATCCGCGAGGAAATGAACGCCATCGGTGGCCAGGAATTCCACCTCCCGGCGCTTAATCCCGAATCGTTGTGGATCCAGACCGGACGTCGCAACGTCCCAAACTTCATCCTGAGCATCAAGGAGCGCGACCTCGTCCTCGCGCCGACACACGAGGAGGTCATCGGCTGGCTGGCGGCCCTGCACATCCAGTCGCACAAGGACCTCCCGCAGATTTGGTACCAGATCCAGACGAAATTTCGGAACGAACCCCGGCCACGGTCCGGCGTGCTGCGCGGCCGCCAATTCACGATGAAGGATTCCTATACGCTCGACCGGTCATGGTCGGACCTGGATACGGGCTATGACCTGCATGCGGACGCGTATCGGAAGATCTTTACGCGCTGTGGCCTGCACTTCTTCGTCGTTGGCGCCTCCAGCGGAGCGATGGGTGGGACGGGTTCACAGGAGTTCATGGTTGAGGCGGAACACGGCGAGGACACCGTCGCGAAGTGCCCGGCGTGCGACTACGCGGCGAATCTGGAGATCGCGACGTCCGGGGTTGCCCCCGCAGCGCGGGTGGCAGATCACGGAGCGCCGGAGCGGATCGACACTCCGAACGTGAAGACCATTGACGAGCTCGCCGCCTTCCTGAACGTTTCGCACGAACGGTTGGCGAAATCACGCGTCTACCTCCACGACAGTCGTCCGGTGCTTGTCCTCACGATGGGCAACGATCAGGTGAATGAGACCAAGCTGGGGGCTGCGCTCGGTGCGGGAGAATTCCGTGCCGCGGATCTCGAGACGCTGCAGGCGACGACCGGCGCAGATGCCGGTTCGATCGGCCCCATCGGTTTCAAGGGGCGCATCATTGCTGACCTTCGGTTGCGCGACGCGAATGGACTCATCAGCGGTGCGAATGTGAACGATGTCCATCTGAAGAACATCGATCTGCGCCGCGACGTTGCCAGCATCGAGGTTGCCGACGTCCGCACCGTGGAAAACGGTGAGCCGTGCGCGACCTGTGGGACTGCGTTGCGTGTCGCGAATGCGATCGAGCTCGGGCACATCTTCAAGTTGGGGACGAAGTACTCTGACGCGCTCAACATCCGCTACCTCGACGAGACTGGGCAGTCTCAGCCGGTCATTATGGGCTCCTACGGCATCGGTGTCGAAAGGATCCTCGCTTGCGCCATCGAACAGGGACACGACGAGAACGGGATCGTATGGCCCGCTGCCCTGGCGCCGTTCGATGTGCACGTCGTGGCCGTGAACATGAACAACAAGGATATCGTCTTGCACGCCAATCAGATCTATCGCCATCTCCACGAGGCGGGCCTCGAGGTGCTGCTCGACGACCGGTCGTCGGTCTCCCCCGGATTCAAGTTCAAGGATGCCGACCTTCTCGGCATGCCGGTGCAGGTGATCGTGGGAGAGAAGGGACTAAAGAACAATCAGCTGGAGATCAAGGTTCGCAAGACCGGTGAACGGATCATGGTGGCGTTGGACGGTGTGGTGGGCCACGTGAAGGAGTTGCTGGCCACTCTCTGACCGATGCACGCGCAGGGAATGACGTGCCGTCTCGTGGCCGGAGGTTGAGGCTGGGGCGGCGCGTCCGTTTTGTCCAAGGAGTATCGTGATGAAATTCTCGGATATCCCGATGGCCCTGATCGGAGGGAAGGTTCCTCCCGGTGTCCCCATAGCCATGTCAACGAGTCCGTGGGACGGGACGGACGTCGGTGTCCATGGGCTCTGCGGCGTGGAACATCTTGAGGCCGCGATCGAAATTGCTGTCCGCGGATTTCAGAAGACCAGGCGTCTTGCGGCTTTCGAGCGATCTGCGATTCTGTCGAAGGTGTCGACGGCCCTGGAACGCGACGCCGACCTGTTCGCAGAGCTCATCACGCGCGAAGTGGGCAAACCGCTCCGCTTCTCGAGGGTCGAAGTGCAACGGGCCGTGTCCACGTTCGCCATTGCCGCCGAAGAGTCAAAAAGGATCGGGGGAGAGATCATTCCCCTCGACCTGAATGAGGCCTCCCGCGGCAGAGTCGGCCTGGTGCGGCGATTCCCTATCGGCGTGGTCGCTGGGATCAGCCCGTTCAACTTCCCGTTGAACCTCGTCGCCCACAAGCTTGCTCCCGCCATGGCTTCAGGAAATGCTTTCATCCTGAAGCCTGCGTCCGTGGCCACGCTGCCGGCGCTCGCCCTGGGAAGGTTGATCCTGGAAGCGGGATACCCGGAGGAAGCGGTGAATGTCGTCCCGGTTCCGGGACGTATCGCCGAGCGAATCGTGACGGACGATCGCGTCGGGGTGCTGACCTTCACGGGCAGTGCGCCGGTCGGATGGGCGCTGAAGGCCAAAGCGGGGAGGAAGAAGGTCATTCTGGAGCTGGGGGGCAATGCCGGTGTCATCGTCGATGCCTCGGCGGATCTGCGGGACGCCCTTGAACGCATCGTCATAGCGGCGTTCGCGTATTCCGGCCAGGTGTGCATCAAGACGCAGCGCGTGATGGTCCACCGTTCGTTGTACGACGAGTTCTGTTCTTCATTCGCCCGAATGGCAGACGCCCTCCCGACGGGCGATCCGATGGATCCCGCGACCGTCGTCGGTCCGATGATCGATGAAGAAAATGTCGCCCGTGTCGAGTCCTGGGTATCGGAGGCGATCTCCGCGGGAGCTCGACTGCTGACGACTCAGCGCCGATCCGGACGCGTCGTGCCACCCATGGTGCTGGTGGACGCTCCGCCGACGGCGAAAGTCGTGTGTGAAGAGGTGTTCGGACCGGTGATGACGCTGCATCCATTCACAGATTTTCAGGAAGCGATCAAAGAAGTCAACCGATCTCCGTTCGGCCTCCAGGCCGGCGTGTTCACGAACGATCTCTCGCATGCGTGGCAGGCGTACGAGATGTTGGAGGTGGGGGGCGTGATCCTGAACGATACATCGTCCTATCGCATCGACCACATGCCCTATGGCGGCGTCAAGGATTCCGGATTCGGAAGAGAGGGCGTTCGCTACGCGATCGAATCGATGACGGAGCCGAGACTGCTGGCGATCAGGACACTGGGGGATGCTTGACCCTCCCTCGCCGGGTCGGATGATCCGTCGATTCTTGTGCCTTTTGTGGCTATTATGATTCCAGTAAACGTTGTTGTTCCCACAGCATGCCTGGCAGGCTGCTGAAAGAGCCCTCGAAGATAAGTGGAAGATGAACCGCCAAGTACGCCAAGGACAGAAGAGTACCCGTGCCGCCAAGGACGCCACGGCAGTTGTGATTTGTTTTCAGACCAATGTTCATATTCTCTTGGCGTGCTTTGCGTACGTAGGCCTCACACAGACCTTGGCGCTCTTG
>CAYIHQ010000070.1:6417-8678 GCA_964362905.1 uncultured Ignavibacteriaceae bacterium
GGCGGTAGACGTTCTTCTGCATCCTGTTAGTTCTTCGTAGTCCCCAAACCCATGCCCGAGTTCATTCATCTTCATAATCACACCCACTACAGCCTGCTCGACGGCGCCGCCACGGTCGAAGGATTGGTGCATGCGGCCGTCGAGAACAAGATGCCGGCGGTGGCTCTCTCCGATCACGGCGTCATGTTCGGCGCCGTGGAATTCTATAAGAAGGCCACGAAGGCGGGGATCAAGCCGATCATCGGCTGCGAAGCGTACATCGTCACCAAAGGGTCGCGACGCGACCGGACCGGCACGGAGAGAGGGGGAGGAGGCCAGGGGAAATATCACCACATCCTCCTGCTCGCCAAGGACCTGCAGGGTTATCGCAATCTCATGAAGCTCTGCACGCTCGGCCACACGGAGGGATTCTACGCCAAACCGCGCATCGACGTGGAAATCCTGCAGCAGTATCGGGCGGGGATCGTCTGCACGTCGGCATGTCCGGGCGGCATCGTCGGGGCGCATCTGAAGGAGGACCGGTACGACGATGCACGGGAATACGCCGGGATCTACAAGGAGATCTTCGGCGAGGATTTCTACATCGAAATTCAGGATCACGGAATGGACGTGGAGAAGCTCATTCTCCGTGACGCACCACGCCTCGCGCGTGAACTGGGACTCAAGCTGGTCGCCACGAACGACTGTCACTACATCGCCCCGGATCATGCGATGCCGCATAACATCATGCTGGCCATTCCGGATGCAACCTCGAGCTTCACGCCCGATATTTCGAAGCTTCGATACGGTACCGACCAGCTGTATTTCAAGTCAGCGGCCGAGATGCACCGGTTGTTCCATGAAACTCCCGAAGCGCTCCGATCGACTCTTGAGATAGCGGAAAGATGCAACGTGGTGCTGGATCTGAAGAGCAACTACATGCCGGACTTCCCTATCCCGCCGGATGCCGGCGTCACGGACGCGAACACCTACTTCGAAAAGCTCGCCCGCGAAGGGATCCATCGTCGGTATGCATCGGTCACGCCCGAGATACAGTCGCGACTCGATCTCGAGATCTCCACCATCCAGCGGATGGGATACGCGGGGTACTTCCTCATCGTGCAGGACTTCATCGCCGCTGCTCGCTCGAAGGGCGTGCGGGTTGGCCCGGGCCGCGGCAGTGCGGCAGGGAGCATCGTGTCGTATGCTCTGGGCATCACGAACGTCGATCCGTTGCACTACGACCTGCTGTTCGAGCGCTTTCTGAATCCCGAGCGGATCAGCCTGCCCGATATCGACATCGACTTCGCTGACGACAAGCGGGAACAGGTGATCTCGTATGTTCGGGAGAAGTACGGCGAGGGTTCCGTCGCGCAGATCATCACATTCGGCACACTGTCGGCGCGCGCCGTGCTGAAGGACATCGGACGAGTCTTGGGGATACCGCTGGGGACCATCGACTCCATCACAAAACAGATCCCCGTCATCCAGGGAAAGGTGACGCCGATCGCCGAGGCGCTCGATACCATCCCGGACCTGAAATGGGTGAAGGAGAGCCCGGATGAGAAGATCCAGCTCCTCATCAAGACGGCGAAAGTTCTCGAAGGAATGAACCGAAACGTCTCCACGCATGCCGCGGGCGTGGTCATCGCACCCGGAGAGATCAGCGACTTCGTTCCGATGTACAAGACCCCGCAATCGGACCTCATGACGCAGTACAACATGAAGGACCTGGAGGACGCGGGGCTGCTGAAAATGGACTTTCTTGGCCTGCGAACGCTGACCGTGTTGGACGATGCGCTCGCCATGGTGAAGGCGGACCACGGCATCGATGTGGACCTGGACGACCTGCCCCATCCGGATAAGTCGACGTTCGAGTTGTTCGGCAAAGGACAGACGGTCGCCATCTTCCAGTTTGAAAGCTCCGGCATGCAGGACTATTTGCGCAAGTTGAAGCCGAGCACGATCTACGACCTCGTGGCTATGAACGCCCTCTATCGGCCGGGCCCGATGGAGAACATCCCTGACTTCATCGACCGGAAACACGGCCGGCAGAAGATCACGTATCTCCATCCGAAGCTGGAGCCGATCCGCCGGGATACATACGGCGTCATCGTGTATCAAGAGCAGGTGATGAAGATCGCGAGCGAGATCGGGGGCTTCACGCTGGCCCAGGCCGACCTCCTCCGTCGGGCCATGGGGAAGAAGGATAAGAAGTTGATGGAGGATCAGAAGGCAAGATTCGTGAAGAACGCCGTGGAACACGGCACCGAGGCGAAGAT
>CAYIHQ010000071.1:0-8658 GCA_964362905.1 uncultured Ignavibacteriaceae bacterium
TCTATCTTATCGTCACGCTCGTCCGGCTGAACGGAACCATGGCGTCCATCCAGCGGGATGTTTCGGAAGTCACCAGGAACCTCAAACCGGTCCTTGAAAACCTCACCGTGGTGTCTGAGAAGTTGAAGTCCATCGCCACGCAGGTGGATGACCAGGTGAGCATCTTTAAGGGCTCATTGGAATCCGTGCGCCGCGTGGCGCGGAACATCGAGGAGTTCGAGGGCCGTCTCCAACAGCGCCTGGAAGAACCCATCCATCGGGTCCTGTCGCTCGTCGGCGGGATGATCGCCAAGGTGGTGTCCTTCTTCGGCGCACGAACGACAACCGGCCACGCCGGCTCATGAGTCCCCGCGCGGCGGCCCCTGAAGGGTCGCCGCATGTGTTTTCCCACCAAGGAGTGTCATCGTGGCTCAGGCATCGACCAAAGACTATGCTGCCGACCGCGTCCGGAACATTGCGATCGTCGGACACGGCGGCTCCGGCAAAACCACTCTTTCCGAATCTATGCTGTTGGTGACCGGTACGACCACGCGCCTCGGCCGCGTGGAAGACGGCAACACCGTCTCCGACTATCATCCGGACGAGATCGAACGGAAGATCTCCATTAATGCCTCCGTCCTCCATGGCGACTGGAAGGGGACGAAGATCAACGTGCTCGACACCCCCGGGTACTCCGACTTCACGGGCGACGTGATCGGTTCGGTCCGCGTGGCGGATACTGTCGTGACCGTCCTGAAGTCCGTCGAAGGCGTCGAGGTCGGCACCGAAGTGGCGTGGACTTACGCCCAGGCGCAGGGACTCCCCGTGCTCATCGTTGTGAACAAGGTCGACAATGAAAATTCCGACCTGGACCATGCCGTGAGCATGGCCCGCGAACGGTTCGGCAACGATGTCACGCTCGTACACATGCCCGTCAACCAAGGGCTCGGGTTTGACAGCATCGTTGACCTCCTGCATATGAAGCATCTGCAATTCGCCAAGGACGGAACCGCTGTGACCGTCGGCGACATTCCCTCAGAACTCCACGACCAGGCCGCCCATCTCCATGAGGAATTGGTTGAGAAGATCGCCGAGACGGACGAAGGCCTGATGAACAAGTTTTTCGAAGAGGGGACGCTGAACGAATCGGACCTGGAAACGGGCCTCCGGGCTGCGTTCCTTCAGCGCAAGATCTTCCCGGTCCTGTGTGCGTCCGGTTCCGCCGGCGTTGGCATCGCGCCGTTGCTGGATTTCCTCGTCCAGTATTCCCCGTCCCCGGTTGACCGGGGTCCGGCAAGGGCCCAAAATCTCGAGACAAAAGAAGATTTCACGATTCCTCTTGACCCGTCCGGCCCGCCATCGATGTTCGTCTTCAAGACGGTGTCCGAAGAGCATGTGGGGGAATTGTCGTTCTTCCGCGTGTATTCCGGGACCGTACACGCTGGTTTGGACTTGGTGAACGAGGCGAACGGCAAGGGAGAGCGCCTGGGACAGATTTTTCTGATGAACGGCCGCGACCGCAAAGAAGTGGGCCGGCTGGTGGCAGGGGACATCGGCGCCGTCGTGAAGTTGAAGGATACGCACACGAATAACACCCTCAGCGCGAAGGGTTTGCCGGTCGTCTACCCTCCGACCGTGTTTCCGGAACCCGTCATCCGTATGGCCATTCACTCGAAGGCAAAAGGCGACGAGGACAGGGTCGCGACGGGACTCCATGCCCTCCACGAAGAGGATCCGACGTTCATCATTCACGTCGACGGCCAGCTCAGCCAGACCATCATTGCCGGCCAGGGCGAGTTGCATCTGCTCATCGTCACCAAACGCTTGAAGCAAAAATACGGGGTCGAAGTGGAGCTCACCGAACCGAAGATCCCCTACAAGGAAGCGTTGCGCGCCGTCGTGGCGGACTCAGAATACAAGCACAAGAAACAGACGGGAGGACGAGGTCAATTCGGCCATGTTCATCTGAAGCTCGAACCGCGCCCGCGCGGCAGCGGATTCGAATTCGTCGACGACGTGGTTGGGGGAGTGGTGCCCGGACGGTTCGTGCCGGCGGTGGAGAAAGGCGTCATTGACAGCATGCAGCGCGGTGTCATCGCTGGCTACGAGGTGGTCGACGTGCGCGTCTCGATCTTCGACGGATCCTACCACTCAGTCGATTCCGACGAGCATTCGTTCAGGATGGCCGGGACCATGGCCTTCAAGAAGGGATTCCTGGAGGGACGTCCGGTCCTCCTGGAGCCGATCAATGAGATCACCGTGACGGTGCCTGAAGAGTACATGGGCGATGTCATGGGCGACATCTCCGGCCGTCGGGGAAAGATCCTCGGCATGGAGGCCGCCGGCCCCTGCCAGGTCATCAAGGCCCTCGTGCCCCTCGCCGAGATCCACAAGTATTCCACGATTCTTCGTTCCATGACGCAGGGTCGCGGCGTGTATCGCACCAAGTTCGAGCATTACGAAGAGGTTCCAAAGGAACAAGCGGACAAGATCACCTCCGCATACGAGAAGTCCAGAGCCGAAGGCGAATAAACGAGAACGCAGAGAACGCCACGGGCTCTGATGGGCGTCGCATCAGGGCCCGTTCGCATGTATGTCCATTCACCTCCTCATGCCACGATCCCGCATTGCCGCCGCAGATCCTCCCGCGAAACCCTCCGGCCGCCTCGACCGGTTGGTCATTCGCGGCGCGCGCGTCAACAACCTGAAGAACATTTCGCTAGACCTCCCGAGAAATGCGCTCATCGTCGTGACCGGAGTGAGCGGGTCGGGCAAGTCCAGCCTCGCGTTCGACACGATCTATGCCGAGGGTCAGCGCCGGTATGTTGAGAGCCTTTCGTCGTATGCCCGCCAGTTCCTCGAGCGGATGGAGAAGCCGGATGTCGACCTCATCCAGGGCATCAGCCCGGCAATCGCCATCGAACAGAAGACCACGTCCCGCAATCCCCGATCGACCGTCGCAACGACGACGGAAATCTACGACTACTGCCGGCTGTTGTTCGGCCGTATCGGTCGTACGATCTGTCCCGCGTGCGGCACGGAGGTGCGGCGTGATACGGTCTCGTCGACCGTCGACCGCCTTCTGATGGAACCGGACGGGACCAAGGTCGTCATCACCTTTCCGATGCATGAGCATTCCGGACGAAGCCTGCAGGAGGAGGTGGCGGTGCTGAAGCAGCGCGGGTTCTTCCGGTTGTCGAAGAACGGTCTCGTGATCGATACCGAGCGTGAGCCGGTGTCAGGCAAGACGAAAAAGGGTTTCTCAGTTGTGGTGGACCGTCTCGTGCTCCGCCTAGGCGATGGAGAGTTGCGGACGCGGTTGGCGGACTCTGTTCAGACGGCGTTCAGCGAGGGAGATGGCTACGTCATGGCGGAGTTTCCGGACCGGGCATCTTCCGTCCGATTCACACAACACCGGGAATGTCCCAACGACGGAACAAAGTTCGAAGCGCCCGACCCCCGTATGTTCTCGTTCAATAATCCCGTCGGCGCGTGTCCCGAATGCCAGGGTTTCGGAAGGTCCATGGGCATCGACCTCGACCTGGTGGTGCCGGACCCGGCCAAGTCCCTCCGCCAGGGAGCCATTCTTCCATGGACGTCTCCCCGGGGGCGGGAGTACCAACTGGACCTTCTACGCAACGGGGCGAAGCATGGAATTCCTCTCGATGTCCCCTGGCGGGATCTGAGCCTTCTTCATCGTGACCTCGTCGTGCAAGGCGCCGAAGGATTCGACGGCGTTCACGATTTCTTCCGCTCTATCGAGAAGAGATCCTACAAGCTCCACTATCGGGTCTTTCTCAGCCGTTATCGCGGCTACACCACCTGCTCCTCCTGCCAGGGATCACGTCTTCGCGCTGACGCCCTCCACATCCAGGTGGGTGGCAAGACGATCCACGATGTCGTCCGCATGACGATTGACGCTGCGAACGACTTCTTTGCATCCATCGACCTGACGCCGTATGAGCATGAAGTGGCGCGCCGGATCGTCGAGGAAATCCGGAAGCGTCTTCGGTTCCTGGTTCAGGTGGGTATCGGATACCTGACGCTCGACCGATTGTCCATGACCCTGTCCGGCGGCGAGAGCCAAAGGATCAACCTTGCGACATCGCTCGGATCGTCCCTGATGGGCTCTCTCTACGTTCTCGACGAGCCCAGCATCGGCCTCCACCCGCGCGATAGCCAGAAGCTCATCACGATCCTGAGATCGCTGCGCGATCTTGGGAACACGGTCATGGTCGTCGAGCACGACGAAGAGATGATGCGGGCTGCCGACGTCCTCGTGGACCTGGGACCGCACGCTGGGGAGTCGGGAGGTGAGATCGTCTTCGTTGGCTCGTTGGAGGAGTTGAGGGAACGTGGCCAGGGCTTGACGGCGGAGTATCTCTCCGGCCGAAAGCAGATTCCGGTGCCGGTCCGCCGCAGGCCTGACAGCGAGTCATCCATTTTCATCCGGGGAGCATCCGAGAATAACCTGAAGTCGATCGATGTCCGCATCCCCCTGCAAATGTTCGTGTGTATCACGGGGGTGAGCGGTTCCGGCAAGAGCACCCTCGTGCACGACATTCTCTACGCGGGATTGCAGAAGATGAAGGGTGGTTTCGACGGTTCCGTGGGGAAGGTACGCTCGATCGAAGGGATCGAGATGGTGGACCGGGTCGAGCTGGTCGACCAGTCTCCGATCGGCCGCAGTCCCCGATCCAACCCCATCACCTATATCAAAGTGTTCGACCTCATCCGCGACCTCTTGGCTTCGAGTCCGGCGGCCAAGGTCAAGGGATTCAAGCCGGGTCATTTTTCGTTCAATGTTCCCGGCGGACGATGTGAGACGTGCGAAGGGGACGGCGTCCAGCGGATCGAGATGCAGTTCCTGGCCGACCTGTACTTGACGTGCGAATCGTGCAAGGGGAAGCGCTTCAAGCAGGAGGTGCTGGACATCCGTTTCCGCGGCAGGAACATCGACGACATTCTGCGAATGACCGTCACCGAAGCGATCACGTTCTTCGCGGATGCCCCGGTCGGGCGCCGCGTGGCGAAACGCCTGACCGTCCTGGCGGACGTGGGCCTGGGCTATCTCCGGCTCGGGCAACCCGCGACGACGCTCTCCGGAGGCGAGGCGCAACGGATCAAGCTCGCCCACCATTTGACCGCGTCGGACGAAGGCGGGAATGGATTGTTCATTTTCGACGAGCCGACCACGGGCCTGCATCTGGACGATATTGCCACGCTGCTCCGATGTTTCGAGGCGTTGCTCCAGGCGGGGCACTCGCTCGTCGTGATCGAACACAACCTGCACGTGATCAAGTCGGCAGATTTCGTGATCGACCTTGGTCCGGAAGCCGGCGAAGGGGGGGGTGAAGTGGTGGTGACCGGTACGCCCGAAGAAGTGGCCCGGCACCCGCGGTCGCACACCGGCCGGTTCCTGAGGGAGGTGCTGGGAGTTCAACCACTCAGAAAGGGTGCGGGCAGGTAGGAGGGGCAGTCATGTCACCAGAGGCGGTATTAAGAATGCGCTCTGGATACTTCCCTCATTGTCGTTCGCGCACGATTATGGCGGGAACCTCGTCTTTCCGGCAGCGCGGCCCCCCTGCCTGCGTGACGGCTGTCGAGGCAATTGTATATCGCTTCGCGACAGTTGTATTGGGCCTCCGGCTGGTAGGCAGGCGACAGAATCGTTCGGGCCTGCCGGCAGGCAGGGGCGACTCTCCGGATCTTTGAGACCTGTTCTGCTGATCTGTGCTAGCACAGCTTCCTGATTGGGATCCGCACTACGACGCCGACCCAAAGTGGAGGGTAATGAACAGCCCTCCGAATTCCCTTACAAACCCGCCTTGCATCACCTCGATCCCCGATCGAACGGGGATGAAGTAGTACCGAATGCTCAATCCCAGCACATTCGTCCGGTCCCTGCCGAAATAGGCGCCCGCCCCGACGAACCCACCGACGGTCGTGTGCGCCTTTCCGTATTTGAGACTCTCGAAGAAATCCACCTTTTGCGCTTGCTTGAACGTCGAGCCATCTCCCAATGGGATATCGACAAGCCGCGCATAGGGCGACACGAAGAGGGTGGTCGGTCCGGCACCGACTGTGACGTACGGACGGAAATTGTCGACGATGTCATCCCGGAACAATCGGTACTGCACAGAGGCCATCAACGGCAGCATGATGAGGCGATTCTTCTTCCCGGGGACGTAGCTCTGGCCGTAGTAGTCGACGTACTCGATCTCCCCCTCGTCCTTCACGTCCGAGATAGCGAATGTGACCGTGCCGGCGAGAGCGTCGGAGATCTCCCTGCGATAGAATCCGCCCAGCCCGAATCCGTTGTCCGAAAGCAACAGGTCGAATCCCCACGCGCTCACCCGTTGTTCAAAGAGCGCTTCCGAAACCAGCGCGGCGCGGGCAGGTCGGAAGACCATGCTCGTGTCCGGCCGTGACGGTTCCTGCGCCGAGACGACGGAAACGAGAACAAGCGCGGCCGCGAATGCACCGGACGTGTTCCTCCTGGAAGCCGGATGAGAGGGGAGGGGTCTCATGTGTGCAATGTACGCGAGCGCGGTTCGAGAGGCAATGGGTTCATGTGACGGCGATGACAGCCAGTTTCAAATAGCCGGTTTCCGGCATCGCCGGCAGCACCGGATGGTCGGGGGATGCCCCCCGAAAGTCGAGGAGCTGTACGCTTCTGTCCGCCTTCAGCGCGCTTTCGCGGATCATGTCGAGAAATCCATGGGAGTCGATGTGATGCGAACAGGACGCGCTCAACAGGATCCCGTCGGGTTCGAGCAGGCGCAGCGCCAGCGTGTTGATGGTCCGATATCCGTGGAGCGCCGACGCTACCGTCTTCTTGTTCTTCGTGAATGAGGGTGGGTCCAGCACGATGGCCCCATAACGTTCGGCACGCTCCGATCGGTTCCTGAGGGCCTCGAAGACATCCCCCTGCTCGAATTGGACCTGAGAAATCCCGTTGCGGCGTGCGTTATCGGTGGCCCGGTCTACAGAGGGTGCCGAGATGTCGACCCCTTCCACGGAGGTCGCACCCCCGACGGCAGCGTTCATGCTGAATCCGCCGTCGTTGCAAAAACAGTCCAGCACCCGCCGTCCACGCACGAAACGGCGCAGGAGATGCCGGTTCATTTTTTGGTCGAGGAACAGCCCGGTCTTCTGGCCTTGCAGCAGGTCGACGTGATACTGGATTCCGTGCTCGATGACATCGGCTGTCTCGGCGGATCCGCGGAGCGCGCCCGTGGCCTGGGGCAGGTGCTCAAGTGCCCGAAGCGGAGAATCATTCCGTGCGATGATCGCATCCGGATGGAAGATCTCTTCGAGAACATCGCAGACCGTGTCGATACGCGACTCCATGCCGGCGGAGAGTGCTTGGACTGCAAGGCAAGGACCGTACCGATCGACGACCAAACCCGGCAGAAGGTCCGATTCGCCATGGACGACACGGTAGGCGGTATCGTCCGGGAACAACCGTTCGCGAAGGCGGGCCGCGCGGCCGATGCGGTCGAGGAAGAAGGCATGGTCGGCGTCACATCGATCTTGCGACAGCAGGCGGACGGCGATAAGAGAATGGGGATGGTAGAAGCCGACTCCCAGAAACTTGCCATCGTGGCGCAGCACCTCCACCACGTCGCCGGCTGCCGGGGACGCTTCGACAGATGCAATTTCGTTGCTGAAGATCCAGAAGTGCCCTGCCAGGAGGCGGCGTTCTTCGCGTTGACGGAGGAGGACGCTCTTTTTCATACGACAAAGTAGACAGAATTGCATGTTGAATCAATTCTTGAATATCTTCTTCACTATGCGAACCACATGGATCATTCTCGCAGTGGTTGTCGGCCTCAGTTGCCAGGATCCGGAGAATTCCAGTTTTACAGGCGACTTCAGGATCAAATTGGTGGACGCTCCCGCGGCATTCAACCAGGTCAACATCGTCGTACGGCGCATCTCGGTGCATCGCGCCAGTGCGAGTGCCACGTTCGGCTGGGGCATCATCAGCGAAGATGTGGCGAGCTTCGACCTGTTGAATTTGCGGAACGGCGTGTCGGCGACGATGGTCTCGGCAAGCCTGCCCTCCGGTCGATACGACGGGATTATCGTCCTGTTCGGCACCTCCAACCTGCTGGAGGATGGATTTGAGCGTACCGTGGAGATCCCGTTCGCGATCCGCAACGGCGCCGAGATCGACATTGATTTTGAGCGTGGCCGTGGTCCCGCGTCATACAACCAACATCGGTGCCATTCCGCTCCGCATGCGCACGAGTCTTCCCTGAAGTTTTCCCCCGGGAGCCCTGGATCACGGTCCGGGCTTCCATCTCTGCGCGGTTGCAGTCCCTCCAAGTCTTTGGTATATTGACATCCATTGTTTCCAGCACGCACAACCCGATCACGAACGCACGTTGATGGAGTCCTGCCCATGATCAACATACCCGATCTGCTCGGCCCCGATGCCAAAGGCCTGCTCGACCACAAATGCGCCACGATCCCAAAAGAATCCCTCATCCTTCCGGGCCCGGACTTTGTCGACCGGGTGTTCGCGATCACCGACCGTCCAACCACGGTGCTGCGCAGCCTGCAACAACTCTTCGGCACAGGCCGGCTCGCCGGCACGGGATACGTATCTATTCTCCCCGTCGACCAGGGGATCGAACATTCCGCGGGCGCTTCGTTCGCTCCGAACCCGGC
>CAYIHQ010000072.1:0-8500 GCA_964362905.1 uncultured Ignavibacteriaceae bacterium
CATTCACGATGAACCCCCCTTCCCGGCGGGCCAGTTCTCCAGCTTCCTGAGAATTCCCGCACCTGGGTCCGTATACGACCGGGATGCCGTACACCGCCGGCTCGAGGACATTGTGAACGTTCTGCTTGAACGATCCTCCCACGTATGCGACGTCCGCATACTGATACAGCGCCATGAGAATGCCGACACTGTCGACGATGATGACCTGTTCGTTGTGATAGTCGTTGAGGCCCGAGAATCGGATCGACGGCACCTCGTCCCCCAGCGCGTTTTCCACTTCCTCGAGCGCCGGTTCCGACGGCTCGTGCGGCACGAGAATCAGCAGAATGCCCGGGTCGTACTGCAGGAGTTTCCGGACCGTGGGGATGAGCACTTCTTCGTCCTCGGGCCACGTGCTGCCAGCGACAATGACCCGCTTGCGGCGCAAGACCGACGGCGGGATAAGATGTTTCTTCTTCGCTTCCTCGCTGCGTTGGAGCACCTGGTCGTACCGGGTTTCGCCAACGGGAGCGATGGTCACGTGTTCCGTACCGAACCGACGGAAGTTGTCTGCGTCCAACGCGGAGACCGTGAGGATGGATGTGAGGTGGTCGTACAACATTCGATGGAACGACCGCCACGGCCAGCGCAGCCGTGCGGAATTCCCGCGCATCGTGGCGTTCGCCAGAAACACGGGGATCCCCCGTCGCGAGCATTCCCAGATGTGGTTTGGCCATATGTCGTAACGCACCATCACGGCCGCGTCCGGACGAACCAGGTCCAGGAACAGGCGCGCATTCGGGGGTGTATCGAACGGAATGTAGGTGATGATGTCTGCGAGCTTGTAGGTTCGCGAATGGTCGAAGCCCGACGGCGAAAAGAACGTGACGATGATCCGGATGTCCGGATGCCGTTCTTTGAGCGCGGCAATGATCGGTTTCGCCTGCTCAAACTCCCCCATCGACGAAGAGTGGACCCACACCCGCTTGCCCGGGCCGAGACGTTCTGTCTCCTCCCGCAACCGGTCGAGCAATCCACGCCTGCCGCGGAGCCCTTGCCGGATCTTGGCGTTGCCGATGGCGGCAAGGCGCAACGCCCCTCCGAGGAGCGGGATGAGCGCGACATCATACAGAAATTGCCAAGCGGTCTTCATGGGCGGGGCGAAGGGGGAGCAAGATACCCGGACATTGAGGGAAATGCAACGCTCAGACGCAGACGCTTCAGCAGAAGGTTGAGCCTGCTGTTGCCGGATTTCGCGGCATCGTGGGAGTCTACGTTCGGCACCTCCGAACCGACGAGTCTGCGGCGGTGAACGCCGACACCCTCTTCCCCACCGTTAGCATGGTCAAGGTGCCCATTTTGTGCGCCGTGTTTAACAAGATCACGCTCAGCAACATCTATGAGAACGAATGGTTCGTTCTCTTGCGGCGCGTGTTAGCATTGCTCTGGGATTACTTCGAGCCGGACTTCGGGTGGAAGCACGTTCCCGGACATGAGAAATGGGTAAAATAGGCGATTTCTTCTTACTCCGAATCGCACAGCGTGGTTTCGCCGTGAGTTCTTCCTTCGTACATTCTCTCTGTTCCATTCACCCTCTCCCGTAAGGAATCCTCATGAAACGGCTATCGCATTTCTTTGTCGTCGTGCTCATGGCTTCGCTGGTGCTCGTCGGTTGCGCCACGCAGCAGGCTGTGAAGCAGGACGTGACCCAGGCCGTCGACGTCTCCAACGTCAAGGCCGGCAAGTTCGACACCGGCCGGATGTGGACGTTCGACTATCCTCCGGTCGACTACTTCGCACAGACCTACAGTTTCAACCCGACGAAAGATTGGTTCGAGAAGGCCCGCCTGGCGGCCCTTCGACTCCCCGGTTGCACGGCCTCCTTCGTCTCCGAAGACGGGCTCGTGATGACGAACCACCACTGCGCCCGCGGCTCGCTCGACGCCGTCAACAAGGAAGGCGAAGACTTCGGCACGACCGGGTTCTGGGCCCCGACGCTCGCCGACGAACGCAAGATTCCGAACTACTACATCGACCAGCTTGTCGTAATCGAGGATGTGACCGTCGAGGTGCAGCAGGCCTTCGACAGCGGCGCGACTGATGACGAGAAGGTCCAGAAGCGCGGCGGCAAGATGATGGAGATCCAGCAACGCTACGCCGCAAAGTATCGCGAGATGACGAAGGACTCGATGGTCTTCAGCGTCGTCACGTTCTTCAACGGCGGCAAGTATTCCGTCTACGGCTACCATCGCTACACCGACATCCGGATGGTGTTTGCCCCCGAGACCGAGATCGCGTTCTACGGTGGCGACCCGGACAACTTTACGTATCCGCGCTACGATGTGGATGTGTCGTTCTACCGCGTCTACGAGAATGACCAGCCGCTGAAGACGAAGAACTTCTTCACGTGGTCGGTCGAAGGCGCCAAGGAAGGCAACGCTGTGTTCGTCATCGGGAACCCCGGCACGACGAACCGCCTGCTGACCGCCTCACAGCTGGAGTTCAACCGCGACTACCGGTATTCCTACCAGCTCGGCTTCATCGACAACATGGTGACGATCTATTCGTCGTTCATCGAGAAACATCCCGACAAGCGCCAGCAGTTCCAAACGCGCCTGTTCGGATTCTCGAACTCGCAGAAAGCCATCGCCGGCTACCTCGGCGGCCATAAAGATCCCGTGATCATGGCGAAGAAACGCGACTTCGAAAAGACTTTCCGGACCGCCGTCATGGCGAAGCCCGAGCTCGCGGCGAAGTATGGTATGGTGTGGGATGAGATCGCCTCCTACCAGCCGACGAAGGCTTCCATCTACTACGAGCTGAACGCCTATCAATGGCGTGGGCGTTCTGCCGCCTTTGGCGTGGCTGCGGACCTCGTGGATTACGCGGTTCAGATGTCCAAGCCCGAAGCAGAGCGCGACCGTCGCTTCAAGGGCCCCGCGGTCGAAGCCTTCAAGCAGCGCATGTTCCCGGCCACGATCGAGGCCGACATGGAGCATGACCTGTTGGCCTATCAGCTGACCGTGATCAACCGCGACCTCGCCGGCAAGAACCCGAACGTCGCCGCACTACTCGGCGGACAGGATTCACGCGCCGCGGCGGATCGCCTGCTCTCAGAATCCGTCGTCACGAGCAAAGAGAAGGTGGCGGCGTTGCTCAACGGCGCTCCCGAGGCGATCCTGACCTCGACCGACCCCATCGTCTCGTTTGTGGCGAAGAGCCGCGAAGCGGCGGAGAAGGTGATGGCGCAGTGGACAGAGATCGGCGGGAAGGAAGCCGCCAAGGTTCAGCTCCTCGGCAAGGCGCTGTTCGAAGTCTACGGCGTCACCATCCCGCCCGATGCCAACTTCAACCTCCGGATCGCGGACGGCGTAGTGAAGGGCTATCCGTACAACGGCACGATCGCTCCTCCGACGACAACGTTCTATGGGATGTACGACCGGTACTACTCCCACAAGAAGTCCGATTGGACCTTGCCGGCCAAGTGGCTGAATCCTCCTCCGACGTTCGACATGAGCACACCGTTGAACTTCGTGTCGACGAATGACATCATCGGGGGTAATTCCGGATCGGCTGTCATCAATTTGAAGCACGAGGTGGTGGGCCTCATCTTCGACGGCAACATGGAGAGCCTGCCGGGCAACATCATCTTCGACGACACTTTGAACCGGGCCGTCGCCGTCCAGTCCGCCGGCATTCTCGAAGCGGTGGAGGACATCTACAAAGCCGACCGCCTCGCGAAGGAACTCCGGACGTCGAAAGCACAGTAGACTCCCGGCCCAAATCGACAGCGGGACACAGCCGAAGGCCCTATACACGATCGCGAAGCGATCATCAACATTATTCAAGAAGCACCCGCCTACGTGCCTACCCTCGACTTCGCTCGGGCTGACGGCACTTCGGCGTGCAGGCTAGATGCGAGAGCCACAGGGGATGCGATCCCTGTGGCTCTTCTCTGTCTGCGGTTGGCGGCTGGATCTACTGCCGTCTACCTACTGACCTTTGGCTATTGGCGCCGGTTGCCAATTCGCAATCCGCAATTCCTCATCCCACCACTTTCTCCACCACCTCCACCACTCCCATTTCTCCGTCCACCCGGCACCGCGCTCCCAGGGGGAGCGTGAACTTTTGCGGAATGTGCCCGAATAAGAGGTCGCTGACCACCGGTCCACGGGTGTGCTCTGCATAGTCCGCCAGCACCTGCTCCGTCGAGAGAAATGGTTTGCTGGGGTCGCTCGGTACACAGTCCGTGAACTGACCGAAGAGCAGCGCCGCCGCATCGCCGAGGGCACCGGCATTTTTGAGCTGCGCCAGCATGCGGTCCACACGATGCGGTGCTTCGTCTACATCTTCCAACGCCAGAACGGCGCCGTGCAATGCCGGGCAGTACTGCGTCCCGAACAGGCACATCAGCAGCGACAGGTTCCCCCCGATGAGCACGCCTTCCGCTTTTCCCGCTCGCAGTACGCGTGCCGGATGTGCCGACGGGTTTTGTAGAATGATCCTCTCCGTCTGCCCCTCTACCATCTCCCAGAAATGCTCTTCTGTAAATGGATCAATCTCCTTCCACATCTCGACGCCTGCCATTGGTCCGGAGAACGTCACGAGCCCGGTGCGCGCGTAGATCGCCAACTGGAGTGCCGTCAGGTCGGAGTACCCGACAATGACCTTCGGGTCTCGCTTCAGGGCGGAGTAGTCGACCCCATCCAGGATGCGCGGGGTCCCGTATCCCCCGCGGATGGCGAAGATGCCACGGACGTTCGGATCCCGGATGAAGCCATTGAGGTCTTCCAGCCGCTCCGCGTCGGTCCCCGCCAGATATCCCTGAACGTCCATGACGTGCTTGCCGACGACAACGCGGTAGCCGCGTTGTTCGAGATACCGGACACCGCCGTCGATACGTTCCCGGGCAGCCGGAGTGGATGCGGGCGCGATGAGAGCGATCAGATCGCCGGGGCGCAAGCGGGGGGCAATCACAAAATGTACGCAGTCATTGGTGGACGCACTAAGTTAGATTAACTAGCCTACTTGCGCTCTCTCCCACGCTATGTCGTCACAAATGAGCAATTCATAGTACTTGATGTGGTGGGTTCCTTTCATGGGAACCTTCACAGACTTCAATTTGTGGATACTGCATAGAGTTCGGACTTCATCCGCATCGTCGTACGTCATCATGAACGCGCCTTGGCACTTCGACATCAGTTCGAAAAGCCCCGCGTGGTCAATCTTGTGATGACGATACAGTCTTGATCCAGCCTTCTTCGAAGAGGCGGTATATGGTGGATCAACAAAGAACGTTGCTTTATCATCTCTTTGATGATTGGCGATCATCTCAAATGTATCACCCCTGACGAACTCGAGCCGGTGGCGAAATCCTTTGATGCGGGCTAAGCGTTTCGCAAGGGTTTCGGGGTACCATCGGGAATGAATTCCTTTACCGTTCTCCCCGTGCTTTAGCAGGCCGGATCCTGGCGCGAGGATGCCGCCGTGAAATGTCCGGTTCTTGAGAATAGTTCGAAAGGCGATCTCCTCGGTCGAGGTTGGAGCGCCATTGATGATTTCGCTTGCAGACTCATTACTCAATTTGAAGGTCTTGATCCTGTGGGCTAGCAATCGATGTCGCCTGAGACGATGGTTTCCCAAACGGCGGCAATTTCCTCATCAAGTTCGACCATTACACATTTTTCCGCCATGCCTCGCTCTGCCAGGGTCAGACTAACGATTCCCCCACCTACGAAAGGCTCGACAAATAGTTGGCACTTACCATTGCGCCGAGCATCAATCCACCGGATCACGTCCGGTACCAGCCAAGTCTTGCCTCCTGGATAGCGGAAGGGACTGAGCTGAGCAACGCTCGCAACGTTGACAATGTTTTCCTTTTCTTGGAATATCATTGTGTGATTGTCTGGCACGAACTCAAATTTTCTCTAAATCGCACCGGGCACGTGATTGCCGGCCTACCTCCATCGTTGATTGTGCAGACTCCGAGGGGATCTCTGGCATTGTCCTTCGTGCAGGACGGCACCTTGTTATTGAATGGACAGAGACGATTCTTTCTGTATCGAATCGCGTCTTCGTTGAAGTTGGACGTGGGAAATCCGAAGACCTCGAGGAGTGGGTTTGTGTCCGCCGGGAATTTTGCCATTCGAGTCTTTGAGCGGTTTTTCCTTTTGACTGTTGTCATCGCGTAGCAAAGTAGCACAAACCGCTTGGTTAATCAACATCGGCACCGCATGGTTGCAGTTCAGCATCCTCTTGAATTGTCGTTGCTCTTTTTATTCCCACAGTACTGCTCGTAGACTCCGTGGAGCGGGCAGTTCGAGGAAAATTTGTGAAAAAGTGGAGGTGCTTCAAACTGTTGAATTGCTCCCGGCGAAGTGGAGATCTCGCACTTCCACTCTAATAGGTCAGCAGTAGGCGATCACGAACGTTTTCCCCTTGAAGGACTTTGCCCGACAATTGGAATCGTCTCAGCATGGATTTGCCGATGTCAAGAAAGACTTATTGGACAAAGACTCCCGTTGGGAACTCAAAGCCGACCATTCTCTTGCCCGATTTCTTGCTTCCGTCAAGACTAAGTGCAACTTTCACGCCTCTTGATTTGGCCTTTTCAATTTCTGAAAAGAGACGACCAAGATCGAAGGCTTGGGCCCCATATAGAATGGACTGGCTATCTGAATAGGGGGGATCACAGTAGACCAAGTCACCTGATCGAGTTTCTTTGAAGGCATCTACGAAATCGCATTGAGCGAAAACCACATTTCGGATTCTTCGATTCCATTCGAGCGCTCGCTTTTCGAAACTTTCCACTGAGATAGGGGTGTGAGCACCGCACGGGGTGGACATTTTCCCGTCAGACTTCCGAAACCTCACAATTCCCCCATAGCAGGACCTTGACAGGTACAAAAAATCTGGACCATTGGGACGGGAATTGTAGGAGTCTCTAATGCGATCATAGACTTCTTCTTTGGTTAGCGAGCCAATCAACCTCCTCCTTTCTCTGTACCAATCCACTACCACTTTCGGATCGCGTGCAAGACCATGCCATATTTCCATTAGAGGGGGGAAGGCGTCAGACGCAAATCCTCGCGCTGGCGCGATGGTTGCAAGGATTGCTCCACTTCCAAGAAATGGCTCGAAGTACCGCTTGTGATCTACCGGAAAGTGCTTCGTGATCTCTACGGCGAACCTCTGCTTGTTCCCAATCCACTTCAGAAGCTGGGCTTTGGGGGGATAGTAAGACGCGAACTTGTTTTCAAGTGTGAGTTGCATAATGGTAGAAGTATTTGCTCAAGTATACGGATGAGTGTGCCAATATGCCAATTTGGGATATGTTGTTTTAGGATATACTTTCGACAATGGAAAAGACGATTTCGAGCAAGGAGTCCAAGATCGTCGCTGAAATGCTTTACCAGCTTCGCATTACCGCTGGCCTCCGACAGTCGGATATGGCGAAGAGATTGGGCGTTAATCAGTCCTTTGTGAGCAAGGTAGAGAGCGGTGAGCGACGACTTGACCTGGTCGAGCTCACTAGAATCTTGCGACTCCTCAAAGCCGACATCCACGACTTCATTAGAGAATTGGAGAGGAGGACTAGTGAAAGCCGAAGCTAGGTTTCGCAATCAGTCGCTGGAATTCTGGTCGTATGTGAAGATCATAAGCCAACAAGCCGGATATACAGAAAGGAACCAGGACAGAATAAAGGTCCCTAGTCCCGCAGAAATGCACAGTACGCTAAGTGCCCTGAGTCTCTCGCTTGAGAAGATCTGGGCGAACGGCAAGTTGACCCCATTAGGTTTGGAGCTTCATGCTTACTTCGAATACAGAGCCAGAGTGCTGAACGACGATGTCGAACCTCGTCTAATGAAACTGCAGAAAGCAGCCAGCGTGTTCAAACGACTCAAGCGTGCAAACGACCCTCGATGCCCGCTTCCGATGAACAAGCAAAAGGGCAACAAGAAGAATTATGCCTTCTTCACCGGCATCGTCAACATGCTCATCGAAAAGCACTCCGGCGGAGTTGGTTGTGACTACGACCCTAAGAGCCTAATCACCTTCGCGGAACAATCTGCTCTTAAGCGAGCTCTGTCCCGCCGCGTTGATGGTGCTTTCCCGTCACTCGTGAACCCCATCGCCATATGGGAAATAAAGGAGTACTACTACACTACTACTTTCGGTAGCCGAGTCGCAGATGGGGTATATGAATCGCTTCTTGACGGCTATGAGTTGTCAGAGATTAGGACATCGCTTGGCACAAGAGTAGACCACGTCCTGATGATTGACGACTACTTCACTTGGTGGACAAAGGGACGATCGTATCTTTGTCGAATCTGCGACATGCTTCATATGGGTTTGGTTACTGAAGTCCTCTTCGGAAGTGAAGTGCTTGAGAGACTTCCTTCGTTGGTTGCTGAATGGCGCTCTCGAATGCCGGAATTTCGTTGATTCGGTATAACGGCTTTACGTGAGTTTTGCCGGCTCGCGCATTCACCTTAACCTCCCGTCACTGCAGAATCCCATA
>CAYIHQ010000073.1:0-8496 GCA_964362905.1 uncultured Ignavibacteriaceae bacterium
CCTCTATCCTACCACCTCTCTCAGCGCTTCACCGGACCGAGATACTTCTCCCATACGCCATCTCTTCGAGCCGTGCGACCCGCTCTTCCACGGGCGGATGTGTGCTGAAGAGCTTCATCATACCGCCAGCGGCAAAGGGATTGATGATAAATAGGTGCGCCGTGGCCGGTGTGGCTTTCATCGGGATCTGCTGCGAGGCGCTGTGCAGGCGTTTCAGGGCGCTCGCCAGCGAGATCGGGTTGCCGCTCATCTGAGCGCCGCCGGCGTCCGCGAGGAATTCGCGCTGCCGCGAGATGGCCATTTGCACCATCATGGCGGCCAACGGGGCGACGATCATCATCACGATGGCGACGATCGGGTTGCTGCTGCCTTCGTCGTCGTTGGAACGTCCGCCACCAAAGATCATGGCCCACTGAGCCATATTGGCGATCATACTGATGGCTCCCGCAAACGTTGCAGCAATGGTCGCCACCAAGATGTCCCGGTTCTTGATGTGCGCCAACTCGTGCGCTATGACGCCGCGCAATTCGTCCTTCGTCAGGAGACGGACGATGCTTTCTGTCACAGCAACGGCTGCGTGCTGCGGATCGCGACCCGTCGCAAACGCGTTCGGCTGGTCGCCTCGGATGAGATACAGCTTCGGCATCGGAAGTCCAGCGCGGTGGGTCAACTCTTCCGTCGTGCGGTAGATGTGGCCGTACTGCGACCGGTCCAGTTCCACGGCGCCGTACATTCGCAATACCATCTTATCGCTGAACCAGTAGGTGCCGACGTTCATCAGAACGGCGAAGGCGAAGGCCATCATCATGCCGCCCTGTCCGCCCAGCCAGTTGCCGACCAGGACGAACAGGACAGTCAGGACCGACATCAGTAGAGCGGTTTTGAACGTATTCATGGGTTCTGATCTCCTGTGTTGGAATGAAAGATAATGAACGGTGTGCGAACATGTTGAGCGTGATACATCATCTCTTCAGGTCGTTGTTCGAGGCGACTTCTTGGGCATCAGCAGCGACGCGACAATCGATATGGCGAGGATCGCTCCGATGATGCCGAGTGACCACTCAATGGGGAACTTCCCGCCGAACGCCGCATTGAGCCACACCATTTTGAGGCCGACGAAGATGAGCACGAGGGCCAGCCCGAACTTGAGCAGATGAAACTTATCGACCGCACCGGCGAGCATGAAGTAGAGAGCCCGCAGTCCGAGGATGGCGAAGATGTTCGATGTGAACACGATGAGCGGTTCGCGCGTGAGCGTGAAGATCGCCGGCACGAACCGGCGGAACAGCCGGATGACCGGGTTCTTGTCGGGCTCAATCGGCTTGTCCGGCCCGAACATCATCTTCAATCCCGAGACAGAAATCGGCTTCAGATGCTCACCTATAACCCCAAAGGGAGGGTGAACTGTTCCCACAGAGTTGGCGATTTTGAGAAGAATTCGTTTTTCTTAGGGAACAAGGAAAGGTTGCGTTGCGTCGGTCTGCTTGCGACATTGAGTAGCCATGACAACCCGAGTGAACATCAAAGTCTGCTGCATCGCCAGCGAGGAAGAGGCCAGACTTGCAATCCGGCACGGTGTTGCCGCGGTCGGACTCGTCTCTGCCATGCCCAGTGGGCCCGGGCCGATCCACGAAGAGCGGATCGCCGAAATTGCCCGGATCATCCCCGACGGTACGGATTCGTTTCTTCTCACCAGTCTTACCAACCCGCCGGCGATCGCCGAACAGCATCGTCGTTGTCGGACGACGACGATCCAGCTTGTGAACCGGCTCTCTTTGGATGCGCTCACCCAGATGAAGGATGCGCTGGGCGCCGTCCACATCGTGCAGGTGGTTCACGTGGTGGATGGCCGCTCCGTCGATGAGGCCATTCGGTGCGGGCCGCTCGTCGACGCACTCTTGCTCGACTCGGGACGTCCGGACGCGGCGGTGCAGGAACTTGGCGGGACCGGTCGCGTTCACGACTGGTCGCTCAGTCGCGCGATCGTCGAACGTTCGCCGTGTCCCGTCTGGCTTGCGGGTGGTCTGACGCCCTTGAACGTCGCGAATGCGATCGAACGTGTGCGTCCTTATGGGGTGGATGTGTGTAGCGGTGTGCGCACGAACGGTGCGCTGGATGAAGAGAAACTCACGCGCTTCGTTGCCGCCGTGCGCGCTGCTCGATCCGGTTCATGATCTTTGCGTTCTTCAGTTCCCGCGCCGCATCTGTGCCGACCCATCGCGCTGCTAGATTCCTGGAAGCTGCCAGGCGCTCGGCAAGCTTGAGGGCAGCTGAATGGAGTCTTGGACTTCTCTTTCCCACCTGACGCAGGGCCCAGTTCACCCCTTTCTTGACGCCGTTCCGTTCGTCGGTTGCCTCTCGTTCGATGATCCGCAGGTACGGAAGGAATTCTGCGTCGGGTGCGGACTTGTCGTGCACGGCCCGGACGGCGATGATGACAAAGCCCGCGCGCTTCACGAACTCTTCTTTCCGCTTGACCCACTGCAGCGCCATCTTCGGGCCGTATTTCGTGTCAGCAAAGAGATGCAGGCACACACCGTCGGTGATGGCCCAGTTGTCGAAGTCACGGGCCCAGGCGTTCATGAGGACGGGGGTTACCTCGTCGGGATCCGCGATGAACGCCGCGAGAATTTTCGCCTCAAGCCAGCCACTCTTCCAGAGTTTCAGAGCGAGATCATGGTCCCTGCCGATGCGCTTTCGCAGAGCCGTCAGCGGCTTCATTCCCACGCCAAAGACCTTTTTCGACGTGATCCCGTAGCGGGCCATGCCGAGGCGGTTTTTGGAAGAGCCGAGCGAGCGGAGGCGCGTAAGGATGCGAGATGAGGTCAAAGAGGACATGTAGAATTGCGAATTTCGAACCCGCCTGCCAATATGATTCAATTGAGGCGGGCAGGTTGCCAATTGCGAATTATCTGAGGATCGATGTTACCGTTGACAGACATCCATTCTCTTTACTCCATACTCCCTCCTCCCTACTTGCTTCACTCCCCTCTCGGTTCCCCGCTCCTCCTTGGATCACTCACGCCTGTCAAAACGCCCGTCTCCGGGTCCCGGTGGATCGCCTGAACAGCACCAAAGTACGCCCGCATGCGCGGAGAGATGTCCAGGGTGTGTCCCAACGAGCGCAGAAGCTCATAGGTTGAAGGCGCAAATCCGGGCTCGATCTCCACTTCCTGTTGATAGAATGTGGAGAAGATGCGCGGTGCGAACACCGCATCCTGCAACGACATGTGATGGTCGATAACATTCACGATGACCTGTGAGACGGTTGAGAGGATGAGGTCGCCTCCCGGTGTTCCCACCGCCACCACAGGTTTTCCGTTCTGCAGAAGCAGCGTCGGCACCAAGCTGGTTACGACGCGCTTGTGCGGTGCCAGGGCATTCGGATGCTTCGGGTCCGCGTTGTAGTTCTGCATCTCGTTGTTCAAGATGAATCCCGCCCCCTCGACGGTGTGCGCCGTTCCGAAGAGACTGCTGAGCGTGATCGTCAGCGACACGGCGTTCCCTTCCCCATCCATCACGCAGAGCTGTGTCGTGCTTTGACCTTTGGGGTTACCAGCCGTGATCGCGGCTGAATCGCCGGCCTTCGCCAACCCGATAAGCCGGAATCGTTCAAACCCGTACGCGGGCGACGATACAACATCCGACGGAATGGGGGAGAATTCCGGATCGCCGTTGTGGGTGATCTCGTCCTTGAACATGAGCCGGAACGCCTCAGCCAACAAGTGTGCATCGTATCCCTGCTGGGCGCGGCCTTCTTTCAGGTCAAAGAACCGGAGCATCTGAAGGGTTTCGAGCAGGTGCATGCCGCCGCACGGGGGCGGAGTGGTCACGATTTCCCATCCGCGATACGTCCCGCGGAGCGGTTGGCGTTCAATGGACTTGTAGGCAGCAAGGTCGCCCTTTGAGAAGTATCCGCCATTCTTCTTCGCGTCTGCCGCTATGAGATCCGCGATTTGACCGGTATAGAATGCGGCTGCCCCATTTTTTTGGATCTCCTGCAAACTTCGGCCATAGTTGGGATTCTTCAGGATGGTACCAGGCGGAGGAACATTTCCGTCCGGATAGTACGTGGCACGGGCGTACGGGTCCTTCTGTAGGGTCGCACGGTAGTATTCCAGATTCGACGCCAGCGAGCTGTCCACCTCAAAGCCCTTCAACGCGAAGTCCACTGCCGGTTGGAGGACCGTGGTTCGATCCAGACGACCGTACTTCTCGCGAGCCATTTCGAGTCCTGCGACGGCACCCGGCACGGAGGCGCCGCGGATCGTCCGGGCCCACGCTGATGGCTTTGTGAAGTCCAGGTTCTCGTACGATGCAGCGGCCGGAGCGATCGCTTTGAAGTCGATCACGGTGAACAGGTTCTGCTTCGCGAGATAGATGAGCATCATCCCTTCGCCACCGATGCCGGATCCATGCGGTTCCACGACCCCGAGCGCGTAGGCGGTGGCAACGGCTGCATCGACGACATTGCCCCCTTTCTTATAGACATCGACGCCCGCCTGTGCCGCCATGGGATGAGCCGCGACCATGATCGTGCGGCCGGTGGCGACCTTGGAGGATTGCGCCGGGAGAAGGAACCAGCAGAGGACCAGAGAGAGCAATACGCGGAGGGAAGCACGCAGTGTCATAGTAGAATCCTTTATCCTCTATCCTTCCACACCTTTCCTGATCCACTCCAGGTTTTCCAGCGGAATGAATCCATAATTGTAGAAATTGAAGTCGCGGACGCCCATGTCTCGTGCGGCTGCCATACGGCTGAGGAATTCTTCCTTCCCTCCGCTTTCCGGCAATCCCACCTGAAAGCCGACGATCACTTGTTGACCTTTGGCGGCACTCTGCACAGCGCCAAGCACAGGGCGCAAGGCGCTTCCATCCTTCACGTATCCCGGCATCAGTACGCCGCCGGTGATCGCCGCCACGCGGGCAACGTCCATTCCTACCATATCCCGAGCAATGGGATCGAGCGAGACAAGCGGTCGGAGTTCGGTCCCGCACTTGGCGACGACGTCCTGCAGCTCTTCTGCGAGCGACACCACGACGTCCTTCCGCCACGCCACGAGCGGCGCAAAGAGATCCTGCGGCAGATCGGCCAAGGTATTGATCGCTGTCGTTGATGGAGGATCCGCAAAATAGTCCTCGAGCGTTTTTCGCACGTAGCGCTGGATGGGGACCAGATCCACCGACGGCGTGGACCGATCGAAGCACGATGGACAGAAGCAGAGGCCGAGGAGAAAGCGGTGCGCCGGCGTCAACGCGAAGCCTTCTCGTTCATGATGAAACCCGTGAGCGTATCCCTGGAACTGCATGGCCTCGAGCTCGATCCGTTGCGCTCTCTGTGACGCGAGGTCGCAGACGACTCCCCGCAGATAGCGGCGGAGGTCGTTGCTCGACGGACAGAGGTTGTGCGGCATCGGGTCGCCGAAGGCATTGACGCAGGCGATGGACGGATAGGCCGTGCCGAGCGGTGTGTTGTGGCAGCACACGACCCACGCGCTGGCGCCCAGTCCTTCCCGTTCCGCCGCTCGACGAACCGATCCGAAATGATGGCCGGACTTGACGTACGAATTCACCAGCGGCTTGACGGTGCCGTAGAGTGACGGTGTGGGTTCATAGTAGACCGTTCCGTCTTCCAGGAAGTAGACCTTGCGGCGTGGATTGTGGGGAAGGAGGAATCGTCCGGCATGATACGCCGCGGCCAGGCTGACATGCGTGAGGCCGTTTTCCTTCAGAAGTTGAAGTGGGGTGTCGTATCCCTCATCGACAATGTCCCACAGATATGTCCACATCGAGGCCGATCGGACGGGCACCGCGAGGGGGGCTGCGGCTTCCAGGCGTGAGATCCAGGCGGCGGTTGTGGGGAGTCCTGCGGCAGCGGTGAGGAATGCTCGGCGGTTCATGGAATGTTGGACATCAGAATGAGCGGTGGGGCGGGTGCGTAGCCACCGCAATGATAGCACGGCGGGGGTTCTGATGCCACCCCTGCGTGCTCGATGGGTTGTGGGTGCATGGGGAGATCTATGGAGATGAGAAGAATCCGAGGAGTTCTGGGAACGTATCGAGCGTACGGTCCGGTGATAGATCGGCGATCCGCTCGCGGCTCAGCGAACCATACGTGACCGCCCATGCTTGAACGCCCGCGTTCTTGGCGCAGAGAATGTCCACCTCGCTGTCTCCCACCATCACTGTCTCCTCCTGAGGCCACGACTGCTGTTTTAGGATGCGGTTGATGACGTAGGGATTGGGCTTCGGGGGCGTATCGTCGGTTCCCTGAATCTGCGCAAAATAGTGGCGGATCCCGAAATGCTCGATGACCCGGTTGGCGGTCACGCTGGACTTCGTCGTGGCAACCGCCATCCCGATCTTTCGGGCATGCAGCGCGGCAAGCGTTTCTTCAACGCCGGGAAAGAGCGTCGTTGAATCCAATGCGCGCGGGCGGTAATGAGCAATGTACATACGCTTCGCTTCGCTGATGCGGACGTGGAGTTCCGGGGGGAGGAATTCTTTGAAGGTCTCGGTGAGGGGACGTCCGATGTGCGGGTAGATGTCTTCGCGTGTGAATCCGTCGACGCCCAACTGCTGCAATACCCAGAGCTGTGCATCGGCAATGTCACGCTTCGAGTCGATAAGGGTTCCATCGACGTCAAAGATGATGTGGCGGATGTCAGCGCGCTGGGACATCATAGAGCGGCACGTACCCCACTTCCTGCACCACCCGCTGTCCAGCGGGGCTCAGGATCCAGTCAATAAACCTCTTCTGCATACCTTCCGGCGGGCGAACGGAATAGAGATACAGGTATCTGGACACGGGGTACGTACCGTTCCGCACGTTTTCCGGGAACGGCGGCACGCCGTCGACATCCAGGTCGTAGACGTTCTCCCCATACGCTAACCCTCCGTATCCGATCGCATGCACATTCCGCGACACCTCCCGAACGATCGCCGCAGTGCCCGGGAGAATGCGCGCATCCTCGCGGATCCTTCCGCCCCGAAGGACATGGTCCTCCAGGTACCCATGGGTCCCAGAGTTCGGGTCGCGGCTGAGCACCACAATGAGCGCATCGTCTCCCCCCACGTCCTTCCAATTGCGGATCTGTCCGCGGAAGATGTCCGCGAGCTGATCCAGCGTGAGGGACAGCGCCGGATTGTCCATGTGTGTGTAGAAGCACAACGCATCGCGCGCGGTCAGTACGGAGAAACCCAGCGACCGATATTCCCGCGCGATACGGGAGATCTCCTCCGGTGACAATGGACGCGATGCGGTGCAGAACTCCGTTTCTCCTTTGATCATGGCCGCGATGCCGATCTCTGTGCCGCCGCCTTCTACGCTGATCGACGTCCCCGGATGTTCTCGCATGAAAGCCTCCGCCCATCGCTGCGCAAGAAGGAGCATGGTGTCGGAGCCCTTGATGCGGATGAGGCTGCGGCTCGACTCCTGCACCGCACGCGAGCCGCCACAACCGAAGAACAGGATCACGACAGACGCCATGGCGAGTCGATACGCGAAAATCGCCCACATGCGTGCACTATGATGGAGTCGGGTCACTGAACCCCTCCCTACCTCCCCTCCGCCACGGATCGCAATCGCGCCATCGCATACGGAGAGCCCGGCAGCCATTGCGGAGGTTGATACGTGTTGGCAATTTCGAGGATGATATCACGAAGCACCGTCGCGTGTTGGTCCACGGCATCCATGGCGATCGGCTGGCGCAGATCGTCCTGTGGGCGATGGTACCGCCGCAACCCCCATTCGACAAATCGCTGCACGCCCTCCTCCCGCGAGGTGCGATCATACGTGAATCCTTCGCTGAGAAGCATGGACGGTACTCCTGCTTCGATGAATGACCAGTGATCTGAGCTCGACAGCGGATCCCCCTCAAGAAAGATCGGCGGCACGGATTCGATGGTGAGGGCGTGGCGCGACGCTACGGCAGCGACATGATCCCTGATCGTCGAGAGGTCTGCGCCCACCGGGATGATCGACCGGAATGGCTCGAACCCGGCGACGCCGTCGATGTTGATCATCGCCACGGTCGCCGAGAGCGGCCGAAGAGGGTTCGACGTGTAGTACCGCGACCCGATCAGCCCTTTTTCCTCGCCCGTGAAGAACACGAACAGGATCGACCGCGCCGGGCGCATCGCTTCTTGACTGAACAGCCGGGCCAGCTCCAGCTGGACCGATACACCCATCGCATTATCGAACAAGCCATTGTAGATGGAGTCTCCCTCCACCGCCTCTCCGATCCCCAGGTGATCGTAGTGCGCACCGACGAGAACGTAGGAGCCTTTGAGAAGAGGATCACCTCCCGGAACGATCGCCGCGATGTTGTCGGCCACCGAATCCCGCTCGTGGAATCGGCCATCGAAGGTCAGCTTCGCGGCAAGCGGTATGCTCCGAACTCCTCCCACAGAATCGCGCCGAAGAACCTCGCGGAACGGGATCGGGGCACCCTGAAACAACACGTCGGCCACGGAACTCCGGAGGATCAGATGCAG
>CAYIHQ010000074.1:0-8484 GCA_964362905.1 uncultured Ignavibacteriaceae bacterium
TGACGCCGCGTGTGACCGACCGGAAATTCGGTGTCAGGATCGTCTCAACGTAGTTGACCCCGAGCTTCTGATACACATCATCGGCCTGGTCCGGGTCCAGATGATACAGGACGCTCACTTCGAGCTGAACTGTCAGCCCCTCCTTTGAGGGAACATCCATCACTTCCTTCAGTTCTTCGGTGCGGATCGAGAATTCCACGACGTCCGCGAGAGGATTCATGGTATTGATCCCCTCTTTGAGGGTCGTTGGGGATACACTGCCGAAGATCACCACCACGCCAACGTGCCCCGGCGGAATGATGATGAACGTACGCGAGACCGCGACAAGGGTAAAGATCAGGAACACAACGCCGGCCATGTTGGCGGCGACCTGGAATGTCTGGTTCCGTTCCTCGCTCAGCTTCCGCCGTGCATTGATGAACACGACGAGCGAGACGATGGCGATGAGAATACTGATGATGAACAACATGGGAACCTCCTCTGCTGAGTGGGTGAATGACTACTGGATCAATAACACATCGTAGATGTTTGGGTCCGCAGTGGCTCGGCGTCCGCCGCCGTGCCATTCGCCGACGGTGCGTTGCACGGCACGAAAATCACCGATGCCGGCCCCTCCGTGGTCATCCTGTGCGCCGATGAGGATGGTATAGCGCCACGTGGCCGTCGGGCTTCCGACCATTGAAACGGGGAGCGAGAAAGCCAGCGTGCCCGTCGAAGCGATTCCGAGCGGCGACCGTGCATCAGACTCGACGGGCAGGTATTCGACGACGACGGTTCCTTTGCCATCCTCTACACGCACACCGCCGCCGACATAGACGATGCGTTCGAAGGCACGCTCGGGCGATAGCTTGACCGAGGCATTGCGGCCCACGGTGCGCTGACCTGAGCCGGGCGTTCGGTCCGTGTCGATTGCGATCGCGGCATACGTAAGCTGGAATCCATATTCCGGGTGCCACCCGGGATCGGAGAGCGCGCGGAACGTCAGCGTGAATCGGACCACAGAATCGTCCGCCGCCACCTGGAAATGCGTGAGGTCCAGACTCCCCGGTCGCAGATGCGGTGTGGCGGGATATACGTACGTCCCCGGTCCCGTGTCGTCGCCGCGCGGATCTTCGACATCCGCCAGCACGCGGGCGGCGAGCGGCTGCCGTTGGATCTCCGCGTTGCCCAGAAAGCGATGCGACGGTCCTTGAAGCGACCGAAGGCCCGGAGGCACGGAGGGGACGGCGAGTTCGAGGTCCGCCAGCCCCGGGAATTCAACCAGTGTCTGAATCTGCGAATCGAAGGAGATACCCTTCGGCCGCTCGGCGTTGACCTTGGCCTCATTCTCCGTGAGTTCGAGTTCGACGCGTTGGCCGGTTTGCAGCGCAAATCCGCAACTGCGGCCGCGGCGGTTGGCGAACGGCCATCCGATGTTCACGTTGATCGGCTCGTTCTGCTGCAATGAGAGAAGGCTGATGCGCCCAGTCTGACCGTCGCCACCATACGAGACGCGAACTCTTGCCGTTCCTACGTAGACGTCGAACGTGGCGGCATTCAGCGCCATCGGGAGTTGAGGCAACAGCCAGAGTTGGTGATTGGGCGCGTCGACGGAGACCCCCAGGTAGGATTGATAGGTGGCTCGAATGAACTCGGCAAGACTCCACGCCTGGCTGAACGTTCCCGAAAGCCGGGGCTCCTTTTCCCCCGGTCGCGGTGCCGCATCGATCAGTTCGGATACAGTTCCCACACCTCCTCGATCGAGGATCTGGTGCACGAGGTTCTCCGTAACCCGGAAGGCGAGGTTCGGGCGGCCGAACTCGACAGCCGACTTGATCCAGGGTCCGGCCAGCCAGGTCCATACGATCCCATTGTGGTACGCGGCGTCCTTCGGATAGAAAGGCGGATATTGATGATAAGGATGAAAGGCCGTGTCGGTCGATGACAATGACGCAACGCCGTGTTCGTAGACGAGCGTCTGAGTGATGTTCTTGAAGATGCGTTCGCGGTCTTTCGGGTCGACGACGATGTCGAGAGCGAACAGCTGGTTCGGGCGGATGGCCGGATCGGCGGACCCGTCGGCATTGAGATGATCGACGATGGTTCCGCGCTCCGCATCCACGAAACGACGTTGGAAGTTGCGAAGGAGTGTCTGCGCGACTCCGTTCCAGCGATCGGCGGCGGCAAGGTCGCCCTGCATCTCCGCGAACGCCGTCGACACCATGAGCTGACGATACCACAGAGCCTGGACATCGTTTGCTCGGTTGCCACGCGCGCTCCAGGGGCCGTCCGGTCCGACGGCGTCCATCCACGATTCGGCATCGGCGTGTGTCAGAAACATCTCCGCGTCCACGCGATGGCGGAGCGCCCCTTCGACGGCTCGGCGCAGGACGGGGAAGATCTCGCGTACGAAGGCGGTGTCGCCGGAGTACTTCACGTAGTCGAACACGCCGAGCGCGAACCAGGGCGTGCCGTCGGTCGTATTATACGATGTGGACGTCGGTGTGACTAGGTTGGGGATGCGTCCCTCATCGGGGCTGGACGGGTCCGTCTGCTGCCAGGCCGCGAACGAGCGCAGGACATCGCGCGCCGTCTCCATGTCCCCGCTCACCAGCGTCGCCCCGGGCAGCGAAATGAACGTATCCCGTCCCCAGTAGTTGCTGAACCACGGGAGTCCGGCAAAGATGCCAACCTTTCCCTGACGCATCACGAGGGCGTCCAGGGAGATCTTCGCCCAAGCAAGGGCGCGGTCGAACCGCGCGTTCGTCGACCGAAAGAGACTGGCGTTGAGAAGCCGCTCCATGCGTTGTCGACGCTCGGTCTTCCGCCGTTCGAACGTCGTTCGGAGGTCGCGGACCGTCGAGAGCACCTGTTCCGGCGTGTCGCCTGCGACGAAGAGAAACGTGGCCGTTCGTTGTTTCGGTGACACAGAGATCGCCCCTTCCGGAGAACCGGCTCCCTCCTCCGGAGGTCGCTGGACAGCTCCCGGCTCGGCGGCGGCGACGCCGATCCACACAGGATAGTTCTCGAGTTCAGTCCGCAAGAGATGGCGGCGACGGGCGACCAGGAGGACTTCATCCCGGAATTCGACCACAAGATCCTGGGCTGTGGCATTCGCCAGGACGGGGCTCGCTGTCATCGTCCGCGCCCCTGAGCGCTCGACGGAAACGACGAGGGCGTCCACCGAATCCAGGAGGGTCACGGTTTCGCGGGTACCGTCTCCATACATTCGAGTGATCGCGTCCGGCCGGACGACTGCCTGCGTGATCGTCTGACGGTCCAGAATCGCATTATCCGCGGTAACGGCGTAGTCGTCCATCATGCGAACGGACATGATGTGCCATCCTTGCCACGCATTCGATTGGGGGGCGTTGGTCTCAGTGTAGTAGAAACCCGCTTGTTTGTTTGTATATCCCACTTCCCGCGTGGTATCGACGACCTCGATGTCAAGTTCCTGGAGTGTCCAGGGTCGGGGAGGCACGGAGGGAGTGGAACAACCAGCGAGGAATGCAATAGACAAGAGTGTCAGAAGACCGAACCGCATGAAGACTCTCCAGTGGATCGTTGAATACTCGAAAGCAAGCTACGGCTTTTTCGATGGGGACTCAATTCCGCGTACGCTGGGAGCCCGATTTTCCGTACTTTGATGCCTCGGAGAGAACGAACATGATACAGGACGTTATCGACATTGCCGTGGAGGCAGGACAATTCCTCAAACAGAGCGTGGGGACGGTCCGCACTGTGGAACGCAAGCTTGGGCAGGACTCGAACCTCGTGACGGAGGTCGACAAGAGGTCCGAAGCCATGATCCGGGAGCGCGTCCGTTTGAAATATCCGGGGCACGCCATCCTGGGCGAAGAATCCGGCGGATCGATCGAAGGTGCAGAGACAGTGTGGATCATCGATCCGCTCGACGGCACGACGAACTTCACGCACGGCCTGCCGATCTTCTGTGTCTCGATCGGGGTCCAGCATCGGGGCGAGCTTATCGCGGGTGTGGTGTACGACCCGAATCTGGACGAGCTCTTCTCCGCCGAACGGGGAAGCGGCGCGTTCCTGAACGGACGTCGATTGCAGGTCTCTCAGACCGCAGAACTTCGGGAGAGTCTGCTCGTCACCGGATTCCCCTACAACATCCGGGAGAATCCGTTCCACGCCGTGGAACATTTTGGCGCTTTCCTCATGGAAGCGCAAGCGGTCCGCCGCCTCGGGTCAGCGGCCCTCGACCTCTGCTACGTGGCGGCCGGACGATTCGACGGGTTCTGGGAGGTGGCATTGAACTCGTGGGACATGGCGGCCGGGATGCTTCTTGTGCGGGAGGCGGGAGGAACTGTGACGGACTTTCGCGGGAACGAAATGCAGGTGACCGGCGTGGATCTGCTCGCGACGAACGGCAGGATCCATGAGGCAATGAAGGAAGTGCTGAAGAAGAATCTGAAGGGATAGAGCTCGTCTGGAAAAAAAGAGCCTCTCGCGGCGACCTGCCTGCCCTCCAAAGAACGGCGGGTCCATCGACCCTGCCTACCGATGAGGTAGGCGGCAGGCAGGCGCTGCGAGATACATTACTGAGATGGTTTCTACGAAGGGAATGCTAGTCCGTCAGCGACCCCGTTCCGGGTGATCGTCGCCAACACAAGGGGTTCATTCTTCGGCCGGTCGGAGCCGATGGCGAATGCGCTGTGAATGCGAGGCGTAGCCGCGTCGAGAGCTGCATGGTCGCTGGCCATCACGACGACGAGAGGATCCCCGGCGCGAACGGCATCACCCCGCTTCTTGCGAAGGATCATGCCAGCCACCGGGTCGATCCGGTCGGTGATGGCTCTGCGTCCCGCTCCAAGCAGGATCCCGGTAAGGCCCAATTCCAACGCATCGATTGAGGTGATCCATCCATCCGCGGATGCGCTGATCGTCACCTGGTGCGGGGCCGGCGCATACGCGTTCAACTCCTCGAGGGCGACGGCGTTGCCGCCTTGCGCCTGCACGATCTGCAACAGCTTTCGGTACGCGCTGCCGTCGTTGACCGCACCTCGGCAGGCGTCCATCCCTTCCTGGACCGTCCCCGCTTTTCCCCCGAGCCACACCATCGTTCCCGACAACAGGATCGTGAGTTCCATGAGGTCCCGCGTGAGCGGAGAATCGCGGTCCGCCCCGCGCAGACATTCGACGGACTCCACCACCTCCAGCCAATTGCCGATATGGGCGCCGAGCGGCTGGCTCATGTCCGTCACGTAGCCGATGGTGCGTTTGCCGGCGCGTTCTCCGATGGCCACGAGGGCGGAGCCGAGCTCGACGGCCCGCTCCCGTTGTTCCATGAACGCACCGCGACCGGTCTTGATGTCGAGGACCAGCGCGTCGATCCCTTCCGCCAGCTTCTTGCTCATGATGCTTCCGGCGATCAGCGGAATGCACTCGACGGTCGCCGTCACATCCCGCAACGCATACATTTTCTTGTCGGCCGGGGCGATCTCGGCCGTCTGCCCGATCAACACGGCGCCGACGGATCGCAGCACACGACGGTAGTCATCGATGCCGAGGTCGGTGCGGAAGCCGGGGATGGTCTCCAGCTTGTCGAGTGTTCCGCCGGTGTGTCCGAGCCCGCGCCCGGAGATCATCGGCACGGGAACCCCGCACGCGGCGACGATGGGCGCCAGAAGGAGGGAGACCTTGTCGCCCACTCCTCCCGTCGAGTGTTTGTCCACCTTGATGCCGGGGATATCGGACAGGTCCAGCACCACACCGGAATGCAGCATGAGGTCCGTGAACGCCAGCATCTCCTCTTCGGTCATGCCGCGGAAATAGCACGCCATGAGGAATGCGGACATCTGATAGGCGGGGAGGTCGCCGCGTGTGTAGGCGCCAACGAGCGCGGACAGGTCTTCGCGGGTCAGCGGTGAGCCGTCCCTCTTGCGCCGGATCAATTCACCGGGGATCTTCATTGGCACGATCATCTTTTCACGTGTTGCCGCGGCTTCCGGGTTTCACAGCGACGCTGCCACCGGCACAGAGCGGGCACGACTCCGGAGGATGGGTGACCACGTCCATCTGCAGAACGCTCGTCTGGGTCCCATCGAACCGGACCTTCCCGTTGCTGCGGTCGACGATGCAGGCCGCCCCGGCGATGCTCCCTCCCGATTTCTTCACCACGTCGATCACCTCGAAGACCGAACCGCCCGTGGTGACGACGTCCTCGACCACCAGGACGCGTTCGCCCGGATTGATCTCAAAGCCCCGGCGGAGCTGCATCTGGTTTTCCTTGCGTTCGGTGAAGATCGTGCGGCATCCCATCACGCGTCCCACCTCGGTGCCAACCACGATCCCGCCGATGGCAGGCGAGATCACGACATCTACCTGTTGTCCGCGATATCGGTCAGCGATAAGGGCCGAGAAGGTGTGGAGGTGGTTGGGATACTGCAGCACTTTGGCGCATTGGAAATAGTGCGGGCTGTGGAGTCCCGATGTGAGCTGGAAATGCCCTTCCAGCAGGGCTCCGGATTCGCGAAAGATCGCGAGGATGCGTTCTTTGCTCAGATCCACGGTGTGTTCAGGGTTGATTGAGATTGTGGTAGAACAAAATACCGAGAAGTGGGGGGAGGTTCAAATCTCGAATTCAACAGTGACAATCCGAAATTCGAACTGCCCAGAGGAGGATGTGTTAGCATTTCGGGCTTCGCATTTTCTTATGGATTGGTCTCGTCCAGGGATTCCTGCATTTCGCTGGCGGCGTGGTGGTCGCCTTCTTCGCGCGCGATACGGATCCCGATCTCGAACGTCGTCCGCGCCTTTGCCGTCAGGCCCTGCTTCTGGTAGAGATATCCGAGCTGTTGGTATGTCGGGACGTACCGTGGGGCCAGCATCAGGAGTTCCTCAAGCGCCTGGACGGCCGCGGCGGTGTCGCCGGACGCGTCCTGTTCAAGGGCGAGCGCGTAGCGCGGAAATGGGTCGTTCGGATCCTGCGCGATGAACGCTTTCAGCTGTTCGATCCGTCGCAGATTCACAGTGCGTCGATGCTCCTGGCGAGTGCGAAATCCTTGCCCGTCAGCCCTCCGGCGCTGTGGGTGCTCAGCGTGAGCGTCACTCGGTTCCACCGGATATCGATGTCCGGATGGTGGTCGGCTCGCTCCGCGAGGATGGCCGTCGACGTCACGAACCCGATCGCGGCGACAAAGTCCCTTCTCTCGAAGGTGCGCACGATCGTTGTTCCGCGGTGTTGCCACGCGGGGATCTGTGCAAGGTGCTCTCTGATCTGAGCGTCATCCAGGAGTTGGGTCATGGCTCGATCCTCATACGTGAAAAGATGTGACACAGACCTGCCTACCGCAGGCAGGGGTCCACGGAGATCACACAGAGATCCATAGAGAAATGATCTATTCATCACTCTGTGGATCTCTCTCTTTTCTCGGTGGTTCTCTGTGTTCCGCTTTCTTCGAGGCACTACATCGAGATTCCCTTCCCCGCAGTGAAGCGGTCCAACTCACTCCGCAGAATGATATGGCGCCGGTCGATCGCCCGATCGATCGCCAGGATCCCGTCGAGATGGTCGATCTCGTGCTGGAGAAGCTCCGACAGGGCGCCGGTGGCGCGCACCCGCCTGCGATGTCCGTCGAGGTCGGTGTAGGCCACTTCGATCGTGTGGTGGCGCTTGACGCGGACCAGCAGGTCGGGGAACGAGAAGCAGTCGTCCCAGAGGGTGAAGGTCTGGCGGCTTCGGTGCGCGATCCGCGGATTGATGAGAGTGCCGGTGAACTCGAAATCGATATACATGATCCGGTCGGGCCTGCCGATCTGAGGGGCGGCGATGCCTCTTCCGAATCCCTTGCGAGTCCGGAACTCCGTGAGCGTGTCGCGAAGGTCGCGCGCCACGGCCTTCATCGTCGCGCGCTCGGAGCTCGGTACCGTTCGACACCGCGATCGGAGGATCGGGTTGCCGAGGAGAAGGATGGGTCTCACTGCCATGGTGAACTCCTATTCAATCGTGAAAAGAGTGGAACTCATCTCAAAAACCAATCGTCACTGGAATCAATCGCTTCTCGCCACAAAGTGGCCGGCTTTCGCGAAGCGACCACTTTCACGAAGTGACCGCCTTGCGGCGTGGCGCGGCGGCGACGGCAGCGAAGGGTATGAGAGAGTTTCTACGCCAGACCACTGATACGCTGCACCCTCCCCAGCCGTCCTCCGAGGAACCGTTCGCCGACCTCGGCGAATTTGAATGGAATGTCGCTGACGAAGAATTGCAGATTCGGAACGAGGGTGCTCGGATTGCGCAACCCCGTTGAATCAAGCAGGCCCAGAACGGTCGCGCCGGTGGCCTCGCCGGAATCGATCAGTTGTACCGTGTGGGGGACGGCTTTCGCGATGACGTCCTTGAGGATGGGGTAATGCGTGCACGCGAGCACCACCGTATCCACTTTGTGCTGGACCAGCGGAAAGAGATACTCCCGGGCGATCATCTCCGTCGCCTTGTGTTCCGTCCATCCCTCTTCGGCCACAGGAACGAACAGCGGACAC
>CAYIHQ010000075.1:0-8463 GCA_964362905.1 uncultured Ignavibacteriaceae bacterium
GGGAGGCGGGTGTGCGGCGGCGAGGGGTGGAGGGACGGCGAATTGCTTTAGCCATGGTCGCACTCCGAAAGTGAAGGCGGGGCTTCAGGCGGAAGAGAACTATCTGTTATGATTACACAATGAGGAGGGAAAAGTCAAACCAGCCCCCGATCTCAGGTCGCACGGCTGATCTCCTCCCAGAGAGGTTCAGCACCATCTTTGACAATATCCACCACTGGCGTGCGGATCGCCGACCTCATGATGCGGCTGAGATCCTCTGCGGACACGGCATCCGCCACGTAGTGATGTCCTTCCGGCCTCGGCAGGAACGGATTGACGGTAACGGCCAGGAGCGGAAGCCGTGCCGCCACCCGCACGCGAATTCCCGCGTCGCGGCATGCGCGAACGGCGTCGGCCATCTCTGGCGGCGGGGCTGCCAGCAGACATGTCACAGGGTCCCTCAGGACGATCTCTTCCATCCGGCGATCATTGGAGCCGATCCGGGCAAGCTCGACCAACACGCCGGGCGCAACGGGGCGATGAAACACGACCCGACGCGCTCGGTGTCGGTTCTGACCAAGAAGCTTCAGGACATCTTCCGCCTGCGGAAACGGCGACCGGAGGATCGTATCGCGACCACTCTGTGCCTCCCCCGTCCGGGGAATGGCGAACAGTGCTTCGATTGCCCCCGTTTCCTTCGCCAAGAGCAGCAGGTCCGATGTGCGCGCGGCACCGGTGGCCAGGATCAGGCCCTTCGCCACTGACATGGGCGCCATCCGATTCAAGGCACCGTCGATGAAGATCAACGACGGACCGAGCGCCGACATCCGTTCCAGGATGGACGCAAGATCCAGGCGCTTGTTCGGCCCGGCGAGCACGAGATGGCCGGGCTCGATGCAGCGTACGACGACGATCTCGCCCAGCGCCGTCCGTAGGCCTGTCCGTTCGATCATCTCCCACCCCGACGCCGGGATGCACGTCTCCGAGGTCGTGGCGATCGTGCCCCGTTGGAGCATGATCCTCGGCTTTGGCAATCCCGTGACGTTGTCGATCGTCTCGCCGTCGTAGCCGATGCTCGTGACGCCGACGGACACACCCTGCCGATGCGCCACCTGCAGCAGTGCATTCAGCGCGGTCGTCTTGCCCGTATTCTTGGCGGTGCCAGCGATTCCTATGGTGCGTGTGGAGATCAGGGGAGAACGGAGAGAGGAGAGAGGTGAGGGGTGAGAGGTGAGAGGTGAGAAGTGAGAGGTGAGAAGTGAGAGGTGAGAAGTGAAAGGTGAACGGGAACAGGTTGAAAGAGGTGAATCGTCAATCGACAATCGAAAATCGAAAATCTTTCTGATCTCTCTCTCTCTACTCTATACTCCATACTGCCTACTCCCATCTCCAGTCTTCCATCTTCCATCTCCCATCTTCCTATTCCTTCCCCACACTCCCTTTCCCAAACGTCCCCGGATACGCGCCGTCCTCGGCGTTGCCTAATGCTCCGGCGTGGATCGCGTGCGGCAAGCTCTCATGGCGCGCCACGACTTCGAGCGTCGCGATGATGCCGTCGGTCAGTTGTTCGGTGAAACGATCCGCCTCGGCGGTCGGCTGGAAATGCGCATCGCCGACGAACCGCGACGCATCGGCCACGGCGCGTATGGAATCGATCCGGGCGGCCAGGGAGATGGGACCGCGGGAGTACGCCTCGTCGGTCGATGCAATCGTGATGGCTTCGACTCCGACCGATGTTGCCAATGCCGCATGGTACGAGGTTGAGTTCGCCGATTGCACGCGGTCTTCCGTCTGCGTCATGAACGCGATCGGCTCTCCCGGCCAGATGGGAGCGTCCATGATCGCCCGCAGCGCCCGCACCTTCGCGACGTTGTAGTCGATGAAATTCTTCGACATCTGCCCGTGCAACACGATGTGCGGTCCGTAGCAGAACAGCGGCTTGAGAATGGGGCGCGCTCCCAGAGCCCGACCGATGGCGGCGGTGACGAGGAGGCCCGCGAGCGTTTTCCAGGCAGGTACGCCACTCAGTTCATCGTTCCCCGGAATATCAAAGGCCATCGACGACCGTGCCGCGATCCGCATCGCCTCGAGTCCGTCGACCGTCAGCCGTTCCGGGTCCGTTCCGGCCCCCAGAGACCCGTAGACCAGATTGATCTTCGTCAGGTCGGCGCCGGCACGGGCGGCCAGCAGCACCGTTTCCGGAGTGTTCAGGCCGCGATGCGCGCGCACGGTAAGAAGCGTCGCCGGGTCGAGCAGGTCGCGCATCAGCCGGATATTCTGCTCCGACGTGATCGTTCCGTCGTTCTCGTGGGTCAACAGTCCATCGAACAATCCCTCGTACCGCGCCTCCCACGATGGATTGATGATGAGAAAACCGTCAACGCCGTATCGTTCGCAGACCTTTCCGTGCAGGATATCCATGACCGGACATCCGCTGCCGAGGAACTTGAACATGAGAGGCTCGGACCCCTGATGCCGCATCCCACGGGCACCCTGGGGGATCCTGCTCTTCAGGAGCAACCGCAGCGCAGCGGCTTCGGCCTCACGCACGCGACGAACGCCCTTCGGGAAAACGCCGGCCTGATTCCCCTCCACGATCGGGCCATCGCAGAGCGCATGATAGCGATCCCAGAGACGAGCACGATCACCGGCGCTGCCAGCAGCGTGGATCTCTTCGCGCACGCGGGCTCGCCGGATGGCAGGAGACGTGCGGCCCTTCGTCCAGGCAAGGGTCCGTTCCGTAATTGTATCCAACAGCGCTTTCGTGCGCTGGTGCGGGACGTTGTAGGTGAACCGCTTGGTCATATCCGGTTTGCTTCGCGCCAACGAGACCGTCCGCACGTGCGACTCGCGACCTTCGATGTACGCGACAACGTCATCGATCGTGCTGTGCTCGCCAAATCCCTTGTCGAACCCGAGTTCCGCCGCAAGTTCCGGGGTGACCGGCTTGCCGCCGATGACGATCTTCGATCGCTCCCGCACTCCCGCCGCATCGAGAAGGTCGACGAAGCGGGCCAGCAGTTCCGCCACGCCGTAGCCGAGGGTCCGGCTCACAAGTATGAAGTCGTACGAACCCGCAGAGGCGCGACGTACTACTTCCTCTATCGGAAGGTCCGGCGACAGCAGCTCCGTCTGATGGCCCCGCTCCGCCAGCGCATTCCGAATGAGCTTGATCCCGACGTCATGCACAGGATCCAGGGGGACGCACAGGATCTTCTTCATGCCCCTTGCTCCGTCTTCTCCTCCAACCAGGCGTAGCGTGCAGCCGGGCGATGTACCAAGGCGCGCAATCGCACTCGCATGCCGTAGCCGTCGAATTCTTCGAACATCACATCCACGTCCCCCAGATTCAGCTCACGACCCAGGAGTCGGGCGAGTTCATGCCCTTCCTGCGCAGAACCGCAGAGCAGGTATGTTTCCACGTCGACGGCGTCGATGACGTGAGAGAGGGCGGAGTTACTCATATATTCCCGCGTTCTCACACACAATCTCGATCAGCATCACCAATCCGCGAACGACCATGCGCGCGCGTTCGGGAATGATCTGGCCCTTGCTGTCCGTCGTGCCCAGACCCGGTGAAATGAAGAAGTTTGCATCGTAGGAGATCGTCGGGATGATGCCCATCTGGGTCATGCCATCCTGGAACAGGTGCGAGCCGGCATACATGTCCTCGATCGAGAAGATGGGGATGCCAAGCTTGCCGTCCTTCCAACTGTCCTCGTAGTTGACCTCGACCGTGCCGCTGTTGCGGCTCTTGTAGATCTTGAAGAACGGACGGATCCGCGGGTCAATCCTGGCAAATTCCTCGACGACGATCTTGTAGAGGTCGTCAGTTGGCTTCGTCACAACTTCCGGTTTCTCCAGGAGAACCCGCAGAGCCGCCACCTGTCCGGAGAGTCCTTCCTTGCCCGGATCGTGCGTCACGTACGCTGCCTTGCCGTACGATGAGCCGGTGCCGTAGCGGGCTCCGTGCATGCCCAGCGCGCGGCGGATCGGGATCATGGCCTCGTCCTTGCCGATGATGAGCGCGCTCGTCGGCGAGCCGGTGGCCTTGTCCATGCTGTAGATCATGACATCGGCGCCGACCTTCTTGATGTTGGTTCCAAGAAATGGGATGCCCCACGCGTTGTCGATGACGTAGGGAACGTTGTACTCCTGGGCCAACGCTGCGATGCCTTTCTGCAGCAACGGCGTCCCATCTTTGTCCTTGTCGCCATAGCCATAGCCGGGTGTGTCGTACCCGAGAGACGCGAAACCGCCAAGCAATGTCTCATGGCGGCGGGCATTCGTTGCGAGGGCCTGCAGCGACTCTTTCACCTTGAGGTTCTTCATCAGCGGCACAGGATGGAACTTGATGCCGTGCGCCGTGTAGTCGACCCCGGCCATCGGGACGAGCACCGTGTCGAAATTGTTCTGCCGCTTTCCGTAGAAGCCCAGCTCGCCCGATGTGCTGCCGCGGTCGGCCAGAATGTCCTTGTACTTGGGAGGATACGGCCGCCCGTAGGACGCCTGGTGATGGATGTGGCGTTCGAGCGGAGCGATGTAGCGCGTGCGGTAGTTGTCCCCTCGTCCCTGGAACGGGGGCGTCATGAGACAGTCGAATGACGTCCACAGCCCCGCTTCGCAGGTGTTCACCGGGCATGCATCATACCCGTCGCCGTAGAAGCTCTTCACGAGCTCACGGATCTGGTCGACGTAGACGGTCAGAGGCACGACCTTCTTGGCCTCGACGGACATGGCGTGTTCGATATCGTCCCGCAGCGGGGACGGGCAGCCGGAGATGGCGCCCGTCAGGCCGATGGCTCCTTTAAGTTCGGCGGGCATGTTCAGTGATTCGGCCGCCTTGCGCGCATCGGCGTAAATCTTCTGCGTGTTAAGTTGGAGGCGCTTGTACATTTGGAAGCGATAGTTGGGGCGTGCCATGAGAGTGTTCCTTATGAGGTCAAAGATGATTGCGGATTTCGGATTGTCGATTGCGGATTGTGCGTTGTGTGCCTGCCCGACCATCTACGGTCCATGAGGCAGGCGGGCATCCCGCCGTTGTTCGCGTTTCTCAGCGTCCCGCCGTTGTCGGGCGGGATGGCGGGACAAATTGTCAATTGCCCCGAAGGGGCCGCTTCGCGGCGAATTGCAGACGGCCTGCATTTTCGCATCGCGTTCCGTCGACCGTTGACCGCCGACGGGTTCTTCTGTCTGACTACTGACGACTGTCTACTGCCTACTTTCTTCTGAACTCCACCTTCTCATTCACCTTCCACTTCAGGTCCTTCCCTGAGATCCGCTTCTTCACCGCCACGATCACATTCTGGTGGTTGGGCATGTGGGTGTCATCATAGCCGGCGATCGTGCCGATGACCTTTTTCTTCCATACCACTTCATCCCCCACCACGACCACGCCGCTGGACAGCAGTTCTACAAAGCCGAGATAGGCGATGGCCTGCACAGACCCGCCTGGCGCTGCAGTCGGCTCGTCGGTCGCGATCAGCTCGATGATCGTGTGCTTCGGAAAGGCCCGCGAGATCGGCTGGATGAGCGCCAGGGCCCGATTTTCCAGGTACCCATCCAGCACCACCGCCACAGAGCCCGTCAGCTCGCGTTTGGCGTGGAAGAAGTCGGTGCGAATCAACTTGCGCGCGTAGGGATCCATGGGGATTTCGAATTGCCACGAAGTGGCCGCTTCGCGGCGAATTGTTGATTGCGAATTATCTGCGAGAGATCGTCGTCGAGTCGCCATTTATGCGTGACATCTCACTTTTCACATTTCACGTTTCACTTTTGCCATGCTCTAAACCAACTGTTTCACAAACGATTCCACATCCCCGTGCAGGAAATCGATCACCGGCAGCTCGATCATCGTATAACAGCCGGGTTCGCGATGCACCGCGGCCCGGGCGGCGGAGACCATCACCTGCGCCGTCAGGGCAGGATTGTTGATGCGCATCTCGAACCGGAAGTTCTGGTTGTGGGTCAAGCCCGAGACGCCGACACGCTCGATCCGGACGCCGTGCCCCACATCCAACAGGTCCTTGACGTTCGGAACTTCAAACACCAGGGTTCGGTCTTTTGCAAAGTAGGCGTCCTCTTTGATCCGGCGCTCCACGTCGGAAAAGACTGCTCCTTCTTTCAGCTCCACGTAGACCATCCGCCGGTGGACACCCATGCCGATCGGAACGGTGATGGACAGTGCGTCCTTGACGCCATCGATGGCCTTGGCGGCGCAGGAGTGCCCCATCGACATGCCGGGCCCGTAGTTCGTGTGTGTGACCCCCTTCGGAGCCATCGCCTGCATCCATGCCCGGATGACAGAGTCGATCCCCGGATCCCATCCGGCAGATAGGATTGAGACCTTCCCGACCCGACGGGCAACCTGTCCGAGCTGCTGTCGGAGTTTGGGGATCTCGGAATGGATGTCGAAGCTGTCCACCGTGTGCACGCCGGCCTCCAGCATGGTCGTTGCAAGGCGATGCACGCCGCGGGATGGACAACACAGGACGGCCACGTCGACATGTCCGAGGTCCTTGACGTTCTCAACGATCGGGAGCTTTGAAAGGACAGCGGGCTGCATCGGTTCCAGATGGCACATCTTCTTGACGACGGCCGGGAGTTCAACGACGCCTGCCGGTTCCATGTCGGGAGATTCGAGGACGGATTGGAGGGCGCATTCGCCCACGTGGCCGTACCCGACGATCGCGATGCGGATCTTGCTCATACGGTACTCCCGGGTTTTCGTTCGATGGGGTGAGAGGTCAGCATGTACTCCCGGAGCGCGCGAAGGGCCGCATCGTTGTGAAGGCGGACGAGCCGTTCGACCTCCGATGCATCCCGACGTCGCAAAGCTTCGATCATCGTCCGATGCTCCTCGACGGAATGTCGAAGCCGGGAGAGCGCTGAGAGATAGATGTAGTTGTAGCGGAGCGTCTGACGCCGGTAGACGGTGACGAGCTTCGAGAGCTTTCGATTTCCGGAGGCGTCGGTGAGGGCCTGATGAAACGCATTGTTGAGGTCGAGGACACGGCCCATGTCGGCGGGCGCGACGGCGATCGCCGCGACCAATTCGTCGTTGACGGTGGCAAGCGATGCGAGCAGTTCCGGCGTGACCCGGGAAGCAGCGAGTGACGCTGCCAGCGCCTCCAACGCACCTTTGAGAACGTATGTTTCTTCCGCATCCTGGGGCGAAAGGTCGCTGACGACCACGCCGCGGCGGGGAGCTGCTTCGACGAATCCTTCGGAGATCAGGAGGAAGAACGCTTCGCGGATGGGTGTGCGACTGACGCCGAGCAGTTTTGCGACCTCCGGTTCCGCAAGCCGTTCACCAGGTTTGATCCGGCCGTCGATGATTGACGTACGAATGGACGTGGCTATGCGGTCTCGCAGAGGCGCGAGTTCAGCCGGCTCAATCTTCTTACGCTTTGCGGGTCTCATTCTGTATACTGTATACAGTATACATTACGCAGATTTTCCCTCAGGGTCAAGAACTCGGTTCAAGTTGCACGTCCGAAAACGGCGAAAACGCGACAATATCCGCATTTTCGTTGTGAAATCGGCGATTCCTGCCTGGTGTCAAATCACTTCACCAGAAGGATCTTTCGAGCAACCACGCTCTGGCCGCTGCCACTCGAGGCAACCATCCGACACATGTACACGCCTGAGGCGGCATCGGTGGACCACGGAATGTCTACGGTTCCCATCTCCATCTCTCGATCGACGAGGACAGTCACCCTGCGCCCCGATAGATCAAACACCTCCAAGAGTACGTGACCTCCTTCAGGCAAGCCGACCCGGATCCATGTGGTTCCGTTGAAGGGATTCGGGAAGTTCGCCGACAGTTGAACGGTGTTCGGGATGACCACATCTGTCAACCCGGCCATGGGCACACGCTGCGCTGTCTTCAGGATCCAGTTGTCCGGGTCGAAGACCACGGAGTCCGGTGTCTCAGACAACGTGAACTGCCACGTTTGGTCGGTCGTGTCGTTCCAGACTGTCACGGTGGTATCCAGACCGCTCCCCATGAACCGCAGGTCAACGGGCATCTTGAACCAGCGCGGATTCGTCGTCCCCGTCGTTTGTTGCACGCGGACCGTGGCCACGGACTGGGCGCCTTGCGCCAGCGACGACATCGCGTAGGTATATGCCGGGTACCGTTCCCCCATGACCCACTGGTTGAAAAAGTACGCTAGATCGGTTCCCGATACTGTCTCGATCGAGGCGCGGAGCTCTGCCGTCGACGCGGTGCCGAACCGGAACGCCGGATCCGTCGCGTAGGATTTGATCGCTGCGAAAAATGCGGTGTCGCGCAGCACGCGCCGCAGCATGTGCAAGACCCACGCTCCCTTGTTGTAGACACGGCTGGACGCGAACAAATTGCCGACGGAGATCGTGTCTTGCACGCGAAGGGTTCCGTTCGCGGACCGGGCGCTCGCTGCCCTCGTCAACATCGCCTGCACGAACGTGTTCCGCCCGTACTGGCGTTCCCGAAAGAGTATG
>CAYIHQ010000076.1:0-8418 GCA_964362905.1 uncultured Ignavibacteriaceae bacterium
GTCGCGCAGCTGCTCCGGGGTCATCTCGTAGATGTCCTTATCGAGCGGCTTGCCCGGGTCGATCTTGTTGATGATGCCGTCGAGGCCGGCCATCAGAAGTGCGGCGAAGCCGATGTAGGGATTGCAGAGGGGATCCGGGCACCGGAATTCGATCCGCTTCGCCTTGGGATTGGAAGAGTACATCGGGATGCGAACAGACGCAGACCGATTGCGCTGCGAGTACGCGAGGTTCACGGGTGCCTCGTAGCCAGGGACGAGCCGCTTGTAGGAATTCGTCGTTGGATTGGTGATGGCACACAGCGCCGGCGCATGCTTGAGGATGCCGCCGATATAGTACATCGCCATGTCGCTGAGTCCGGCGTAGCCGTTCCCGGCGAAAAGCGCTTTGCCCCCCTTCCACAGGCTTTGGTGCACATGCATGCCGGATCCGTTGTCGCCGTAGAGCGGTTTGGGCATGAAGGTCACCGTCTTACCGTTCCGGTGGGCGACGTTCTTCGTCACATACTTGTAGAGCATGTAATTGTCAGCCATCCGGGTCAGCGTCGTCCGCTTCATGTCGATCTCTGTCTGCCCCGCCGTCGCGACCTCGTGGTGATGCACTTCGACCTCAATGCCCAACTGCTGCATCGTCAGGACCATTTCCGTCCGGATGTCCTGCAGGCTGTCGATCGGCGCGACCGGGAAGTATCCCTCTTTGTAACGGGGCCGATGTCCAAGATTCGGCCGCACATCCGAGCCGCTGTTCCAGATCCCTTCTGCGGAGTCGATGTAGTAGAAGCCGTAGTTGGCGGCCTGGTCAAAACGGATGTTGTCGAGGATAAAGAACTCAGGCTCCGGTCCAAAGAACGCCGTGTCGGCGAGGCCGGTGGAGCGGAGGTACTTCTCTGCCTTTTCGGCGATGAACCGGGCATCACGCGAATACGGCTCCTTCGTGATCGGGTCGGCGATGTCGCACACCAAGCTCAGGGTTGGCGCCTTCGTGAAGGGGTCGATGAACGCCGTGGAAGGATCCGGGTAGAGGAGCATGTCGCTCTCGTGGATCTTCTGGAATCCACGAATACTCGACCCGTCGAACCCGTGCCCGTCTTCAAACGCGTCCGGACCGAATTCGGACGTCGTGACAGAGAAATGCTGCCACTGGCCGATCATGTCCGTGAACTTGAGGTCGACGATCTTGACCCCGTGTTCTTTGATCAGTTTGAAGACCCGGTCGATCTCCGGGTTCCTTTTGGTTTTTGCCATGGAGGCTCCTCGAGGTGAAGGGTTAGGATGGATTGGGGATCTTGATGCGCAATGTCTCTTTTTGCGTCGACAGGACGACCATCGTTGTGGATTTCGTCACGCCGACCCATGATTGGATCTTCGCCAACAGCTTCTCGAGGCTTCCGGTCGACTCCGTGCGCACCTTCAGCATGTGCGTTCCCTCCCCCGTGATGGCGTGGCACTCCAGGATCTCGTCGGTGGAACCCGCGTGATCGAGGAATGCGTGGAAGTGCTTGGATGAATCGACGGTGACCGTGACGAAGGCCGTGATGTCCTTGCCGAGGAGTTTATGGTTCACTTTGGCGAAGTAGCCTTGGATATACCCGCTCTCCTCCAGTTTCCGCAGGCGTTCGCTGGCCGCCGGAAGCGACAGCCCGACCCGCTCCGCCACTTCATTTCGCCGCGTGCGTCCGTTCTTTTGGAGGATCTCAAGGATCGTGACATCTATCTGGTCGAGAGTCATAATGGCCTAACTAATTTAGGAGATGTTGCCGCTTTGACTTACAAATATAGGAACCGAACGCCTCTCAGTCAAGAGAAAAAACACGAACGCCGCAGGTCCCGGTCGGTGCCCGCGGCGTTTCTTTGTGGAGATGGCGATGATCAGCGTCGGTAGCGGATCTCGCCCTCGCAGATGGTCATGTACACTTCGAAGTTGCGGTCAAGGACCACGAGGTCGGCGTCCTTGCCGACCGCGATGATGCCTTTCTTGTGCTCAACGCCCAGCACCTTTGCTCCATTCAGCGACGCCATGCGCATGGCGTCCGTCAGGGGCACATCCACCTGCTGGACCATGGTTTTGACCGCCTGGTTCATCGTCAGCGTGCTCCCCGCCAGGGTATTGTCGGCCAGGTAGGCACGCCGATCCTTCATGTAGATCGTCTGGTCCATGAAGGTATACTTCCCCTCCGGCATGCCCGATGCCCGGATCGCATCCGTGACCAGGATGATGCCTCCGGACCCCTTGATGTTGTAGATGAGCTTCATGACGGCCGGGTGGACGTGAATCCCGTCGGCGATGAGCTCGATCTTCAACTCGTTGTGCAGCAGCGCGCTCAACACGACGCTCGGCTTCCGGTGATGGAAGGGGGGCATGGCGTTGAACAAGTGTGTCACATGCGCTACGCCGTTGTCGATGGCGAACAACACATCGTCATACGATGCCATCGAATGCCCGATCGACAGCACAACTCCCGAACGGGCTGCGGCTCGAAGAATGTCGGCCATGCCCGGCATCTCCGGGGCAATCGTCATGAGTCGAATGGTACCTCTCCCCGCGTCGTGAAGACGGTTCCATCCGTCCAGATTCGCCTTCCAGAGATACTCCTTTTTCATGGCCCCGTGCAGTGCCGGATTGATGAAGGGACCTTCGAGGTGAATGCCCCACACATTCCCCTTCCCCCTCGTCCGCTCCGCGAAGCCGGCGATCCTCTGGACATCGGCGATCATTTCCGGCTCCGGTTTGCTGTAGAGCGCCGCCAGCAATCCGGTCGTTCCGTGCGAGAAGAAGTTCTCCGAAATCTTCCCCACCGCGTCATCGTCAGTGTCGGCGAACCCGTGGCCGCCGCCGCCGTGGACCAGGAGGTCGATGAAACCCGGGGCCAGGATCATGCCGTCCAAGTCGTGCACCGGGATCCCCTCCGGAACGGGAAAATCACGCGGACCGCCGATCCCCGCGATGGTGCCATCCTCCACGAGGACGATGCCACGTTCGACGTGACGAAACGGAGTGACGATGTCGACGTTTTTTAAGGCGTAGCGCATGACGAACTCACACGGACAAGGTTGGGGATGCGGCCAGAGTCAGACGGCGAAACGCCGAGGCCGGATCTGGATCATGGAAAATGGACGTGCCCGCCACGATCGTGTCCGCTCCCGCGGCCACGCACGAAGCGGCGTTGCCCTCATCGATCCCACCGTCCACTTCGATGCGCACCGCAGCCCCGCTCTCTACCACCAGAGTCCGTGCTTCGCGCAGCTTCTTGAGGATCGAAGGGATGAATTTTTGCCCGCCGAATCCGGGATTCACGGACATGACGAGGAGGAGGTCGATCTCGCCGATGATCGGACGAATCGTTTCCACAGGGGTTGCAGGATTGAGCGCCACACCTGCGCGGGCGCCGAGCTCGCGGATGCGGGACACCGTGCGGTGCAGGTGAGCGCAGGTCTCCACGTGGACGGTGATCACATCGGCCCCGGCCGACCTGAATGACTCCAGATAGCGGTCGGGATCTTCGATCATGAGGTGTGTGTCAAAGATCATGGTCGTCGCGGGTCTCAAGGACGCGATCACAGGAGGCCCGAAGGAGATATTAGGCACAAACCGCCCATCCATGACGTCGAGATGTAACCACGTCGCGCCACCGCCCTGAACGGACCGCACGTGCTCGCCGAGACGGCTGAAATCGGCGGCGAGCGCAGATGGGGCAATAACGACGTCCACGTCAGTTCTCCAACGAAGTGGGAGGTTCGCCCTTCTGGACGACAAACAGGTCCACCGTCTGGCCAAACAGCGCCATCTCCGCGGGGCGCTGGTACTGGTCGATGACCGTATTGGGGAGAAGGTCCAGACTGATCTGGTAGGAGACGGCTCCCACCTGGAATCCGGCCTGCAACAGAAGTTTCTTGGCTTCTGCCAACGATTTCAGCGTCACGTTGGGGACGGCTCGCTTATCGCCCGCCTTCCCCTGGCTCACCACGACACCGATCGAAGATCCCGCACGGACCTTTCGGTCCGGGTCGACCGTGTGCGCGATGAGGGTGTTCATGAAACTCTCATCCGACGGCTCGTAGCGAACCTCGCCGATGCGCAATCCGACGCGTTCGAGCGTGAAGGTGGCCTCGCGCAAGGATTTCCCGCGAAGCGACGGCACCGTCACCTGAACCTCTCCTCCGCTGATGGTCAGGTAGACTCCACGTCCGAATTTCACGACGGCATCGGGAGACGGATTCTGAAACGCAACCGTCCCTACAGGATAGTTCCTGTCCGGACGCGTCTCGGCTTCTTTTGGCTCCAATCCGACCTTTCGGACGGCATCCTTCGCTTCCTGCACGCTCAGGCCCAAAACCGACGGAACAGAGGTCGTCTGTCCCTGGGCCGTATACAGGGGCAACACGATGTCATCCATGAGAAAGAACAGCACCACGAGTAGGCCGGCCGCGATCAACGTACGCCGGATCTTGAGCCGTGAGATCGAAACACCTGGTGATTTCTTTGCCATATGTTAAGAAGGTACGGAGGAATGGAGCGAGACACAACCAATGCCATCTCCGTCGTCGAACCAGATCGCGAACCGGAACGTACCATCATTGGCGCCTTCGTCTCCGAGAGCGATTGCGCGACGCCAACGAACGGATATCTGCTGCCGGGATTCATTGCAGATGCGTCGGCTTTTGGATATATTGCCAACCCTTGAAAGCAATCCGCATGAAGCAATCGTACAAAGACCTCGGACTCGTGGCGCTGCGCGCCCGCTCGTACGCTCATGCTCCGTATTCTCGCTTCTCCGTCGGAGCCGCACTTCTCACCGCCTCGGGCAGGGTGTTCACGGGATGCAACGTCGAGAACAGCTCCTATGGACTCAGCGTCTGCGCAGAGCGCGTCGCGCTGTTCAAGGCGATCTCTGAGGGCGAGCGGGATTTCGTCGCAATCGCCGTCGCCGCCGACACGACCCCCCGGACTCCTCCGTGCGGGGCCTGCCGCCAAGTGATCTCGGATCTCGCCGGCGACATTGACATCATCCTCGTGAATCCCACCCGTCGGTATTCACTTCACTCCCTCCGTGACCTTCTCCCGAAGGCATTCGGGGCCGGTTTTCTCCGCAAAAGCGCAAAGCCCAGGTAATGGACACCTCATCCCTGCACCATATCCCCAGCAACATCGGTTGGATCGAAGTGATCTGCGGCTGCATGTTCAGCGGCAAAACTGAGGAGCTAATCCGGCGGCTTCGGAGGGCACAGATCGCACGGCAGATTGTCGCCGTCTTCAAGCCGGAGATCGACCACCGCTTTGGGACCGAGCGCATCGTGTCGCACAGTGAACAGTCCCTGGTCTCCACACCCGTTCGCGACGCAGCCGACATTCTCCACCTCGTTGGCAACGCGCAAGTTGTCGGGGTCGATGAAGGTCAATTCTTTGGCCCCAATCTCGTCGAAGTTTGCGAACAGCTCGCCAACGAAGGGCGTCGGGTGATCGTTGCCGGGCTGGATCAGGACTTCCAGGGCAAACCGTTCGAACCGATGCCTCAGTTGCTCGCCGTCGCTGAGTACATCACCAAGACTCTCGCCATCTGCGTCGTGTGCGGCAATCCGGCCGATCGTACCTACAGAACTAGTGCCTCGCAAGAACGTGTCGTGGTGGGTGCGAAGGAACTCTACGAAGCCCGATGCAGGCGTTGCCATATGAACCCTCCATCCTGAACACGCCACTCTCCCTTAGACCTCATGTTCCTCGTCCACGGCCTCAACGTAGTCCTCGGGAAAACGCTCGCGACGCTGTGGAGGGCAACGAGCGGGGGGAACCCAGTACGATGAAGACCCAAGGCAACTTCGACGAAGCCGTCTCCGCAATTCACAAACGGGTGACCCTCAGCCCGTCGGTCGCCCTCATACTCGGGTCAGGTTTGGGCGATTTTGCCTCGCAGATCGAAAATCCCTGTCACATCGATGCTCAGGAAATCCCTGGATATCCCCTCTCAACAGTCCAGGGACACGCAGGAAGCCTTGTTTTCGGAGGGATATCGGAGGGTGGCAAACGCTCCCCGGAATGTCTGGTTTTCCAAGGGCGGGTGCATTACTACGAATCAGGTGATGTCTCGACAGCCGTGGTTCCCGTGAGATTGGCGCATGCCCTTGGCGTGAAGAGTATCCTCATTACAAATGCAGCTGGCGGCATCGACCGTTCATTTCGCCCCGGTGACCTGATGCTCATCGACGATGTACTGACCTTGGGACCCCTCAAGTTACCTTCACCCGACTCTTCACCACCGTCCCGGATGCAGGACATCTTCGATCCGGAGTTTCAACAAATAATGCAAGAAACTGCACGTAACATCATGGTACCACTGAAGCAAGGAACGTATGCCTGGGTACATGGTCCATCCTATGAGACTGCGGCTGAGATACGTATGCTCCGGACTTTGGGCGCTCATGCGGTGGGGATGTCGACGGTTCCAGAACTGTTCGAAGCTAGGAGACTCGAAATGCGTGCTGTGGGCATTTCCCTGATATCCAACATGAGCACGGGGATCCTCCCTTTAAAGCTCTCCCACGATGAGGTGACGGAAACAGCCCGCGAAGCCTCTCAAAGGTTCTCTTCCCTCGTCAGGTCATTTCTGGTTCATCTGAAGACTGGCCAGTAACTCGGTCCGTTGTCCCCCTCAGGACTGCTCTCTTTTTGTTCCACCCATCTCTCCCTTAGACCTAATTTACGCTTCACCTCAAATGGTTCAATCTATTGTCGTACAGTCTCTTAGCCTGTACTTACTCAACGCAGTTCGGGCATTAGAAATCCATCCACTCAGGCTCTCCCCGGAATGCAGATTTCCTGCGGTGCTTCGATTGTTTCGGGATCGCTGGGTGGAACATGGAAGTGCGCAATTCGCCAGCAGAAGGAAGCTAGACCTTGTCCAGAAGCCCCAGGACAAGGACCAAGGGGAGGTAAATGAGAGAGGCGAAGAAGAGTTGACTGGGTCGCTGGGTACGCAACCTCGTGTCACCGTCTCGTTGCGCTCTTCGAACGGACCACGCGACACCCAAAAAGCCCAAGCCAAGTAGAAAGCTCCCGACCAGGAACAAAACTCCGGCGAAATGGAGCACAGTCATCAGTGAAGTGACCAGGAGTAAGGCCGTGATAGATAGCAGATTGACTCGATTCGTTAATGTCCCTTGTTCATCGTCAAGAACGGGCAACATCTTGTATCCAGCCCGTGCATAGTCCTTTCTGTACATCCAGGCCAATGAGAAAAAGTGGGGGAACTGCCAGAGGAAGAGGATCCCGAAGATCATCCATCCGCCCGCCGAGATGCGTCCCTCTGAGGCCGACCATCCGATAAGAGTCGGCAGAGCCCCAGGGAATGCCCCCACCAGCGTGTTCCAGGCCGAACGCCGCTTCAAAGGCGTGTAGAAACCCAGATAGAGACCCAGGGTCAGGACGGCTAGCACTGCGGGAAGAACTCCAAACAGTATCCACAGGGACCAGACCCCAGCGGCGGAGGCAGCCACTCCCAGGGCAAGACCCTCCCCCGGTCGGACGCGCCCCGAAGGTATCGGGCGGCGTTCAGTACGTTTCATGAGCAGATCATGACCACGCTCCATGAACTGGTTCAACGCAGCCGCTCCCCCTCCCACGAGGAGCGTAGCCCCTCCCAGGAGAAGCGTGTCCCACAACCGAAAGGGTCCATGCTCCGCGAACATGAAGGCAAGCATCGCCGTGAGCACGGAAAGCCCGGTCAACTCCGGCTTGATCAATTCGGCGAAAGCAAGGATCCGAAGATCGGCAGGCTGTGGATTTAGAGATGCCATACGTTGAATATACGAAACGGTCGTCCCGAATACGACCTCGAACACTTCTTCGACGAAGACCATTGTGCCGTTCTGAGAAGGCATTTGTGCTTTTGGCCGAACACTATGCTTGATTTCGATTCCACAAGCGCATCATTGCACCGTCGGTAATTCATTGATATATTCACGCAACTATCAGGCTCCTGCAATGCAATGGATCGACTATAACGACCTCTCTTCGTCAGACCTTGGCGTGTCCAAGTTGTTCACCGACTTTATGACGGACAACTCCAGGGTTCGCCACTTCCTTCGACGGGACTTCCGGGACCGCCGGTCGTGGGAATCGGCCATCCAGGAGGTGTCGTCGCGTTCATTGGATCGTTCGACCCTCGTGAAGGTGCTTTCGCGACAGAATCGCGATTTTCAGTGCGGAGTCAGAACCCTTGCCAACATTGACCTTCTGCTGAACGACTCCTGTCTTGCCGTGGTGACGGGTCAGCAAGTAGGCATGTTCGGTGGGCCACTCTACACGTTGTACAAGGCCCTCACGACCATCAAACTGGCCGAAAAGCTGGCGAAGGAACATCCCCACTGCGACTTTGTCCCCGTGTTCTGGCTCGAAGGAGAAGATCACGACATGGCGGAGGTGGCGGG
>CAYIHQ010000077.1:0-8316 GCA_964362905.1 uncultured Ignavibacteriaceae bacterium
TCCCCTTCTTTTCGTAGGCCTGCCCCAGCAGAAAGAGCGATGACCCAAGGTTCGGCTCGATCGCGAGTCCTTTCTTTAGGGTGATGATCGCATCGTCCGTGCGGCCGGCTGCCAACTGAACCTCGCCGAAGCTGTCGAACGCGTCGGAGGTGTCCGGGCGAAGGGCAACGTATCGCTGCATCGACCGCAGGGACTCGTCGAAGCGGTTGCGACGCAGATAGAAGTAACCGAGATTCTTGTGCGGTATCCAGTCGGTGGGGAGGCTCGCCGTCAAGGCCTTGAGTTGCTCTTCCGCTTCCGGCAATCTGTTCTTCCGTTCGAGCATGGCGGCTTTCGCGAGACGGCCGCGCCGTTCATTGCGCTTCGTGGCTTCGTCGAGTTGTCGAAATCCTTCCTCGTCGTCTCCACCCATGATGCCTGGGGCCATTAAGTAGTACTGGGCCAGGGATATGCGCGCTTCCACGTGATTCGGGTCCAATTCAACGGCGCGCAAGAACGCCTTCTTGATCTTCGGGGCAAGGAATGCCTGCTTGAATATGCCGGCACTCGACGCCGTCTGTCCATAGATTCCGCCCAGGAGGTATTGATAGTCCGCGTTGTTCGGATTCCGGTCGACCGCCTCTTCGATGTGATCCGACGCTCCCTCCAGATCCCGGATCTCGCGGTGCATCAAGACCGCCGCCATCCAATAGTGCGCGTCGGCATCTTCGCCGTTTTTCTTCAACAGTTGTTCGGCGGCGCGGCGGGCGTCGGCGATCCTGCCGTCCCGATACAGGGCCTTCACTTCGTCGACCGTCTGGCCGATTGCCAGAGTCGGAAGGAGCAGACACCACCACCAGTTCCTCATGGAATCCTCACGTGGACAAAGCCCTGCTTACGATAGCCTGGCACGGAAGATACTTCTTTTGAGAAGAAAAGCGCCGCCCCCACATCACAGACCGGTCCAAGGACGGGCACAGAACTCGTATCCACTGTGCTCGTGGCCTTCGGATCCGACTTCTGCACGGTTTGGTGTGTTTTCTGAAGGTTCAGGCCCAGATCCCGACACCGGTTCTTGAACATCTCGAAGTCCTGACCCATCATCCAAGGGACTTCAGCGAGAGGTACCCGATGCTGTGCCTTGTGATTAAGAACATCCTCAAGTGACCTGCCTGCGAGGAAGCTATCTGAGAAGCGGTGGTGAGTGCCGTTCGAGACAGAACCCCTTCTGTTCCGGGGGTTTTCCGCTGTGGCCACATTGACCGCATTCCCAAAATTGCAACTGGACGCGACAACGTCTACCTTTCAGACCGTTGCGTCGGCTTTCGGTCTTTACGACGTCGGCGCCATCGGATCAAGTGCGCGTCGCACGGTCAGCGGACCTCTGATCGCTGGCCACCAAATACTCTACTTTGTTGTCCCTCCTCAACCGGGCGTACTCCTTCTCTCCCCGCGCTTCCCTCTCTCTAGCCGTCTTTCTACTCGCCGGCAACTTGTCCGAACTCTGTAGTGCCCAAGACCGCAAGCCACAGCTTGTCTTCGAGCATGTTACTGTCGAACAGGGGTTGTCCCACAGACAGGTTCGATGTCTCTTTCAGGACAAGAAGGGATTCCTCTGGATCGGCACCGAGAATGGACTCAACCGTTTTGACGGATATTCGTTCAAAGTGTACCGACATGATCCTCGTGATTCGATGTCGATCGGAAGTGATATCGTCAATTACATGTATCAGGATTCCGACGATCATCTCTGGTTCTCCACCCTTGGCGGCGGTGTCAACCGGTATGTTCCGGAGGTGGACGGATTCAAGAGATATGTCCCGATTCCGAATGATCCGTCCAGCATCGCCGGGAATGACGGGAGTGCCATCGTTGAGGACCGGAACGGGGTGCTGTGGATCGGAGTCGGCGGTTTGAACCGCTATGACAGACGTCGGGACTCGTTCACGCGATACGTCAGCGTTCCGGATGATCCGACAACGCTCGGCAGCAACGACATCACGTTCCTGCACGAGGACCGATACGGTACGTTCTGGGTTGGGACAACCCATGGCCTCCACGTTTTCGACCGGGCTCGCGGCACGTTCACCCGGTATCAGCATGATCCCGCCGATCCACGCTCCCTGGGCAATAGTTCCGTGACGAGTTTCGTCGACGACGACAGCGTCATGTGGATCGGAACGATGGGCAGCGGCGTGAACCGGCTTGACAAGCGCACGATGGAGTTCTCGAAGTATCGGCACGATCCGCACGATCCGTCGAGTCTTGGCAACGACAACGTGTCGGAGCTCGTTCGGGACAAGAATGGAAGATTGTGGATCGGAACGTGGGACAGAGCCGGCCTGAACATGTTCAACCCCCGGCGACAAGGCCCCCCCCCTTTTTCACGGATACGCCCGGGATCCCCACAATGAACGGACCTTCGAGACTGATCTCGGCCAGATCTGGGTTGACACGGAAATAGGCCTCTACTCCATGGATTGGCGGGGCATGCTCGAGTCATTCCCTGATCGGTCTGCGCAGTGCTTCCGCGACAACCGCGGCGAACTCTGGGGCTTTTTCGAGGCCGGATTTGGACTGCTCAAGGACGGATTCCAGCGTACATCTTTGTATTCGTATGATTCGATCCGTTCCAGTGCCTACGAGCAATTCGGTTTCGTGGGTGTTGTCCAGGGACTCAATGAACATCTCTGGATCATTGCCGAAAAGCGGGGCCTCGCGAACTACGATCTGGCATCGGGCGCTGCGCGGTGGTTCTCAGTGGAAGACGGGCTTCCTCACAAGAACCTCAATTCGATCGTGATGGACCACGACGGCATTCTGTGGATCGCGACGATGAATGGGTTGTCCCGGTTCGACCCGGCCACCTCCACATTCCGGAATTACTCCACCGCCGACGGCCTGCCGACCACCACCTTCTACAGCGGCCACGGAGTGCTGACAAGAACGGGCGAGATCCTGTTCGGGACAACCGACGGCTACGTGGCCTTCAATCCCGCCGATCTTGCGCCGGATCCGACGCCGCCCACCGTCGTGCTCACGGGATTCTCCGTGCTCCACAAAACGCTTCCGTTCACGCAGGATTTCTCCGAGCTCCATGAGATCGAGATCACGTTCCGGGAAAATGTCTTTTCCTTCGAAGTTGCGGCACTCGACCTCACCCGGCCGGAGGCGAACCTCTTTGCATACAGGATGGACGGCTTCGACAAGGATTGGATACAGGCAGGCACCAGGAGGTATTTCACTTACACCAACCTGAACCCCGGGACGTACACGTTCAGGGCCAAAGGCGCGAACAGCGACGGGGTGTGGAATGAGCGCGGTATCGCCGTTCAGTTGACGATCACCCCTCCCTTCTGGTTCCGCTGGTGGTTTCTCACCGCAACCGGGCTGTTCCTCGTGTCGCTCGTCGTCTACCTGCACCGCTGGCGGCTGGAGAAGCGGCGGGAGATCAAACAAACCCGGGACCAGATCGCTCGTGACCTCCACGACGACGTCGCCTCGACACTTGGGAGTATCGCGCTGTACACCGCGGCCCTGAAGAAGCAGGTCCGACGCCCGGCCCGCGGCGTCAATGACCTCCTCGAGCGGATCAGCCATCTCTCCCTGGAGGCGGTGGACACGATGGGTGACATCGTGTGGTCGGTTTCCCCAGAGCATGACGAGGCGGGCGGCCTGGCGGATCACATGCGTGACTTCGCTTCTCAGGCATTCACTGCGCACGGCATGGAGTATGAACTTCATATCGACGAGCGTGCTGACCTCTCGATGCCGGATCAGGAAGCAAGAAGGAACATCTTCCTCATCTTCAAGGAGGCGGTCCACAACGCTTTGCGCCATTCGAAGGCATCGAACGTCACCGTGAGGGTCGAGGCAGTTGCCGGCGTGTTCGTCATGACCATTCAGGACAACGGATGCGGGTTCGATTACAATGCTTCCTCCCAGGGAGTGCTCAAGACCGATGCCTCGCACGTGGTGGTTCGGGGCCACGGGCTTCGCAGTATGAAGAAACGCGCGCACGACATCCGCGACTAGATCTCCATCGTCGGTGCTGTGGGTTCCGGGACGACGGTCACCTTGCGGAAAAAGATGACATAGACATGCCATTGTCGTTGGTCATACCAATGTGGAAGTTATCCCAGAAGGTGGACGGGCGAACGGCACCCGCCCCTCGCTCTGCACGCTCATGACCATCCGAACCGCCATAGTTGAGGATCACGATGATTTCCGGGAGGGATTGTTCCACATTCTCCAGGCGACGGAGGGTTTCAAATGCGTCGGGCGATACTCCTCCGTGGAAGAGGCGCTCCGGGACATGCCCAAGGCCGATGTGGTACTCATGGACATCGGGTTGCCCGGACAATCGGGCATTGAAGGGGTGCGGACCGTCAAGGAGAAGTTCCCCGAAACCCGCGTGATCATGCTGACGGTGTTCGAAGACCCTCGCAACGTGTTCGCGGCGATCGTGGCGGGAGCCGACGGCTACCTCCTCAAGAAATCGACCCCCGTCAAGATACTCCAGGCGGTGGAGGAGGCGCACGCGGGCGGCCTTCCCATGACCCCACTGATCGCGCGACAGACCGTCGAGTTATTCCGCGGCCACCTGCCGAAAGATGACGGAGGAGCGCGCGCCACCCTCACCCGACGGGAACACGAGATCCTGACGCTCCTCGTCGAGGGGCTGAACTACGGAATGATCGGAGAGCGGCTCTTCATCTCCCTCGACACGGTGCGCAATCACATCAGGCATATCTACGCGAAGTTGCACGTGCACTCGAAGACGGCAGCTGTCACCAAGGCGATCAGAGGCAGGATCGTCTGACAACCTCGACATCCGTTGATGTCACACCGGCATCCCATCAGCCGTGGTTCCCGCCACTTGTCCTGCCGTTCCGTTTGACCCATGATCCTTCGATTTTCTTGTGCCGCGCACCGTCGTTGCCGTGAATGCGGCATCGACTCCGGACATCGCTGAACCCGCAGAATTGACACGGTCATGTCATTGTCCCGAGCGAGAGGTGCACGTATCATGCCCCTCGAAATTCGTCACCGGAAATTCCGGCCGAACACACATTCATCATCGAGGAGAACGCACGTGAGACGATCGATCACCCTCTGGCTGTTGGTGGGACTCGGATGTTGCGCGCAAGTGCAGGCGCAAACGATCTGGACTCAACGATCAGAGCGCCCTGGGATCAGGCTGGAATTCCTGAGCCCGCAATTCAAGGATGCGTTTCCCGGTGTCTCCTACACGTACAACATCCTGACGCTTAGCGGGCGTGTTCCGTTGGGAGAGATTGTCGCTGTTCTCGTGGAAGTGCCCATGGCATGGGAGTCTTACAGCAGTCCGTTTGGCTCAGACTCCAAGAACGGCGTTGGAAACGCCTTCATCGGCCTTGAGATAGGCAGCAGAGAATCAGCCTTCTTTGGGGAAGTAGGGACCCGGCCGTTCCTCAGACAGGATCTGGGCGCCATGGGCTTCCCCGGCTTCTATGGCGACTACGAACGCGCAGAGGCCTACATCAAAGAGACTCAATCCTTTGAGTTTGCACTCAACGTCGTTTCCACGGAACAGCAAGGCTTCGTCTACCGAATCCGCGTGGGCGCGACGAATTTCGTTCACGAATCGGGTGATGCGACGACCTTCATCGATTATGGTGCAAAGACTGGCTACGACGACGGAACCATCAGCGTGTACGCCGGCTTGACCGGCCGCGCGTCAACGGAGAAACAACCGGGCAAGACTGCGTATCACCATGTGGGTTTCGATGTAGGATACCGCTTTGGCGCACTCCGGCCCGCCATCTTCTTCCGGCTCCCTCTGGACGAGGAGATCAGCGAGTTTGTTCCCCAGACAATCGGGGGAAGCATCATCATCGAGCTCTAGCAAGGAACGGGCGACCCAATGGAATGGCAGACGTATGAGTTGTTCTGGAGAGGCTACTTCACGGACCCGCTCAATGTTGCTTCGGTGGCTCCGGATTCGAAATGGTGTGTGGATGCTCTGCTGCGTCATTCGGGGGTTGAGACCGCCGACGTCATCCTGGAATTCGGGTCTGCGAGCGGGACCGTGACGCGCCAGATCCTAGCTCGCAAAAAGCCCTCGGCGATCCTGGTGTGCGTCGAAATGAACCGTTCCTTCGTCGATTGGCTGACACGCGCCATCACGCATGAGCATTGCCGCATCTCACACCAGGACGTCTTCGATTCCGATGTGGGGCTCCGGAACCTGGGTATCGCAGACCACAACGTTGACTGCATCATCTCGACGCTTCCGTGCACGAACATTCCCTTCGACCGGCTTATCCGTGATCGCGTTCTGCCATACTTGAAACCAGACGGCGTTTTTGTGCAGTACATGCATGTCTTGTCCTACCTGCGGGGGATGTTCCCCCGCCCCATCCTCGAACCGCATTTCCAGCGCGTGCACTCGGAGTTCGTGGGCTTGAACGTGCCTCCTGCAGTCGTGTACACCTCCGGAGGCGCGACCCGCGAACGCTGATGCGTCGTGATGACCTGATTGAAGCGTGTGCGAATCCTGGCATGAGATTGATTACAAGGAGGATGTACGTATGAAAACAGTGTGCTTGTATACCGTTCCGTTGACTCTTCTCATCGCCCTTTTCTTTGGCTGCGACAAGAATGATGACGCAGGAACCGGGCCAGTGCCGTCCGATACCGAGGCATACACGGCCCTTGAATCCGCCATGTTCGCCATGTTCAATTCTTCGATCCAATCCACGACCGACCTGGACCGAGTGCAGTTGGGTCAGGTGAATGAGATGTATCGGAGCCGTGCCGCGACCAATCCTTCCGATGCGACGGCCAATTTCGGAGCCGCCCTCACTGAAGTCTTCGGGGCTTACACCGATGCTGATTTCAAGAGTATGGTGAAGGACCTGGAAGGAGCGGGGACGGCCGGTGGCGGTGGACGGATGTTCCCGTTCTTTCTTCCGGTAGGACCTGCCGACCTGAAGGTTCGCACCGACCACATGGCCAACGGCCTGGCCAAGATGCTCACACTGGCCGTGACGGACCCTCCCTCGCTTGCACGCATACAGACGGTGCTCAAGACCAAATTCGTGCCGCGGCTGGAGTACGCGCTGGAACGACTGGCGGTTGTGGAGCAGAACCCGGCGTTTGAATTCGGAATCACCGGGAAGATGCAAGGCGATTCGAGACTCGCCCCGTTGTACCTCGACCTGACAGAGGTCTATCTTATTGATGCGATGGTGCGGGGATTGAAGGCGGCCGTTGACCAATTCCTCGTCTTCGATTTCCAACTCCAGGACTACTCGACGAAATCACTGGTGGCCGGCCTGCAGCCAGGAAGCACCAACTTCTTCTACCTGGCGTCGGACGGTCAGACTCGCGCCCGGGGGATCAAGACCAATTTGACGACGATGTTCCTCAGGCTGAAAAGTGCAGCCGATTTCCTGCTGGCAGAGACTGACAATCAGAATGACGACATTATCAAGCGCGGTACGGGTGGCGTCGCGATCGCAGACCTACAGAGCATCAGGGACGGAATCGCAACTGTCGAGACCGTGTTCACGAAGCCGCAGACCGTGCGATTGACAGACGCCGACACGGACGGAAACGATTACAGCTTCACAGTCACTCTCGGGGCCTTCTACGACAACCCTCCTCAAAACCCGAAGACACAGTGGCTGCCCGCGTACACGGTCGATACGACGGCTGCTGGCAAGATCGTTCTGCGATGGACACAGCAAGACTACGCCTCATTCACCTTCCCCGACCCGACGTTCAGCGGCGTGTTTTCGGGAATGACCAACGACATGATGAAGCGCATTCTCCACATCGACGAAGCGTTTGGATGGCGGCTGGATTGTTACGTGTACGACCAGGGGGGAACTCTGTCACCGACGACGACGCTCAGGTTGTTTGTCGGCGGCGTCGAGGAGCCGGCCAAGTACCGCCGCTACTCGTATGAATCACCCTACTCCAAGGACCAATGGTTCCTCGTCAACAGCGGAAACTCCAGTCCGGCCTTCGTTCGCTTGTTCAGCGGGGCGTCAGAGATCGCGCTCGCCTTCAGTAGCCAGCCCGTGGTACGTCTCAAGAGTTCTGACTACGTTTCCGTGGACGCAACGATCGCTTCGCAGACGATCAGCGCCATTCCGAACAACAGTCTATCGTCACCGTGCGTCGATGTTGTACTGAACAACTGGGCGACCTACACAATTGAGCGCCGGACGACCGGCAGTTTTGCGACCATCGACACCGTCGATGCATATTCCTACCTGGATTGTTCGGTCGTCCGGGGAACCACCTATGAGTACCGCGCCAGGTCGATCCTCTCACGATGGTCGTACG
>CAYIHQ010000078.1:0-8292 GCA_964362905.1 uncultured Ignavibacteriaceae bacterium
TTTGAATAGCTGAAGCGCCGCCTGGCTGCTGAAGGGCTGTTCGATGCTCAACGCAAACGCCCGTTGCCCGAATTCCCGTCACGGATAGGCATCGTGACCTCCGAGACGGGGGCCGCTCTGCAGGACATGCGAACCGTCTTCGCCCGAAGGATGCCGATGGTGGAACTGCTCCTCGTCCCGGTGCGAGTTCAGGGCGTGGGTGCTGCTCAAGAGATCGCCGACGGCATCCGGGCCTTGAATCAGGTCCCGGACATTGACCTCATGATAGTCGGTCGCGGAGGGGGTTCGATTGAGGACCTGTGGGCATTCAACGAAGAGATCGTGGCTCGTGCGATTGCCGCATCGAAGGTCCCGGTGGTGAGCGCGGTAGGACATGAAGTCGACTTCTCGATCGCAGATCTTGTGGCGGACCTTCGCGCACCGACACCGACGGCAGCGGCGCAGATGGTCGTGCGCGAGAGCAGCGAGGTTCTTGCCGATCTGGGCAATTTGTGGTATACTCTTCGTCGGCGTACGGAAGAAGCGCTTCGCGCGCATCGCGACCGGCTGGCATTGCTGGCCGGGTCTTATGCGCTCAACCGGCCACGGGACCTTCTGCGCGAGTTCGCGCAACGCGTGGACGAACGGGAACGAGCCCTTTCCGCCGCCTGGGACCGCTCGACCGCCCTTGCCCGCCATCATCATGCATCGCTCGCCGGCCGTCTCCAGGCCCTTAACCCCAAAGGTGTGTTGCAGCGCGGATATGCCATTGTCCATGCGGCTGATGGCATCCGCACACGCGCCGCAGATATCCGGGCGGAGGAAGATGTGCGCGTGGAATTTCACGACGGCGACGTCGATGCCCGAATGAGACGACGGCGATGACCACCAAGAAAGCACCCAAGACCCGCACCTTCGAAGACGCTCTGCACCGTCTGGAAGCGATCGTCGAATCCCTGGAGCAAGGCACGGTTCCGCTCGATCAGGCGCTCGATCTGTACGAGGAGGGTGTGAAACTCTCGCAAGAGTGCGCCGATCGCCTCAAGACCGCGGAACAACGCATCAAGAAGTTAACGAAGGCCGCTGACGGCACCTTCTCCCAGGCCGACCTCGACGAAGCATGACTGAACAGTCGTATCCCCTGCTTTCCCGCATCAACTCGCCCGCGGACCTCCGAGAGCTGGACCTGCAGGATCTGCGCAAGGTCGCGTCCGAGGTTCGGGAGTTCCTTGTGGACTGTGTCTCGAAAACGGGCGGCCACTTCGGCGCTGGGCTCGGCACCGTCGAGCTCGCGGTCGCTCTCCATTACGCTTTCAACACTCCTGACGACAAGCTGGTGTGGGACACGGGCCACCAGGCGTATCCCCACAAGATCCTCACCGGCCGTCGGGACCGGATGCTGACGATCCGGCAACTGAACGGTCTCAGTGGATTCCTCAAGCGGACCGAAAGCCCGTACGATGTCTTCGGTGCCGGGCATGCGAACACGGCCATCTCGGCCGGGCTTGGCATTGCAACGGCACGCGATTTTGCCGGACGTGATTTCAAGGTCGTGTCGATCGTGGGCGATGGGTCGCTGACCGGCGGCATGGCATACGAGGCAATGAACAATGCAGGCTTGCTTCGAAAGGACATGATCGTCGTCCTCAACGATAACCAGATGGTCTCGCTTTCCTCGGAGAAGCCGAATCTGTGGTCCTTCCACAGTTACTTCAACGAGATGCTCACCCATCCCACCTACAACAAGTTCAAGGCGAACGTGTGGGAATTGACGGGGAAGCTGGACACGTTCGGCGACCGGTTGCGTGCGGTTGCGCACAAGGTGGAAAGTGGGATCAAGGCAGTCATGACACCCGGAATGTTGTTTGAAGCGCTGGGTTTCCGGTACTTCGGACCGTTCAACGGCCACAACGTCGTCAAGCTCGTCGAGATCTTCCGGCACGTCAAGGAACTGCACGGTCCCATTCTCGTACACGTGTTGACGGTGAAGGGGAAGGGGTATGCGCCGGCGGAAAAGGAGATCACTGGGATGCACGGCGTGACCCCCTTCGACAAGATCACCGGCGTCGCGGCGAAGAATGCCGATGAGGCGCTCGCGTACACCACGGTGTTCGGCAAGGCGCTCGTGGAGGTCTGCCGTGAGAATCCGAAGGTGGTCGGCATCACGGCGGCCATGCCCGACGGCACAGGCCTCATTCACCTTCATCGCGAGATGCCCGAGAGATTCTTCGATGTCGGCATCGCCGAACAGCATGCCGTGACCTTTGCCGCGGGTATGGCGACGGAAGGGTACATCCCGGTCGTTGCCATCTACTCGACGTTTCTGCAACGTGCCTTCGACCAGGTGGTGCACGACTGTGCCCTGCAGGACCTCCACGTCGTGTTCGTCCTGGACCGCGGCGGTCTCGTCGGCGCTGACGGACCGACGCATCATGGCGTGCTCGACCTTTCCTATCTGCGGTGCGTCCCGGGCATGGTGGTCATGGCGCCAAAGGATGAGCAGGAACTGCGGGACATGCTCTACACGGCTGTCGAGTACAAGAAAGGACCGATCGCCATTCGGTACCCCCGCGGCAACGCGATGGGGGTGCCCGCGCGGGCCGGCTTCCGCGCGTTGCCGATCGGACGCGGCGAGACGCTGCGCAGGGGCAGGGATATCGCCCTGCTGGCAATCGGCACGATGGCGAACCATGCGCTGGCAGCGGCAGACGAGCTTGCCGCCGGGGGAATTGAGGCGGAGGTCCTGAATTTTCGTTTTGTGAAACCGTTGGACATGGATCTCCTGCGTGATGTGGCGACCCGCCTCCCGGCTCTGATGACCATTGAAGACAATGTCACCCAGGGTGGGTTCGGTTCGGCGGTGCTCGAGGGGCTGCAGGAACTGGGCTTGACGGACGTGTGGGTCAAACTTCACGGACTGCCCGATGCATATGTGGAACACGGAACACCGCAGGAACTGTACAGAATCGTTCATCTCGACCCCGCCGGTATCGCCGGTGTTGCCGCGTCCTTTCTCGGGTCGCGGCAACGTCACGACGTTACGGCTTGACTTTCTCATACCTCTCCCATGGAACGCGTTCGAATCGGCATCGTAGGTCTCGGCAACATCGCCCAGACCGCCCATCTCCCCTCCCTGACGAAGATGCAGGATGCCGAGGTCGTGGCTGTCTGCGACCTCGACAAAGCCCGCGCGCAGTTCATCGCCGAAAAATACGGTGTGCCTCGGCACTACGGAACCATCGAAGAAATGCTGGCCCACGAAACGGAGATGTCGGCGGTCCACATCTGCACGCCGACGAAGACCCACTGCGACATGGCGATCGCAGCGCTGGAAGCCGGAAAAGACGTGCTCGTGGAGAAGCCGCTGGCGCGAACGATGCAGGAGGCGGTCGAGATCAATGCGGCGGCGAAACGGTATCACCGAAAATTGATGGTGGGAATGAACAACCGATTCCGCCCGGATGCCATGATCCTCAAGACCTTCATCGAGGAGAAGGCCATCGGCAAGGTGTTCTATGCCAAGGCCGGATGGTTCCGCAAGCTCCCCGCGCAGGGGGCCTGGCTCACGCGGAAGGAGCAATCGGGGGGAGGCGTCGTCCTCGACCTGGGCATGGTGATGTTCGACCTCGCGTTTTGGATGATGGGGTATCCGGAAGTGAAGGAAGTGACGGCGACGAACTATACCCACATGACGAAGGACGTCGAAGACTCGTCGATCGTGTTCATCAAGATGAAGAACGGATCGACCCTCACGGTGGAGGCCAGTTGGTCGTTCGAATCGAACACAGATTTCTTCTATTGCGACTGCTTCGGCACGGAAGGCAGCGGCTCGTTAAACCCGTTCCGCATCCTTAAACGCATGCATGGAAACCTGGTGAACGTGGCGCCTGCCACGCAAGACACTCCACAAACGCTCTACCGAAAGTCCTACGAGAACGAGTTGAAGCACTGGGTCAGCGCGTTGCGCGGCCTCAATCCTGTCATCTCCACGGGCGATGAAGCCGTCCACCGGATGAAGATCGTTGACGCGATCTACCGCTCCGCCAAGATCGGCAAGGCCGTCGCTATCCGCTGAGCACACCTTGTGGATCAACAGCGCGAGAAAGAAGATGAACCGCAAAGCACGCCAATTCAGTAGGGGATACAGGCCGCTCCAATCTTTTTTGGCGGCCTTGGCGGTAAGACTCTCTTCTTCTTGCTAGCAGGGGGGCTCTCTATGCCCCGCCCATCGCGCCGCCGTCCACCGGTGATTGCCCTCCTGACGGACTTCGGCCTTTCTGGCCACTTCGTCGGGGCCATGAAGGGCGTGATCCTCCAACGATTGCCGGATGCGCACATTCTCGACATCACGCACGATATTGAACCCGGGCGCATTCGTCACGGGGCCTTTGTGCTGTGGGCGGCAGCGCCGTCGATGCCCGAAAGCACGGTCATCGCGGCAGTGATCGACCCCGGCGTGGGCACAGAACGAAAGATCCTCATGCTGAAAACGCGGCGCCACATCTTCGTGGCTCCCGACAACGGCTTGCTTGACCTCGTTCGGAGCGACGAACCAAAGGCCGTCACGTACGTTCCTGACGCAAAGGCGGTCGCGAAGTTCGCCCTGCCCGGCACATCGTCCACATTTCACGGCCGCGACATCTTCGCCCCGTTGGCCGCCACACTTGCCGGTGGAGTCACTCCCGCTCAGTTGGGTAAGGCGCATCGGCTTCCCCCTCCGGTGGCGTGGAGGGCCACGCCCGGAGATCCGTCGGTCGGCGCATCGATCATGTCCATCGACCGCTTCGGCAACCTGGTCACAAACATCCCGATCCCTCCGGGATCATCGCCACGAGACGTGATCCGGATGGTGGTCGTCGGCAACATTATGGTCTCTCACGTCGTTCAGTCATATGCGGACGCGCCCGACAACACGCCGTGCTTGATCCGCGGTTCCTCCGGGCTGCTGGAGATCGTGGTGCGGAACGGCAGCGCTTCTACGTTGCTGCGTGCGCACGACCGGACGCCGGTACGAGTGGTGTGGGCATGACGGGCATCGACGACCGAGTACTGATGCGTCGGTGCCTCACGCTTGCGCTCAGAGGCTATGGGCGGGTGCATCCGAATCCGTTGGTCGGTTGCGTGATCGTGAACAACGGGGCCATCGTCGGTGAGGGGTATCATCGCGGATTCGGTGCGTCGCACGCAGAGGCGGATGCGCTCGCGCAGGCAGGCGCCAAAGCGCGAGGCTCCACGCTGTACGTGAACCTTGAGCCGTGTGCTCATCACGGCAAGACCCCTCCGTGCGCCCAGGCGATCATCGCCGCCGGTGTGCGAGAGGCTGTCATCGCCGTGAAGGACCCGAACCGTCTCGTGGCAGGGCGTGGGATGGCCCTGCTCAAGAAGGCGGGGATCGTCGTTCGCTCAGCTGTTTTGCTGGACGAAGCGGAACGCCTCAATGAACGATTCCTCACGTTTCATCGGATGGGTCGCCCCTTTGTGGGCCTCAAGTGGGCGCAATCCATCGACGGACGTGTGGCCGATGCTGTGGGTGGCTCGCGGTGGATCACGGGACCGCACTCTCGCGCGGAAGCGCATCGCCTGAGAGCAGGGTACGATGCATGCTTGGTGGGCGCACACACAGTCGTGACCGATGACCCGAAACTCACTGTGCGTCACGTCCGGGGCCGGCATCCCGTGCGGATCGTGCTCGACGGGGCGCTGCGTGTCTCCGGGAAGGAACGCGTCTTCGACGCAACGGTCCGGACCATCCTTCTGACCAACCGACGCAATCTCGCCGGTCGGTCGGCCGTTCTCCGGCGGCTCACATCCGCTGGTGTGGAGGTCCTTGGACTGGATGGACGAGGCATGATTCATCCGGCGCAGCTCCTGGCGGCACTTGCAGGCGAGGGAATCACCTCCGTCCTGGTCGAAGGCGGGCCGACAACGATCGCACAGTTCATTTCCGCGCGCTGCGGCGACAAAGTGCACGTGTTCTTGGGTGCCGTCGTTCTCGGCGGCGGGCTCTCATCACTGGAACTACGGCGACCGTTCAGCGTGAAGTCGCCTCTCCGCCTCCGAGACAGCATGTTCCGGACGTTGGACGACGGAGGAGTGCTCCTGGAGGGATATCCGGAATTTCCATGAAACGATCCCTCATCATGTTCCTCTGGCTCGTGAGCCCGGCGATGACACATGCCCAGCAGGACCTCGACTCGTCCATCCGTTCACTGACGGAAGGCTCCGGCGCCGTCTTCGGGATCGCGATGGTCGATCTCGGCACCGGCCGTCGATTCTTCTGGAAGGAACGGGAGATGTTCCATGCCGCGAGTACGATGAAGACTCCGGTCATGATGGAGGTGTTCCGTCAAGCGCGGGAGGGCCTGTTCAACCTGGACGACAGCATTCTTGTCACGAACGAATTCAGAAGCATCGTCGACAGTTCCGTGTACAGTATGGATCTGAAGGATGATTCCGACGATTCGATGTACGGCATTCTGGGGAAGAAGACCACGATCCGCCACCTGGTCGAGCAGATGATCACGGTGAGCAGTAATCTTGCCACCAATATCCTCATTGAGCTTGTGGGCGCTGACAAGACCACGGCGACCATGCGGCGGCTCGGTGCACCGGATATTCAGATCCTGCGGGGCGTGGAGGATGGGAAAGCGTTCGAGAAGGGACTGAACAACACGACGAACGCGGTCGACCTCATGACCATCTTTGCGGCGTTAGCCGAAGGGAAGGCGGTGAGTGAACAGGATGACAGTGCGATGGTGGAGGTCCTCTTGCGGCAGCAATTCCGGGACAAGATCCCGGCACTTCTCCCGCCGGATGTTCGAGTCGCCCACAAGACGGGGAACATCACGGGAGTCGAGCATGATTCCGGCATTCTGTTGTTGCCCGACGGGAGCAGAATGGTGATGGTCATTCTGACAAGGGGCTGGCAAGACCAGCGCCAGGCCAAGGGACTGATGGCGCAGGTTGCCCGCAAAATGTTCGACGCATTCTCTGAAGGGAATTGAGATGTTCACGGGATTGGTAGAAGAGGCTGGCAGGATACGCCGCATGTCGAGGCGGCGGGGAGGGGTGACGTTCGAGATCGAAGGCAGGACCGTTCTTCCGGGGCTCGCAGTCGATCATAGCATCGCCGTGAACGGAGTCTGCCTGACTGTCGTACGGCGGACGCGCGGTGCTTTTGTCGTCCAAGCCGTTGAGGAGACCCTTAAGAAGACAACGCTGGGAACCCTCACGGTCGGGAACAGGGTGAATTTGGAGCGTCCGTTGTTGCCGAGCACCCGATTGGGAGGACACTTCGTCCTCGGGCACGTGGATGGGATGGGGGTGATCCGGTCTGTGGAAGTGCGGGGAACCAGCTGGCACTATTGGATCTCGGCGCCCAAAAGGTTTGCACAGCATCTCATTCCCGTGGGCTCGATCGCTGTCGACGGGATCAGCCTGACCATGGCTGAAGTGGGAGAAACATCCTTCGCCGTTTCCATCATTCCCCACACGATGGACGTAACGACCGTGGAGACCTGGAAGCCGGGCGTCCGCGTGAATTTGGAGTTCGACGTGCTGGGGAAGTTCGTCGAGCAATTCCTGGCGGCAAGGACGGCCCGGAAATCGGGCAAGCGAGAACGAGCGTCGCTGCGGAAGAGAACGAGAACCAGGAAGTCGTGACAGGCTGGCGGGTTGCATCGGGGGCTTGCTTTTTCGCCCATAATCGGCTATTATTCATTTCCCCGCGCGTGCGGGTTTTTTCATGACTGAGGTACTATGTACACATTCGCCATCATCATCGAAGTTATCGTCAGCGGCCTCCTCATCCTGGTTGTTTTAATGCAGTCCAGCAAGGGAGGCGGCCTTGCAGGCGCATTTGGCTCCGGCAACGTGGGCGCAGTGTTTGGTGTCCGCCGAACATCGGACTTCCTGGCAAAGAGCACGCAAGTGCTGGCCACCGCTTTCATAGTGTTGGCCTTGGTCATCAACTTGTGGCTGCTCCCACGCGGAGCGGCGACACGGGAGAGCGTGATCCAGCAGGCGGTTCCAGCTCCGGCGACGTTGCCACCTACCCAGTCCCCAGCAACAACTCCGAATCCGTAGTAGGGGAGTCTGGGGAGGCTAATCAGGAGGAACAAGAATAGGCGCTTGGAAAGGCGGATGTCTGCTTCTTCCTCTAGCTCGAGTCTTCTCAATCTACAATTTGCAATTTTCAATTTACAATGTTCCGCACCCATGGCTCTCGCCTTCGCCAGTAGGTAGATGTCGCTTCGCAACATGTTGTGTGCCTTCGGCTGGCGGGCAGACAATCGGTAGAGCAACTGACTCTTG
>CAYIHQ010000079.1:0-8223 GCA_964362905.1 uncultured Ignavibacteriaceae bacterium
AAGACCATCAAGGACAACGACGGGTCTGAATACTTCACGGTCTTCCCGGTGAAGAAGATACCGGAACTCACCGGCGGCGTCGTGACAGACGCCCGGGCCAGCACCGACCCCGAAGACAGCCGTCCGATCGTGAACATGGAGATGAACAGCGATGGTGCGCGTGAGTGGGCCCGCATCACGGGCGCCAACATCAACAAGCGCATCGCCATCTCCCTCGACAATGCGGTGTTCTCGGCTCCCGTCGTCCAGAACAAGATCATGGGCGGTCGGTCGCGCATCACCGGCATGGATTCACCGGCCGAAGCCCGGCTGCTCGAGATCGTCCTGAAAGCCGGCGCCCTTCCCGCCCCCGTCGCCATCATCGAGCAACGGACGGTCGGACCGTCACTCGGAGAAGACTCGATTCGGAGCGGTTTGTCGGCCACTTTTTATGCGTTCCTCTTCACGGTGCTCTTCATGGTTCTGTACTATCGGACCGCCGGATTCGTCGCCGATTTTGCATTGGTGTTCAACATCCTCTTCATCCTCGGCGTCATGGCCGGCTTCCAGGCCACGCTGACGCTGCCGGGCATTGCCGGCATCGTCCTGACGATCGGCCTGGCCGTCGATGCGAACGTGCTCATCAACGAACGCATTCGGGAGGAACTGGAAGGGGGCAAGACGCTGCGGGCGGCGGTCGATGCGGGATACACGAAGGCCTTCACGGCCATTCTCGACTCCAACGTGACCACGCTCCTGACCGGCATCGTCCTGTATCAATTCGGTTCAGGCCCAATTCAGGGATTTGCCTTGACCCTGATGATCGGCATTGCAGCCTCCATGTTCAGCGCCATCGTTATCACACGCCTGATCTTCGACATCATGATCGACCGGGGCCATCAGCCGAATCTCGGCTGATGTGACGCTCCACTTCTGACGGATCCAACATGCGTCTCTTCAAGAAAACGAACATTCCTTTCCTCGACGTCCGCGGGTTCTGGTACCTTGTCTCGAGCGCCGTGATCGGGGTCGGCCTGATCTCGATCCTCGTCCGCGGCATGAGTTTCGGCATCGACTTCCTCGGCGGCACCGAGATCGTCGTCAGCTTCAGCCAGAGCCCCGACATCGGCCAGATCCGTACCACCCTCGGCAACTCAGGCCTCGTCGGCACTGAGATCAAGACATTCGGCGAACCGACGGACATCATCATCCGCACGACGGAACAGGCGGAAGGCACGGTGGTCGGCGACCGGATCAAGGATGCCTTGGCCCAGACCTTCGGTCCGGGCGGCTTCAAGGTTCTTCGTGAGTACAAGATCGGGCCAAAGATCGGCAAGGAGCTTCGCGAGGATGCATTATACGCGATCATCTGGGGGCTGGTGGCCATCCTCCTCTACGTGGCGGTCCGGTTCCGGTTCGTGTTCGGCGTCGGCGCCGTCGTGTCGCTCTTTCACGACGTGATCGTAACGGTCGGCGTCCTGTCACTCCTCAACGGCGTCATTCCCGGACTGAACCTCGAGATCACGCAGGAAGTGATCGCAGCGCTCCTGACCCTGGTCGGCGTCTCGGTGAACGATACGGTCGTTGTCTTCGACCGGATCCGTGAGAACGAACGGCTCTATCGGAGCATGGATCTGCGGTCGGTCATGAATCGAAGCTTGAACGAGATGCTCGGACGGACCATTATCACGAATGGCACGATCCTCGTCGTCCTCCTCGTTCTCCTGGTGTTCGGAGGTGAGGTGACGCGTGCCTTCGCCTTCACCCTCGTGGTGGGTATGTTCACGGGCACGTATTCGTCCATCTACGTCGCAAGCGCCATCGTGCTGGACTGGCCGCGCCGACGCGCCAAGGCTTGAGTCCGCGCACCTGCGGAGGATCGCAATGATGCAGTTCACCGCCAAAGAACTTCAGGGCGTTACCGTCATCAGCCTCTCCGGCAATGTGCTCGGTGGACCTGATGCGAACACGCTCAATGACCAGTTGCGCACCCTCCTTGACAAGAAGAAGACCCGGGTGATCATCGACCTGGGAGAGGTGCAGTTCATCAATTCCTCCGGCCTCGGGATGCTCATCGGCGGGATGAGCACGATGCGCAAGGGAGGGGGCGAACTGAAGCTGGCCCGCGCATCGAAAAAGGTCCAGAACCTGCTCGAAATGACGAAGCTGACGACCCTCTTCGACGTCCACGAGACCGTCAAGGCCGCCGTCGGGGCCTTCAAGTAGCCGCACCCTTCCATGGCCACCTCCCGGCCCCTCTTCATTGCCGTCGCCGGCAACATCGGCGCAGGAAAATCCTCGCTGACACGTCTCCTCGCCGACCGGTTCACGTGGAAGCCGTACTACGAATCGGTCGACGACAATCCGTACCTCGCGGACTTCTACGGCGACATGCTACGGTGGTCCTTTCACCTCCAGATGTACTTCCTCGCCAACCGGTTCAAGAGCCACAAACAGATCGTCGAGTCCGGAACGTCGGTCATTCAGGACCGGTCGATTTACGAGGATGCGGAGATTTTCGCGAGGAATCTGTATGAGATGGGACGGATGACGGAGCGGGACTACACGACGTACGTCTCCCTCTTTCATGTGATGATGACGTACTTGAAGCCGCCGGATCTGATGATCTACCTGCGCGCGTCGGTCGACACGCTGGTCCAACAGATCGGCAAACGGGGAAGGGATTTTGAGAAGGGGATCGAGCGGGCGTACCTGGAGCGGCTCAACAGCCACTACGAAGATTGGATCCGACGCTATACGATCGGCCCGCTGCTAATCGTGCCGACCGACGACCTCGATTTTGTCCATCGGCCGCAGGACTTCAAGTACCTGGCGGCACTCGTCCACCGAGCCCTGCCACAGATCGAGATGTTCTGACCTCGTGGCTCAGGGGGAGAGCCGGCGCTGATACGCTGCCGTGTTCTTCAAGAGGGCCATGGCCACCGCCAGCTGTCGGTCACCGTCGAACGATGCCTGGATTCGTCCTCGCTCTCCACTCGTCCGCAACGCGAATTCCTGCCGCAGTCCCATCCGCACTTCTTCCCGGTACCGCTCCATCGAACGTCGTTTCTCCGCCTGCGTCAGGCGCTCCAGGTCATCCAACCCGTCGAAAAAGCCCCGTTCGTACCGGCTTTCTTGCGCGAGCAGTCGCAACGCCCGCAACGCCTCTTCGGTGTCCTCTTCATACCGAAAGCCTGTGGAATCGAGGAATCGTTCGAAATCGGCGAGTGTTCGGTCCGTCACCTGTGTGGTGCTGTCCAGACGGCTGCGAACGGCCATCGCGCCTGCGTACTTGAAGAACATCGCTTTTCGCACCAATCCGACGACCAACGGCCCGGCGTCGGGGGCCATGATCACGCTGTCGGGGAGAATGCCGCCCGCTTCGGTGACCGTCCGCCCGTTGCGCGTCGAGAACGTCTTACGGAGGCTGTCTGGGACAGCCTGCGCAGAGCCGTCTTTGCCCCGGTGCGCGTAGTCGAGCATCTGGATGCATCGTCCCGAGGGCGTGTAATAGCGTGCCGTGGTGATCTTGAGTGACGCAGTCTCTGTGAGACGTGAGACCGTCTGCACCAATCCCTTGCCGAAGGTCCTGGTCCCGACGACGATGCCGCGATCAAGGTCCTGCACCGCGCCCGCCACGATCTCGCTTGCACTGGCGCTGTTGCCGTTCACGAGCACAACAAGCGGCAGGTCCGGAGTGAGCGGTTGTTGCACCGACAGGTATCGGCGCTCGGACTCCGGGCGTCTCCCCTTGGTTGAAACGACGAAGCTGCTCTCCGGCACGAACGCGGACACGACCTCCACGGCCATGTCGAGCAGGCCGCCGGGGTTGTCCCGCAGGTCCAGGATCACGCCGCGCAGCGGTCCCGCTGTCTTGAGTTCCTTCAGCGCCACGCGAACGTCTTCGCCCGCCGTGCGAGAGAACCGGTCAAGACGGATGTAGCCGATCCCCGATTCCACCAGACCGCTGTAGGAGATGTTCCGGACACGAATGTCTTCCCGGACCAGCACGAAGTCCAGCGGCGCCGTTTCTCCCTCCCGTTGGATCTTCAGACGCACTTCCGTGCCCGGCGCGCCGCGCACCAGGCGACGGATCTCTTCGGGGCTCAGCGTCGACACCGCGGAGCCTTCTACTTCGATCAGCCGGTCGCCGATCGCCAACCCTTGCCGCGAGGCGGAGAGTCCCTCCATAAGATTCACGATCACGACGGCGCCGTCACGCACGCCGATGCTCACACCGATGCCGCCGTAGCGGCCTGTCGTGACGAGGTCGATCTCGTCGCTTTCCCGATCGTCGAGGAACACGGTGTAGGGATCAAGGCCTTCCAGCATGCCGTCGATGCCCGCATGCATCAGTCGCTCGGGGTCCGTGTCATCCACATGCTGTAGCGCGATCTCCCGGTACACCTTCCCGAACAGGTCGATGCTCTTGTTGATGCGGAAGAACAATTCGCCGTCGTCCGCCCCGATGAAGAGGACGAGCGCGCACGCAAGGAGAAGAAGGAGGGGCACCGCTTGAAGAAGTCGGCGCCGTGCATTACGACCGAGAGTCATGGCGTTGGCGGATGTGATGAATGAGGTCCCCGATTTGACGGGCCACTTCCTGTTCGGGCTTCGTGCCGTCGATGACCTGGAACCGGGATTCGGTCGCGGCAAGGCGGAGGAATGCGTCCCGCACGCGCCGGTAGAAATCTTCGCTGTTGGATTCCATGCGATCCCGGGCTGCTCCCATGGCTTCCCGGCGGCGACTGCGTTCATCGTCCGGCACATCGAGGAACAGGGTCAGGTCCGGCACAAGCCCGCCGGTAGCGGCCGTGTTCACAGCATGGATCACGTCTGCATCGATCCCTCGTCCTCCCCCTTGATACGCGGTGGTCGAGTAGTAGAATCGGTCGCAGACGACAACGATTCCGCGCCGCAACGCCGGGCGGATCACGTCCTCGACAAGTTGCGCCCGACTGGCGGAAAAAAGGAACATCTCCGCCGCAGGTGTAAGGTGCACTGTGGATCGATCCAGCAGGATCGTGCGGATCGACTCACCAACCGTCGTCCCGCCGGGCTCGCGCAGGACCAACACGTTGTGGCCGGAGGTCCGCAATGCGGCTTCCAGGCGGCGCACCTGCGTCGACTTGCCGGAAAAATCGAGACCTTCGAAGGTGATGAAGAGAGACATGGGGGATGTTCAAGGTACAAAACACCGGTGCCGGAAGCAACGCGGCCCGCAGCGCCTGGCATCGCGTTGCGGGTCCGCCGTCTTTTTGCTATGTTGACAATCCACCTGCAGCAATCCCGTTCGGATGGCGAAGTCACCCAGGAAATCGCGCGCTCCTTCGGTCCCCCCTTTCCGCACTGCATCGCCGTCCGTGACCGACCGCCGTCAGGAGTCACGCAACGAGGATTCCGTCCTGATCCGCCGCGCGCTCGAAGGCGACCAGCGATCATTCCGGCGCCTGCGCGCCAAATACCACGACGCCATCTTCAATCTCATCGCGCGGATGATCCGCAACCGGGTGGAGGTCGAAGACCTGACGCAGGAAGCCTTCATCAAGGCCTTCGGCTCGTTGCGCGGTTTCAACGAGGAATACGCGTTCTCGACCTGGCTGTACAAGATCGCGACAAACAATTGCATCGACCATATCCGCAGGAAGAAGCTGCACACCTTCTCGATCGACAAGCCGATCGAATCCAAGGACAGCGATTACACCTTCGAACTCCCGGACAGCACGTACGAACCGGATCGGGAGATCATCGATTCCCAACGGAAGCGACTCCTCCAGGAGGCAATCGACTCATTGCCGGCCAAGTACCGGCAGGTCATCATCCTGCGCCACACCGAAGAAAAGGAATACCAGGAGATCGCGAAACAGCTGCGGCTGCCCATCGGAACCGTCAAAGCGCACATTTTCAGGGCCCGCGAGATGCTCTACAAGTTTCTGCGGGATAAGATGAGGCATTACTAGGACTTACGGCATCCGCCCGTGAAACTTCTCCCGTCCGGGACCGTAACATCCTGTTGACGGACCTGACCCCATGCGTAACGCCCTTCGATACGGTTTCCCGACCCTCGCGTGCCTCCTCACCACCCTCGGAGCCCAGCCGGTCACCAAAGAATTCCCCCTTTCTTCCGAGCGGGAACTGATCGTCATCGTCGATGTCTCCTTTGGCACATTGGTGTTTGAGCGCGCCCCTCAGGGGAAAGTGGCGGTGGTCAGGTACGAGGACCCGGAAGAATCGCGTGATCGTCTGCAGGTCACCTACGAGGACGGCTCCCGCGGCAAATTGCGGATCCGGTCCAAGTCTTCCTCTCATGTGTTCGGCGAGAACGACACGCACGTCGAGGATCGCAGGATCGTCGTGCAATGCACCGACCGCGTTCCGATCTCCTTTGATGTCGAACTGGGAGCGGGCCGCGGCGAACTCGACCTTACGGGCCTGAGGGTCCAGGAATTGCGCGTCTCGACAGGCGCCAGCGACGTCCGACTGTGGTGCAACGAACCGAATCCCATCCCGGCGGACAACGTCGAGATCGAATCCGGCGTCAGCAAGTTCACCGCAGAGAATCTGTCGAACCTGAACTTCCGGCGTCTGACCTTCAATGGCGGAGTCGGATACTATAATCTGGATTTCGGGGGCACCCTGGTCCGGGACGCCGATGTGAGCATCGACGTGGGGCTCGGAGCGGTGGTCGTGAACGTGCCGGTCCATGTCAATGCGCGGCTTCACTACGACGACGGCTGGTTCTCCCGATTCAGCCTGGCGGGGGACTTTCGTCGGACGAAAAGCGGGGTGTACGAAACGGAAGGATACAGCGACGCCCGTCATCGGCTCGACATCCGCATCGATTCAGGACTCGGAAGCGTCAAGATCCGGCGACGGTAGAAGCGCTTCCCGGAAGCGCCGGACCACAACCATCACGGAAGCAGAATCGCACCGCCTCGGCAGAACGCCGGGGCGGTTCTGTTTTTCAGCCGACGCCGAAGTGGAAAAACTGCGCCCACGAGCGCGGATGATTCACGTCGCGGGTATGGATGAGGTTGAGGAGGGACTGACGATACGCGTCGCCAGGCGCAAGCCCGTTGGAGAGATGCGTGAAGAAGAATTCGCTGAAGAACTTCGCCGCCTTGCGGTCGGCCGTCCAGCGATTGAGGAACACGTCCGAGGTTCCGTTGATCCGCAGCAGCATGGCATGGGACGGTTGCAGCCCTCCGGCCACCCCTCGGTCATCGGTGAGGATGACGACCGGTGGAGGTTGAAGCTCGGTCAGCCGAACATAGGGCACGTCTACCGTGGCATCGGCCCGGCCCGAGTCGGCCGCGACGAAGATGCCGAAGGCGGGCAATCCCGGGCCGAACGATGTCGCAAGCTGGAGAAGATCGGGACGCTTCACGCGCAATGCCTCCCACGTCGCATCCTGCCCGATCGCGATATCAGCCAGACGGTAGAAACTCCGGATGTCCCGGAGCTCGTAGTCCACGGACCAGTTCTTGCCGCTCGGATTCCCCACGGCGACGATGGACTGCATCCGCAGAGCCGGGCGGGTCGGGAACTGCAGCGCGGACCAGGAGGCAAGATAGTCAACGCTGAGATACTCAATGAGGTAGCCGACGCGACCCGTGGCGTCTTGCTTTTCCAGAGCATGGAGCGGCAGGCGGTCGATCACGTCGGAGGCGACGAACACGACGCCGCGATCGATGAACGATTCAATGGGGCGCACCAGAAGGTCATACAATTCGGTCGAGACGACCGCAAAACGTGTCATCGGATTGACGCTCGCCTCTCCTCCGCCCCCCGTGTAGACAAGGGGATCCTGCATCAGGCGTTCGTACTCCGCGATCCGGTCGCGCACGCTTCGGCCGTCCACCTGCTGACGGACCACCTTCGCCTCCTCCCGCGAGACGACGACCGTCAAGAGCTCATTTCCGCAGTCCACGTATTCCACCGCTGAAATGCCGCGGGGCACGAATCGCCGGATCTCGCCCAGTTCGACCGTGTCGGCGCGTACCACGGCTCCAGAATTGGGATAGGTCCGCATGATCGACCGTGCACGCTGGCGGAGGCCTGCGACGTGGGCGTTCAGCGCTTCGAGATCTCGCGAGCCCGAGGCCGGCGCAGACCGAAGTGCGGACGCCGCACCCAGCTCGGCCGCGTGGAGACGGAGGTCTCGCCATTCGGTGCGAACGGCGCGGGCGGCCGTGGCGACGGTGGGATGGCGCACCTGGACGTCGGCTTCTTCGAGAGCGTCCG
>CAYIHQ010000080.1:0-8203 GCA_964362905.1 uncultured Ignavibacteriaceae bacterium
CGGCGTGAAGCTCGGGTCGGTTGAGTCCTTTGAAGAGAACGGCCGTTCCAGCGCCATACGTGCGTCCGTTGAGCGTGAATCCCCGGGTGGCTGCATGCACGACGTATCCCTTCAAGAGGAGATGCCAGACAACCTTTGAGGCGTTTCGAGTCTCCCACGGAATGAGGTAAGCGACGTCCGCCATTCCACCGGTGACATGTCCTTCGGTCGCAGGAGGCTCCGTCAGAAGCACCGACGAGGAGGGGAGCGGAGCAGCGCTCTCATACGCCGGCAGTCCATAGGCGACGGGCAGCGACCAGGCGGAGATGTCATAGAAGAACGTGTCTCGTGCGGATGTCTTCGGCTCCAGCAATGCGGTTGCAAGCCTTCGCTGTGGCTGACTGAGCGATACGACGATGGTGCCTTCGGGAAAGGTCGTGCGCTCTGTCCGGGCGGGGTAGTAAGGGCGCGCCGCGAGAGTTGTCGGAGATGTCAGTCGGTGCACTTCGATACCGTTTTGCAGCAGGATCCCTGCAAGTCGATCGCCCAGCGAGCGGTCGCGGTCGGTGCGGATCAGGATCGTCCGAGTGGTGCCGGGCACGTCGAGCGCGGATTTCCAAAAGGCCGCGTAGTCGCGCAATCGCTCCTGCTTGCGTCGCACCGTAGTTTCGAGGGTCGAGAACGACGTGGCAAAGTGATTTCGTATGCGGTCGCCGAGGGTCAGCAGAGTCCCATCCGGACGCCGGATGGCGAGGCCGGCTCGCCCGCTGCCGGCTTGCTCGTATGTCATCCCGATCGCGCCGTTGAAGGTGGGCCATGAATCTCCGTACCCCGGGTAGAACATGTCGAAGTTCTCACCCACGTAGTAGGGGGCACCGATACGGTCGAGAGCGGATGCGTTGGCCGCACCATAGATGGCCCCCCATTTTACGGCGTCGGCGGGAAGCGCTTCGTGGAACGGCGCGGCGGCGGGGAAGAAGAAGTACGAGCTGAACGCACCCATCTCGTGCAGATCGATGTGTGTGTGCGGCATCCACCGCCGGAACAACGCAATGCGAGCCTGCGATTCCTGCTGGGTCAGCCACGCCCAGTCGCGATTCAGGTCGAACAAATAGTGATTCGTGCGGCCGCCGGGCCAGGGCTCTGCATGTTCGGCCCCGTCCCAACCCATCGTCGGTGGATCGGTCGCCGTGCGGTGGTACCATTGGACGTAGCGTTCTCGTCCGTCGGGATTCAGCGTCGGGTCGAGAACGACTACGGCATCGCGCAAGATGGCCGTCGTTCGATCGTCGGTACCGGCGGCGAGCTGGTAGGCCAGCGCCAGGACCGCCTCGGGGGACGATGATTCGTTCCCATGGACACCGGCCGAGATCCATACGATGGCCGGAAGGTCGCGCGTGATCCGGTCGGCTTCCGCCGCGGAGAGTGTGCGCGGATCCGTGAGTCTCAGATTGTCCTCACGAATCGCGTCGAGCCGTCGGTGGTTCTCCACAGACGTGACGATGAGGACCCGCAACGGGCGATGCTCGTACGAACTTCCGTAGGTTTCGACCTTGACGCGGCGGGAGTGGCGGGCCAGCTCTTCGATGGCGCGTTCCATGAGTCGAAAGTCCGTGAATCGTTCGCCCAGGTCGTGGCCGATGATCGTTCGGAGGGGGGGAACCGTGCTGTCGACGGAACCGAGCGGAATCCACGTTTGGGCAGGACTCGCAACAGAAAAGAAGAGGAGAATTGCCATGGAATGCAGAGAGCGCATAGGGATATGCCTGTAGGATGGTCGGGTGGAAATGTACTCGGAAATCACAGACAATCCATCTCCCGTTGATTTTCGGCACTTCGCTCCGTACGTTAGGTCAGTTCAATGGAGACCAACCGCATGTCCACTTCCACGTCATTCGCCCTTCGCCGGTCGGCGACACATGGGTCCGTCGTTGTGCAGACGGCTTGGGTGTCGGGATTCGCCATTCTGACCGCCGTCGGAGCGCAGATCGAGATCCCGCATCATCCCGTCCCCTTCACTATGCAGACATTGTTCGTTCTGCTCGCAGGCGGACTCTTGGGCGCACGCAATGGCTTTCTGTGCATGTCCGCGTATCTGCTGGCCGGGTTGGCGGGGTTTCCCGTCTTCTCGCAGTTTGGATTCGGCCTCGCGAAGATCCTCGGCCCGACTGGTGGGTACCTGATCGCCTTTCCGATCGCCGCATGGGTGATCGGGACACTGACCGAACGGCGTCGGGAAGCCTGGTGGACGGTGGCCTCGTTGACCGCGGGGCTCCTGATCATCTTTTCGCTGGGAACGCTCCATCTCTACGCGACGGTCATGTCCACATGGACGGACGCCTTTGCATTCGGATTTCTCATCTTCTCGTGGTGGGATCTGGCGAAACTTCTGGCGGCAAGCTTGATCATCGTTGGGGTGCAACGACTGCCCACCCGATGATCGGACGATGAAATGAAAAGCAAAAGAGCCCCGGAAGGGGCTCTTTCTTTTTGTGGCCAGTGTGTTTTTTATGTGGGACGTGTGGAGGCCCGAAGTGGCTCCAGCGCGCTTATCGTCGTGCGTCAAAGTTCAGCGTGGCGTCCCATCGCCGGAACAATTCCGCCGTTGCCCGAACATCGCCGAGGCAGTACTCGGCGATGTCTTTGTACCGGCCTTCCGCAACCAGTCCCCCCAAGTCCAGCCCCGTAATACCGTGCGCCTTGGGGCTCTCGATCCCGAACACTTTGCAATAGAAATCCAGGTTGAACTTCCGTAATGCGCCGTAAAAGGTGAGTTGATCGAGCAGGTCAACGTGTCCAGCGGTGTCGTACCGATTCCCCATGAGGTTTCGTGTGGGACGCACTCCGAGGACCGCAGAACGGAAGAGAAGGAATGGACAATCGAACCCACGGCCGTTGAAGGTGATGATCTGACGGTACGGAAGGACATCCTGCCAGAAGTGTTGGAGCACTTCGGTTTCTGTGCCGGGCACGAACTGCACCAGGCCGTCCAGAGAGGACCAGGAGGCAAGCTCCGGAGCGGTGACGAACACGCGGCCCCCGCCGGAATCCGGGTTGAGTATGCCGATCGCCAGCGTCTGCGCCGTGGCGGGGTAGAGGTTCAGTTTGAGGAGAGCATCCTCGCGTTCCGAGTCAGTGTTGGCGAACCGGAGGAGGTATTCCTGTTGCGTGGCGTCGAACGTGTCGAGCGGGAGGGCGAGGGTTTCGATATCGACGACGATGCGCGTCACGCCGTAATGCGGTAGCGGCTGAGGCCCCAATACGTCTCGACCGCCGTGGCCTTGAGAATGGTCGCCAGGGGAATGGCCACGATCATGCCGGCCACGCCCATCAGGGTGTTGCCGATGATCAGCACGAAAATGACGGTCACGGGGTGCATGTCCACCGTCTTGGAGAAACACAACGGCTGGACGATCGTGTTATCGATCATCTGGATGGTGAAGGTCAGCACAATGATCGGCAAGGCCATCTGGAAGTCGCCGAACTGCGTCAGGGTCACGAGGAAGGCGGGCACTGCGCCGACGATTGGCCCGAGATATGGAACGAGATTGGCGATGCCGGCCACGGCTCCGATGAGGAACGGATAGTCCACGCCAATGATCATGTAGCCGACGACGCTGAGGAGACCGATAATGATGGAGTCGAGGATCCAGCCCCGCATGTAGCCGACGAGGTCCTTCTGCATGCGGTTCAGCACGTTCAAGGCCATCTCGAAATACTTGTTCGGGACCTTCTCGATCAGTTTCTTGAAGACAATGTCGCCCTCGGCGAGGATGAAGTAGGTGATGAACGGAACGATGGCGAGATTCACGAGGAAGGAAGCGAGCCCGTTCAGGAATGCCCCGAAGAACTCGGTCCCACCCGCGATCGCACCGTACACCTTCTGAGAAATGGACTGCGGGTCGAAGATGGGAAACTGGGCGGAGAGATTGACGGCGGCTTCGCGCAGTTTCAAGTCGAACGGAAAATTCTTCAGACTCGAGTACAGTCCCTGGGCGCGATCGATCAAAAAAGGAACCAGGTTGATCGCGGTCAGCACCAGAAGACCGCCCACCACGAGGAACACGCTTCCGATCGCAATGCTCCGCCGAAGGCCGACACGGAACTCCAGGAACATGACGAGCGGCCGAAGAATGAAGGCCGCCAGGCCGGAGATGATGAGGGTAATGACAAGGTCCGGGAACTGTGACGCCACCCAGAAGGAACTGACGACGATGGCCAGGAGGCCAAGGACCTTGATGAACGGACGATTGGAACCGAAGGATTGCATGCGGGTCACACCTTAAGCAGTTGCAGCGCTGCACGCGCTATGTCATTAGAAAATCCTCTTCTCAGCAGGAGATCGTAGAGCCGCTTGCGCCGTCGGAGGGCATCTTCCTTCCGACCCGAAGAACGCCGGAGGCGTCCCCGCGCCAACGCAACAGCGGCGGTGCGTTGGTTCTCCTCAGATGCCAGCTCCGGTACCACGTGATCGACGATTGCGCGGGCGACACCCTTCTGGATCAACAATTGGCGGAGCAACCCGGGCCCGTGGCCGCCTCGCCGCAACCGGTCTCGCACAAACATTCGGGCGAAAGCGTCGTCGTCGATCATCTGCAGGGATCGCAGGCGTGCGGCTGTCTGCTCGGCCACCTCCTCCGCGATCTTCTTCCCGACAAGGTGACGAACCACCTCTCGTTCGCTCCGCGGCCGGTACGAAAGGTAGTTGATCGCGATGCGCCTCGCTTCGCCGGATTCCTGCGCCCGTCGGATCTCTTCCCAACGTGCCGTTCCCAACTCATCCCCCACACCGACGGCGAACCGTGCGATCACTTCGTCGCTGACGACGAGCGGAGGGCCGTCCTCCACATGGAGCCGGACCCGCGGAGGGCGGGACCGTACCCGTTCAAGCCGAATGATCTGCACAGGCCGCCCTTCCCGAGCCTCGCGTGGGATCGAGCGGCGTTACTGCTTGCCGCCCTTCTTGCCGGCGGGTGCTTCGGCTTTGGCGGGAGCCGCCTCTGCCTTCGCCGCAGCCTTCGGCGCCTCTTCGGTGTCGACCACCAGCCCCAGCTTCTTTCGCATGATCGTATCGATCTCGCGAGCGACCGGCTCGTTCCCCTGCAGATAGGTCCGCACGGCTTCACGCCCCTGGCCGATCCGGTCCTCTTTGTAAGAGAACCACGAGCCGCTCTTTACGATCACGCCGGCCTCGACTGCCGTGTCGATCAGATCGCCCAGCTTCGAGATCCCCTCATTATAGAGGATGTCGAACTGGGCCTCTTTGAACGGAGGAGCGACCTTGTTCTTCACCACTTTCACACGGGTTCGATTGCCGATCACGCCCGTTGCGTCCTTGATGGCCTCGATGCGGCGTACGTCGAGCCGGACGGACGCATAAAACTTGAGCGCATTGCCTCCGGTGGTGGTCTCGGGGTTGCCGAACATGACGCCGATCTTCATCCGGAGTTGGTTTGTGAACATCACCGTCGTCTTGGACTTCGAGATGGCCGACGTCAGTTTTCGAAGCGCCTGCGACATCAGGCGGGCTTGGACTCCCATCGTAGGGTCGCCCATCTCGCCCTCGATCTCCGCCCGAGGCGTCAGGGCCGCCAAGGAATCGACGATGATCACGTCGAAGGCATTGCTCCGGACGAGCGTATCGACGATCTCCAGGTCCTGCTCGCCGTATTCCGGCTGGGAGAGGAGGAGGTTGTTCACTTCCACCCCCAGCTTGCGCGCATACGCAATGTCGAGCGCGTGCTCGGTATCGATGAAGGCCGCCACGCCGCCGGCGCGTTGCGCTTCGGCGATGATATGGAGACAGATCGTCGTCTTCCCGGACGATTCCGGACCGAAGATCTCGACCACGCGTCCACGAGGAACGCCGCCGATGCCGAGTGCGGCATCGAGAGAGATGGAGCCGGTGGAGATGAACTCCACGCGCTGGATGGGCCCCTCGCTTAGTCTCATGATCGAGCCTTTGCCGTGCTGCTTCTCGATCTGCTCGATGGCGATCTTCAGGGCTTGCAATTTTGCTTCTTTGGACGCTGAGTCGGTCATGGAATACTCCGGGAACGATTGAGTGGAAACGATGCGAGCGCGCGGTACTGAGACCCCCCTGGGAGTAGGACGCTCCTCATGAGCACCAGCTCCGAGGCGCGGACAAGAATCGGGTCAAAAGTAATCCTTTCTATCGCCTTTGTCAAGGCGTGAACGTCATCCCGTTCCCGCACGCGAGCCAACGTGCAGTGGGGATGGAATGGCCGCAACTCCGCTGGAAAGCCGGCGGAGCGGCACAGCTCCTCGACCTCCTGTCCGCATGCCATGAGGATATCCGTCGGGAAGGCGCCGGCCCAGATCACGCGAGGGCGCTCGGAAGATGGAAAGGCGCCGAGCGCGTTGAACACGAGGTCCATGGGAGCTGAGCCGCTTGCCCAAGGCGAAAGAGCCGCCTCAAGATCCGATCGCCTCTTCTCCGTGGTATCGCCCAGAAAACGAACCGTCACGTGAACCTTGTCGTTCGATTCCCACCGGACCCGCACCCCCCTGTCGGCGAGCTGGCCTTGCACCTGCTCCATTTGCGCGCGTGCGTGTTCGTCGAGCGTAAGTGCCAGAAAGCACCGGAGGACTTCCACGGCTCAGTCCTTCAGGAGCTTTTTGCGCAAGAGTTCAAGAGCCGCCTGCGCCGCGCGTTCCTTTACCCGCCTGCGACCCTCGCCCAATGTGAAACGCACGGCCAGCGACGCCTCCGCGTCCGCATATCCCACATAGACGAGACCGACGGGTTTGTCCGGCGTCGCACCCGAGGGACCGGCAATACCCGTCGTCGAGAGACCGAAAGTGGTCCCGGCCGCCTTCCGTGCGCCTTCTGCCATTGCGATTGCTACCTCTTTACTGACCGCACCGTGTTTCTCTATAAGGGTGGCGGGCACCTGGAGGTCGCGGACCTTTGCAGCGTTCGAATACGTGACATACCCGCGTTCGACGTAGGCGCTGGAGCCGGGCACATTGGTGAGTCGGTCCAGGATGAGTCCGCCGGTGCATGATTCGGCGACCGCGAGAGTCCAGCCGCGTTCCTGCAAAAGCGCGCCGACCACCTGTTCGAGGTCTTCGTCGTCCACTCCGTAGATGTACTTCGACGCCTTTGCGCGGATGCGTTCCTCAGAAGCCGCGATGCGTCGCCGAGCGGTTTCCGCATCGGGTGCAACGGCGGTGATTCGTAACCGCACACCCGCCGGACTCGGCAAGAATGCAAGCGTGAGGGACTCGGAAGAAGGGACGAGGGCTTCAATGTCCCCCAACTGCTCGGCCAGAATTGATTCCGCGATGCCCGTCGTTTTGATGGTGCGATGCCGTACCACCTGTCCCGGATTCTGCTTCTCGTGGAATGGGACGACAGTCTCCTGCATCATGGTCTGCATTTCGTAGGGAACTCCCGGCAGAACGGCCATCGTATGCCCGTCGCGATGAAAAAGATAGCCCGGAGCAGTGCCGAGGGAGTTGGGAATGACCTCGCATCCGCGCGGGACCAGGGCCTGGTCGCGATTAATGCGGGTGAGGGGGATGCCGCGGTATTCAAAAAGGCGTTGGATATTTTCCAGGGCCGGCGGGTGGAAGTCCAGATCGGTCTTGAAAAAAGTGCAGACGGCGTCGCGCGTGATGTCGTCGTGCGTAGGCCCGAGCCCTCCCGTGACGATTACCACGTCCTGACTCGCAAACGCCTCTTTTAACGCACCAACGATGGCTTCGAGGTTGTCGCCCACCGTGGTCATTCCCTTGACGACGACCCCGGCCTCGTTGAGGCGCTGGGCGATGTGCGCCTGATTGGTGTTGACGACCTGCCCGATGAGCAGTTCGTCGCCGATGGTAATGATCTCTGCGGTCATCATGCGGAAAAAAGTCCGAGCGCGTAGGCGGCCTGGAGGACCAGGTTGGCGTAGATGCCGGCCACGACGTCATCCATCATGATCGCGTAGCCGCCTCGTTGCCGGTCGAACCTGCGAGCCGGGTACGGTTTGATGATATCGAAGATGCGGAAGAGGAAGAACCCCGCGACCATGAGTACGACCGACTTGGGGAGGAAGAGGACAGTAATCCATTGACCGACGACCTCGTCCACGGTCACCTCGGCGGGGTCGGGGCCGTAGTACGCTTCCATCCGTTCGGCAACGCGAACTCCCCAGAAGAAGAGGCCAACCGTCATCGGCAGGAGCAGAATTGGCATCTCAACGCCGGGGATGGC
>CAYIHQ010000081.1:0-8177 GCA_964362905.1 uncultured Ignavibacteriaceae bacterium
CGGATACAGCGCCGCGGTCACAGCTCCCGCCATGAGGAAGGCCAGCCAGGGAAAGAGCGGAAACTGCGAGTACGGCGTACCGTTCACGTACGAGGCGATCGGCGCAGGGAACACCGACTGCGCATCCCACAGCCACGTCCATGGCGCGATGAGCGATGACCCGGTGCCTATCAGCGCGGCGGTTCGAATGAGTCCCTTGACTCCGCCGAGGAATTCTCTCGCCAAGAGCAGCAGCACCAGCCCCACGGCGATCGTGTGGAGAATGTCCGCCTGCACAAACCGGAGCCACCCCGTCTCCGAGACTGCGGCCATTTTGGACCAGCCATATCCCGGAAGATGCAGGAGGTATCCGGACGCGAGTACGAGGCCGATACGACGGAGACTCTTGAGGATCCTCGGACGGCGATCGCCGGCGCCGTTCCGTTCTGCCCGATCCGAGGTCAATGCGAACGCGAATCCTGCCGCAAACAGGAACGCCGGCGCGACCAGCCCGTTCAAATAATTGAGCGCCGGGAACCACGCCGCATCACGAACCGAAGGCATCAGGAACGCGTTGACGACGTGGACCTCGATCATCACCAACGCTGCGCCGCCGCGCAGGAGGTCCAGGAATGTCAGGCGGGACGAGGCCATGGCAGGATGGGTCAGATGACGCCGAGTTTTTTCCCGACCTTCTGGAATGCCGTGAGTGCCCGGTCCAGGTCGCTCTGCGTGTGGGCAGCAGAGATCTGCGCCCGCAGACGCGCGTGGCCGTGCGCGACGACGGGGAACCAGAGGCCCTTGATGTACACCCCGGCCTTCAGCAACTCCGCACTCATCCGCTACGCCGTTTCCGCCTCGCCTAGCATGATCGGCACGACCGGATGGATGCCTTCCAGGATCCGGTATCCGAGCGCCTGGATCTCGCGCCGAAAGAACGCGGTATTCTTCTGCAGTCGCCGGACAATGGATCGGTCCTTCTTCAGCATGTCGATGGCGGCGATGGATGCCATGACGATAGGCGGGGGGAGGGAATTAGAGAACACGTATGTCCGCGCCTTCTGGCGCAGGTAGGAGATCATGTCCTTGGTGCCGCTAATGAAACCGCCCGCCGACCCGCCGATCGCCTTGCCGAGCGTTCCCACCATGACATCGACCTTGCCCACAAGGCCAAAGTGTTCCGTCGTCCCCCGGCCGGTGTTGCCCATCACTCCGATCCCGTGGCAATCGTCCACGAAGAGGATCGCCCGATGTTGAGCTGCCAGGTCCACGAGGCGCGGAAGCGGCGCCATATCACCTTCCATGCTGAAGACACCGTCGGTCGCGATGATCCGAAGGCGATAGTCCTTGTCCTGATCCTCCACCAGCTGTCGCTCCAGATGCGCGGTATCATTGTGCTCGTAGATCTTCTTGTCGGTCACCTCGGAGCGCGACAGGCGCTGGCCGTCGATGATGCTGGCATGGTTCAACCGGTCGCTGTAGATGACGTCCTTGTACGTCTCGCGTCCCATCTTCTCGTTCGTCAGGGCAGAGAAGAACCCGACATTCGCAGCGAACGAAGAGGAGAAGAGGATCGTGTCCTCCGCGCCGACGAATGCCGACAGCTTTCGCTCCAATTGCTGGTGGATGGTTTGCGTCCCGCAGAGAAACCGGGCCGACGCGACACCGTAGCCAAACTTGCGGATGCCGTCAATCGCCGCAGCCCGGATGGCGGGATGGTTGGACATCCCGAGATAGTTGTTGGACGCGAGCATCACCACGTCTTTCCCTCCCACATTGACCCGGCCGCCCTGGGCGGACCGCAATGGGGTCTCAACCTTGTAGGTCTGCGATGATTCCATACGTCGCAGTTCTTCGGCAAGCAAAGCGTTCGGAGTCATAGAAGTGTTCCTGTCGGGGTGTTGGCGATGGCCCGCACGGGGGTCGGAATGACGGCCGAGGATCGGCTTCTCACCGGGGCGACCGCTGCCAGGCGCGATAGTTGGCCCGCAAGTCTTCCAGCACTTCCCGGTCGATCCGGTTGTCCGAACGAATACGGACGTCGTAATTCTCCCATCCCATAAAGTCGTTGAGAGCCTTCGATGTGGCTTCGTCGTACGTACCGTGGACGGGGCCGGCGTAGAATTGATGGCCCCGATAGCTCTTGTCGCTCAGCATCGCCTGCAGTTCGCGACAGATGGCCGCGTCGATGACGAGCAGGTTCTTCTCCTCGGAACGGAAGAAGAAGAGTTTGTGCAAGCGATACAGCCTCTCGAGCTCTTTCAGCGGCGTCGGATGATCGTAGATGGAGATATCGATGTAGTCGTCGGACGTGCCGTCGTAGGATCCGCCGGTCCTCTTCACGAGGAGTGCTGCGGATTGTTCCCCCCGCCGGTCTCCGCCCGCCTTTCCGCCAGCCACGAGTGCCGCGACAAGACGGTCGGCCAACGATCCCTTCGTTTCTTCGAATGTGCGGGCCATGGCTTCGACCGTGGGCTTGCCGACCAGGATGTTTCCCTGCGCTGCAAAGCCCTTTCCCGTCACGATCTCCCCCTTCGTACCCCGCGTCGCTCCGGCGACTCCACCCGCCCAATCGAAGCATTCATTGCCGGTCCACGTGGCGGCGTTCCCCCGCATGTCGATGATGCCCACCTGCCGGCTGTCTCGCGCGCTATCGGTGGCGATGAGAATCCGCAATGCCTCTTCGGCGGTCGCTCCATTGCGCAGCAGCGTCAGTCCGCGCGGTCCATAGGTCGTATTGGCGAAGGATTGCGTCGCCACGGCCCCGACACCCGCCTGCGCCCATGGTACCACCGGACGCACGTTCGGAAACTTCGATTGCACCGCCACACCGACGTCGCCGTTCTCCAGGTCGACCGCCACGATCGAGAATGTCGAGACGAGCGGATCGGAAGAGGGAGCGACAGACGGCCTGGCCAACATCCAGCCAAGCATCACGCCGCCAACCACTGTGAGGACCGTGACTGTTTTCATCACACACCTCTCAATGGGGATCTGAAACTGGGGGTGGGCCGAGTGAGCATAATTCAGGAGGTCTTCGTGCGGCGCAGGCGGGCGGCGAACGAACCGTCCATGCCATGCGTGTGCGGATACGTTTCCACGAATCCGTCGGGCCCGACGACATCGGCCGGAAGGAACTGCCCGGCCGCTTCCAGAGTGAAATCCGGATGCTCGCGGAGGAACACCTCGATGACCTTTCGATTCTCTTCCGGCTCGATGGTGCAGGTGCTGTAGACGATCACACCGCCGTGGAGGACCAGGCGGGCTGCATTCCGCAGGAGCGCCTCCTGCGTCGCACTCAGTCGTTCAATGTCTTCGACCTCGCGATGCCACTTGGCGTCGGGCTTCTTGGCCAACACTCCGAGTCCGGAACAGGGAACATCGACCAGGACCCGATCCCCGGGGGCCAGGTCCACCTCCGACGCGTCACCCGGCAGCAGCTCGACGATCGTGACGCCGGTCCGCTGTGCCGCGGTCTTCACGAGGTTGAGACGCGTCTCGTAGCGGTCCACGGCGACGATCTCTCCGGTGTTGTTCATGAGCTCACCCATGAACGTCGTCTTTCCCCCCGGAGCCGCGCAAAGGTCCAGCACGCGGTGTCCTGGCTGCGGGTCGAGGAGTCGCACCGCCAGACCGGCGCTCTCGTCCTGCACTGAGAAATACCCCCTTCGGAACATGTCCGACGACCCGATGTCCGCCATGTGCGGCACACGGATGAAGCATTCCAGGTAGCGTGAAACGCCGAACGAGATCTGATGCTGTTCGAGCAGTGCGTGGAATGCTTTGATATCCGTTTTGAGACGGTTGATCCGCAAGCAGAGGTCGGGGACTCGGTTGTTCGCGGCCATCAACCGGCGCGCGTCATCGTAGCCAAACCGCTCCACCCATCGGCGGGTCATCCAGTACGGGTGGGACTCGACCACGGACAAATGCCGGATTCGATCTTCCTTGGGGTCGGGGTACCGGATGTTCTCGAGGTTCCGGATGATATTGCGAAGGACGGCATTGACAAGGTCGCCCGCTTTCTGTCCGCGGAGCCGCTTGATGAATTCGACGGCTTCGTTGACCGCGGCCGAGTGCGGGACGCGGTCGAGGAAGAGGATCTGGTAGAGCGCCACCCGCAGGGCGTTTCGGATGTTCGTCTCCGCCTTGGTGAAATTCCCGTGGAAGAATCCCGTGAGCACCCAATCGAGCTTCATCTGCCACCGTATGACGCCGGTGACGATTTCGTTCATGAGCCCTTTGTCGAGCTCATTGATGTCATCGGAGCGAAGCTCATGGTCGAGCAGGCGATCGAGGTACGCATCCGATCGTCCGACGCGATTGAGGATCTTGACGGCGATCCCCCGGGGTCCGGCGAACAGCTTTGTGCCTGCTTCGGCGGCAGGTGTGGTGGGGGGTGCGGTCATGGTGATCAGTTGGGCATGCCGCGTTTGCGCCGCTCGTCGGCGGTCAGATCGAAGATCGTGCGGAACAGCCCCTCCTCCACGTCCAGGAGCTGGACGGACCTGCGGGACATGACACGACGCGCCATTTCGACAGCCTGGTCAATGCTGAACGTGGTGAAGGTCTCGCCGGCAGCCCCCCAGGAGAACGAAGGGACGTACTTTGGCGGAAAGCCGAACCCGAAGATGTTGGAACAGACACCGACGATGGTACCCGTGTTGAACATGGAGTTGATGGCCGTTTTCGAATGATCGCCGAGCATCAAACCGACGAATTGCTGGCCGGTTTCCACAATGCCGTCCGCGGTCTGCACACGCACCAATCCATAGTTGTTCTTCAGGTCGCTGTTCGTCGTTCCAGCGCCCAGATTCGCCCACGCACCGATATAGGAATGGCCGATGAATCCGTGGTGCTGCTTGTTGGAGTACCCGTGGAAGATGGAACCTTCGATCTCCCCCCCGACCTTGCACACCGGGCCGACGGTGGTGGTGGGATAGATCTGCGCATGGACTTTGACCCACGACCCTTCCCCGATCGACGCAGGACCCATGATGGATGCCTGCGAGAGGATGTGCACGTCGCGTCCAATGAAGATGGGTCCGTCCTCCGCGTCGAGCACACACCCGGGCTTCACGGATACGCCCTCCCGGACATACACCTGATCCGAGCCCAGGACCTGGACGCCCCGGCGCCGAAGCGACGAAGCGGACACGGGAGAGCGCTTCGAACCCACAAGCGTTCGATAGTCGGCCACCAGTTGCGCTCCGTTCCAATGGACGAGATCCCAGGGGAACGTGGCGATCTCTGCTTCCACCTCCTCCCGCGGGAGGCCGGAAAAATCGTTCATGTCCAAAAACCGGTCCATTCCGCGACGGAGCCGTGCGAGATTCGGACCACTGACCCAGGCCGCGACCACCGTATCGCCGGATGTAAACACCACATCGCCCGTCGCCTTGGTGGACACGAGCCGGGGAAGCCGGTCATCCGCCACCACGCGGCCATTGACGAACAGGCACCGATCGCCTGGGATCTCATTCACCAGTACGCCCGGGTTGCGGTGGCGCATGTAGCTCGCCAGAAAGGCACGACAGTGGAGGGTGAACCCGGCCCTGGGAAAGCGATGGAGGGTCTTCTCTCGCAGTGAAGTGATGCCGCATCGAAGGTTGTAAACGGGCCGGAAGTAGACGAGCGGAGAGAAGCGCGTCGCACCCTGATCTTCGAAGAGACAGATATGCTCGGGTTTGGCGGGCATGGGTCGTGGTGAAGGGCAATATAAAGAAAAAAAGCGGAATCCCGGCCCACCGGGATTCCGCTTCCTCGTCGCGTCGCCCTGCTCAGGCCTTGGGAGCGCCCTGTTCGGGGGCAGCCGCCTGGGTCTTGCCCGCGTACTTCCGCTTGAACCGCTCAATCCGTCCAGCAGAATCGAGAAGCTTCTGCTTGCCGGTGTAATACGGATGGCAGGCAGAGCAGATCTCAATGTGGAGGTTGCCCGCGGCCGAGCGGGTCTCGAACGTGGCTCCGCAGACGCAGGTGATCACGGATCGTTTGTACGTTGGATGAATTGCCTTCTTCATACTCTCTCCATTGCTCATCAAGTTAAGTAATGTACCCAAAACCCCGCGGAAATGCAACGCCCCGCCCTCCCCATCTCCCATATCGCTTCCCGGTTTACCAAGATCCGCAGGCCCGCGCGGGAAAATTGAATCTCCTGCCAATCCTCGCTACATTGCTTCATGCGTCGAATCGGAGCCATCATGATGCTGGCGATCAGCCTCGCGCCGCGCGCCACGTCTCAGTCCGCGTTCCAATTTCTTCGGAGCGACATCTCCGCCCGAATTGCCGGGATGGGGGGAGCATTCCTCAGCATGCAGAACGACCCCAACCTGCTCTTCGTCAATCCGGCCGGTTTGGCAACGCTCAGTGGCCCTCAGGCATCGGCCGCGTACTTGGACCACCTGATGGACATCAATGGCGGATCTTTCGTGTATGCCTCCGAGTGGGATCCGGTGGGACCCGTCGCGGTTGGTGTCACGTACTATCACTACGGGACATTCGACGAGACGGACGCCCTGTTGAACACCGGAGGCACGTTCTCTGCCACTGACCTGGCGCTGACGGTCGGGGCCGCCCTCCCACTCTCTCCGACCATGTTCCTTGGCGGCTCGGTCAAGATTGTCCATTCTTCCATCGCCGACTACCGGTCTTCGGCCCTGGCAGCCGACGTCGGGTTCCTCTTTACTGTTCCCGAGGAGCGGTTGGCCGTGGGTGTCGCGGTGCTACATGCTGGCACTCAACTCTCGACGTTCAACGGTGTGCGGGAATCGTTGCCCCTGGACGTTCGAGTGGGCATTACGAAACGACCCGAGCATCTTCCCGTCTATCTCAACCTGAACCTTTACCGTCTGCAGGACCCTGATGTTCCGCTCCGCGACCGATTGCTGCAATTCTCGGCGGGCGCAGAGTTCGACCTTTCCTCGTCGCTACGATTGCGCGTTGGTTACAATAATCAGCTGCGTAAGGATTTGCGCCTCGGCACGACGGCGGGGCTGGCGGGCTTCTCGGGTGGGATCGGCGTGACAGTGGGAGGATACCTCGTGGATTACGCGTTCAGTTCTTACGGCAGCATCGGCGGACTGCACCGGTTCGCGATCTCTTCCCTCCTCTCACACGCATCGGGAAGCGTCCCCGAATAGGTAAAGCGTGACCCGCTCCGCCTGCCGTGCCTGCGCCATCCATTGATCTTCTGTCTCTGACCATCCTGACGGTCGTTGCGCTGATTGCCTCCACCTTGTCGAGCCTGGCGGGTTTCGGCGGTTCGTTGCTGCTTCTCCCCGTTCTGGTCCATCTGCTCGGCCCGGCGAGCGCGATCCCAGTGTTCACGGTCGCAGGTCTCATCAGTAATGCTGCGCGTTCCATTCTAGGCCGAAGGGTCATTGCCTGGCGGCAGGTGGGCGCCTTCGTGGCTGGTGCCATCCCCGGAGCCATTGCCGGGGCACTCGTCTTCGTCGAGGTCCCTGCGGCGGCGGTTCAGAAGCTGCTTGCCGTATTCCTCATCGCCCTCATGTTCGTGCGCAAGACCCTGATGCGCCGGACATGGCCCCTCTGGGCGCTGCCTCTCGCGGGATCGGCGTCTGCGTTCCTTTCCGGAGTCTTTGGATTCTCCGGACCGTTGACGGCTGCGATCTTCTTCAGCATGGGGCTCTCCCCCGCTTCCTACATTGCGAGCGAAGCGACGGCAGCGGTGTTCGTGCATCTCACCAAAGCGGTGGCTTATCAGCGCCTCGATGCCTTGGCGTCAGAAACCTTGCTCTGGGGAGTCTATGTCGGAGGGGTGATGGCGGTGGGTGCGTGGATCGGACGCCGATGGATCGACAAGATCCCGCATGAACGACACAGCATCGTCGTTCGGGTGCTGTTCGTGGTGGTGGCGCTCAGCCTTCTCGTGTAGGCCTCTGCGAACGCGCCGGGTTCGAGGTCAATGCCCGATCAGGGCAGCCAAGAGCCGCTCGCTCAGGTAGAACAGCGCGATGCCTACGAACACCATCAGCGGGGGCATGCGCTCTTCGCACTTGTTGATCTCGGGGATGAGGTCCGTGGCACCAACGTAGAGGACGGTCCCGGCCGAAAATGCGAGGATCCTGCCCATCCACTGCTGATCGATGCTCGGAAGGATCGACATGGTTGCCGCTCCGATCACCGTGGCCAGGCCGATCCCCACGGCAGCACGGATGACGGCCGCACGCGAAAATCCC
>CAYIHQ010000082.1:0-2315 GCA_964362905.1 uncultured Ignavibacteriaceae bacterium
CCTCCGATGAAAAAAGATTTTCTCTCCATCCGCGACATGTCGTCCAAAGAACTCATGGCCACGCTCAAGCTGGCGGCCGACATGAAGAAACGCCCAAAGAAATATGCGACGTCGCTGAAGGGCAAGGGACTCGCACTGATCTTCGAGAAGCCCTCCCTCCGCACGCGCGTCACGTTCGACGTGGGGATCCACCAGCTCGGCGGCTTCTCCGTTCCCCTCATGCCCTCGGAGATCAGCCGCGGCAAACGGGAATCGGTCCACGACGTTGCCAAGAACCTCGAACGGATGGTCCAGGGCATCATGATCCGCACGTTCGGCCACGACATTGTCGTCGACATGGCGAAGTACGCATCCATCCCTGTCATCAACGCACTGACGGACTTCTCCCATCCGTGTCAAGCGCTGGCCGATTTTCTGACCCTCCAGGAAGTGAAGGGGAAACTGAAGGGGTTGAAGCTCTGCTACGTCGGCGACGGCAATAACGTTGCACACTCGGTCATGTTCGCCGGCGCGCGTCTCGGGGTGCACGTGACGGTAGCCTGTCCGGATGGGTATCATCCCAACGCGACCGCCCTCGCCGATGCACAGAAGGATGCCCGCGCCACCGGCGCACGCATTGAAGTGGTGCGGGATCCCGTAGAAGGCGTCGCGGGAGCCGACGCCGTCTACACGGACGTCTGGGCTTCGATGGGACAGGAGTCGGAGGCGGAAGCACGCAAAGCGATCTTTCGTCCGTATCAGGTGAACGCGACACTCATGGCCAAGGCCAAGAAGGGCGCCATCTTCATGCACTGTCTGCCTGCCCACCGTGGGGACGAGGTGACTGACGAGGTCATCGACGGCCGGGCATCCGTGGTCTTTCAGCAGGCGGAGAATCGGCTCCATGCGCAGAAGGCCGTGATGTATCAACTCATGAGATAGACCAGGAGCCCTTGTGCCGAAGACGGCGCTCATCGCAGTCGGAGGCAATTCCCTCATTCGCGCTGGCCAGCGCGGCACGATCGACGAGCAGCTGGCCAACGCCCACGCCACCGCGCGGTCCATCGTCCGGATGGTCGAGCGCGGCTGGCGCATTGTCATTACCCACGGCAATGGTCCTCAGGTCGGAGCCGCCCTCCTCCGGTCCGAACGGGCCGCTGCGGAAGTCTACGCGCATCCCCTCGACGTCTGCGTCGCCACAACCCAGAGTGAGATCGGTTACCTGATTCAGCGGGCGATGGAGTTCGAACTTCGCGAGATCGGGCTCTTGACGCCTGTCATGACCGTCCTGACGCAGGTCCGCGTCGACCCGAACGACCCCGCGTTCAAGAACCCCACCAAACCCGTCGGGCCATTCTACACGCGGGCGCAAGCGGAAGAGAAAACCGAACGATTCGGATGGAAGATGGTGGAGGATCCGGCCCGCGGATATCGGCGCGTCGTGCCGTCCCCCGAACCGGTGGAAGTGTTCGAACGGCACATCATTCGTCAGATCCTCGACCTTGGAATGATCGTCATTGCCGTCGGCGGAGGCGGCATCCCGGTGATCGAGAACGGCTACCGGGTGACCGGAGCCGAGGCGGTGATCGATAAGGACCGCGCGTCGGCCCTTCTGGCCGTGGACCTGCACGCCGAACTCTTCGTGATCAGTACCGACGCCGACGCCGTGTATCTCGACTATCGAAAACCGACGCAGCGGAGTGTCGAGCGGGCAACTGTTGGAGAGATGGAGGGATGGATGGCGGAGGGGCAGTTCCCTCCCGGCAGCATGGGACCGAAGGTAGAAGCTGCGGTCCATTATCTGAGAAATGGAGGCTCGGAGGTCATCATCACCTCCTACGAATGCCTGCTGGAGGCCCTCGACGGGAAGGCCGGAACGCACGTGGTACGATGAATGTCCCTCAGGAGTTCGAAATGATGTATCGCCAAGCCTGCCTGCAGCAGGCAGGCGCGCCAAGGGCCTGGAAGATCAGACGACCGCCAAGTTCGCCAAGAATTTCCTGAACACAGAACATCCCTTTCCCAATTTGTCTTGGTGTTCTTTGCGTGCTTGGCGGCCTTTGCGGTAACTCCTCTGTTCGCACGCTGAGTAACGGAGCACGACATGAAGCTCTCGCACATCATCGAATCGCAGCAGTTTACGGTGCCCGGCCTCCACGAGCTCTTTGCCCGGGCCCGTCAGATGGAGACCATTGCTACGCGGGGCGGCACGCGCGACTATGAGCGGAAGATTATGGCGACGCTTTTCTACGGCCCTTCCACCCGCACGCGCCTGTCGTTCGAAGCCGCCATGCAGCGTCTCGGCGGCCGGATCCTGAGTACGGAGTCAGCTCAAT
>CAYIHQ010000082.1:2325-8135 GCA_964362905.1 uncultured Ignavibacteriaceae bacterium
GGGCATTCCGAGGTGGCGAGGGCCCACGCAGCCGAGGTCCCGGGCGAGCACCTGGAAGACACGATCCGCATCATCGGCGGCATGTGCGACGTGATCGTGCTCCGGTCTGGGGAGCAGGACGGCGCGCGCCGGGCCGCGGCGGTCTCCCCCGTTCCCATCATCAACGCGGGAGACGGAGAAGGCGGACAGCATCCGACCCAGGCATTATTGGACTTGTATACGATCCAGCAAGAATGCCGCACATTGGACGGATTGTCGGTGGCCTTCATGGGGGCGCTGGACGCCGGTCGGACGGTACGGTCGCTCGCGTATCTGTTGGGCAAGTTCGACCGGGTGAAGCTCTTCTTTATCGCGCCACCCGAGTTGCAGATCGGGACCGACATTCTCCAGTATCTCGACGAGCACGGCGTCCGATATGAGTTGTCTTCTGACCCTGGAAACATCCTCCCGACCGTGGATGTCGTGTACCAAACACGAATCGACCCCGAACGATTGCGCTCGCGCGATATCAACCCGGGAATCTATAACCTGAACGTCGCCACGTTGCAGCGTCTCAAGCCCACTGCCGTCCTGCTGCATCCGTTGCCGCGCTCCGTGGAGATCGACCCGGCGGTCGACAGCGACCCCCGGGCGGCGTACTTCCGGCAGGCGCAGAACGGGTTGTTCGTGCGTATGGCGTTGCTCACAATGTTGCTCGAACCGTAAAGAATTTCACGCGGCGCCGCGCCTGCCTGCGTGCCGCGGAACACTGCGGCAGGCAGGGCGACGGCAGCGTTGCTGAGAAGACGCCACATATCATGATCTGATACTATCTGTTCGCCGCTGTCGTTGCCGTCGCTGCCACGAAGTGGCCACGTTGTGGCGAGATATCCTTTTCCCTGACACTAGTTCTTTCCAACTCTAACCGGTGATCTATGCGTTCACAAGACTACATCGCGCTGGAAGACCAGTTCGGCGCGCATAACTATGATCCCCTCGATATCGTCATCACAAAGGCCCAAGGCGTTTGGGTGGAGGACGTGGATGGACATCGCTACCTTGATTGCCTCGCCGCTTACTCCGCACTGAACCAGGGGCATTGCCATCCGAAGATCCTGGCGGCGTTCCAGGAACAGGCGAAGCGCGTCACACTCACGAGTCGCGCATTCCGAAACGACCAGTTGCCGCTCCTGCAAAAGGAACTCCACGACCTCACCGGCTTCGACATGTGCCTCCCGATGAATTCGGGAGCGGAGGCGGTCGAAACGGCGATCAAGGCGGCGCGCAAATGGGGCATGACTGTCAAAGGAGTGCCCGACGGAAAGGCCGAGATCATCGTCGCCGCCGGCAACTTCCACGGACGCACGACGACCATCGTCAGCTTCTCGACCGATGAACAGTATCGGAACGGATTTGGTCCCTTCACTCCGGGATTCGTGATCGTCCCCTTTGGTGACTCTGAAGCTCTGCAGAAGGCCATCACACCGAACACCGCTGCCTTCCTCATCGAGCCCATCCAGGGTGAAGCTGGCATCGTCGTTCCGCCCGAAGGGTACCTCAAGAAGGCGGAGGAGATCTGCCGGCAGTCCAACGTGCTTCTCATCTGCGACGAGATCCAGTCGGGCCTCGGTCGTGCGGGACGTCTCTTCGCGTACGAGTACGAAGGCGTGAAGCCCGACGCGGTCATCATCGGCAAAGCCCTCGGCGGAGGGTTCTACCCGATCTCGGCGATGCTTGCGAAACGCGAAGTACTCGGCGTGTTCAAACCGGGCGATCACGGCTCGACGTTCGGCGGCAATCCGTTGGCGGCGGCGACCGCGATCGCTGCCCTCCGCGTCATCGTCGACGAGAAGCTCATTCAGCGGTCCTTCGAATTGGGGGCATACTTCATGGACAAGTTGCGAGCCATCGCGTCACCTTACGTCAAACAGGTGCGAGGACGAGGGTTGTGGATCGGGCTGGTCCTCGACCGCCCCGCACGTCCATTCTGCGAGGCGCTGTTGAAGGAAGGCATCCTGTGCAAAGAGACGCACGAGACCGTCATCCGGATCGCGCCCCCGCTCGTCATCACGAAGGAAGAAATAGATTGGGCACTCGAACGCCTCGGCCGCGTCCTCACGGCCGCCGCGCCCGCACACAAGTCCGAAGGAGCGCTGGCATGAGCGCGAAACCGATCCGGACCCTGATCGTCGGCGCGGCGGGGCGAGATTTCCACAACTTCAACGTTGTGTATCGGGACGATCCCAGGTATCAAGTGGTGGCATTTACCGCCGCGCAGATCCCGGACATCGCCGGCCGCAAGTACCCCGCCTCGCTCGCCGGCAAGCGCTATCCCAAGGGGATCCCTATCCACGAGGAACGGAACCTCGAGAAGCTCATCGTGAAGCACAATGTGGACGAGGTCGTCTTCTCCTACAGCGACGTCTCCTACCAGCATGTCATGAGCGTCGGCTCACGAGCGACCGCGGCGGGTGCGCACTTCAAATTGTTGAGCGCGACGCAGACGATGATCAAGAGCCGCAAGCCGGTCGTATCGATCTGCGCCGTTCGGACCGGGAGCGGTAAGAGCCAGACGTCCCGGAAGGCCGCGAAGATCCTGCAGGAAATGGGCTTCCGCGTCGCCGCGGTGCGGCACCCCATGCCGTACGGCGACTTGGCCAAGCAGAAAGTGCAGCGGTTCGGGTCTCTGGGAGACTTGAAGAAGCACCACTGCACGATCGAGGAGATGGAAGAGTACGAGCCCCATATCGTCAACGGCATCATTATCTATGCCGGCGTGGACTATGGAGCGATCCTCGAACAGGCCGAGCGGGACGCCGACGTCATCATCTGGGACGGCGGCAACAACGACCTCCCATTCTACGTGCCGGACCTTCACATCGTCGTCGCCGACCCGTTGCGCGTGGGCAACGAGTTGACGTATTACCCGAGCGAGGCGAATCTCCGGCTTGCGGATGTCGTCATCATCAACAAGATCGATTCCGCCGCACCCGGCCAGGTGGATGCGCTCCGGGCAAACATCCACTCCGTCAATCCCAGGGCACGGATCATCGACGCAGCCTCGCCCATCCATGTCAACAATGGGGCGGACATCTCGGGGAAGACCGTGCTGGTGATCGAGGACGGCCCGACCCTCACACACGGCGAGATGTCGTTCGGCGCGGGAACTGTGGCGGCTCGGAAGTATGGCGCGGCGAAGCTGATCGACCCGCGGCCGTATGTGACGGGCGAGATGAAGCGGACATTCGACACCTACCCCAACATCGGCATTCTGCTCCCGGCGATGGGGTACTCGCCCAAGCAGATCAAGGACCTTGAAGCGACCATCAACCGTGTTCCCGCCGATGCAGTGATCATCGGTACGCCCATCGACCTGGGGCGAATCGTGAAGATCAAGAAGCCGGCTTACCGGGTGACGTATGACCTGGAGGAGATCGGAGAGCCGAATTTGAGGACGGTGCTGGCGGAGAGGTTTAAAGGGCACCCGTGACTCGGGTCAGAAATATTGCCATGATCCAACGGCGCCGAATGGAAATCTGAGTTTCCGTGGACTATATTGCCGCTGACCCATGGACCCGAAGCCCCGACCTTCCCACCGGCGGTATATTGAGGCGTTGCGCCAAATGACACCCGATCAGCGCGTTCGGAAAGCACTCGAGCTGACCGTTCTCGGGAGGCAACTTCTTGCCGACGGGCTTCGACGACTCCACCCGCACATCTCCGAACCGGAACTCCGAAGGATCTTTCTCGAACGACTGGCGAAATGTCACAACAGGAACTTCTAGCCGTTGTCATCGGCGCGCTAAATGAGCTCGGCTGCGAATATATGCTGACCGGCTCCTTTGCGTCGAGTCTGCAGGGGGAACCGAGACTCTCTCACGACATTGACCTGGTCGTTGCAATCCCGCCGAACGCGGTCGAGAAGCTCCTCTCCCGATTCCCGCCGCCGGAGTTCTACCTGGACAAATTGGCCGTGGAGGAGGCGATCGCGGCGAGAACAATGTTCAGCCTGCTCGACGTTGTGGAGGGGGACAAGATGGATTTCTGGCTTCTGACCTCTGATCCGTTCGATGTTTCACGATTTGCCAGACGACGGAAGGAACATGCGTTGGGACTGGAACTCTTGGTCTCATCGCCGGAAGATACGATCCTCGCAAAGCTCCGATGGGCCAAGCTTTCCGGCGGAAGCCAAAAGCACGCACAAGATGCGCTCCGAGTCTACGAAGTGCAACAACACCTCCTCGACCACGGCTACCTCGACCGGTGGGCTGATACCCTTGGGGTGAGCGGCAGTTGGAGGCAATTGAAGCAAGACGCTGTGGATGAGTAGCCCCCTCAGGATCTCAGGCAGTCCTTCGAGATCGTCCTTTTCCATGTCCTTCCCAGTTTCCAGAGGCCCCAGCCAGGCCTGGTGCGATTCCGACCTTCACGCACAGCCGAGATGGCGATCGGCACAGTGATCCTTGACACGTCCATTGACCTGGCCCGTATCGTCAAGATCGCGAAGCCGGCATACAGAGTAACGTATGACCTGGCCGAGATCGGCGAGCCGAACTTGCGAAACGGTACTGGCGGAGAAGTTTCGTTCGAACACACGCAGATCCTGAGCCACGACGGGCTCAAAGTCAACTCGCTCAGAAAGAACAAGCGCCCTGGAAATTCGGGGCGCTCGTGTTTACAACACGCGCCGTCGCCTATCTCAGAAGCTGAAGTTTTCGGATCTCCAGACGTCTGCCAAACGCCAGGTGACAGAGATAGACGCCGCTGGGCATGCGGGAGGCGTTCCACGCTGTCGTATGCTCACCCGCCGGAAGGATTCCTTCCACCAACGATGCGACCTGACGACCAAGCAGGTCGTACACCTTCACCGAGACCCAACCCCCTTCCGGCAGGCGGAAGGGAATCGTGGTCTCGGGATTGAACGGATTAGGGTAGTTGGCCCCGAGCAGCGTTCTCCCCGATACATCTGCACCTTCGAGTGCTACGACGGTCGATGCATCGTCCACCCATTGGAATCGGAGGGCATCCGCCCGGAGCACCCGGCCGGAGATCACAGGGTTCATCGCATCGGTCACGATAACGCGCGCGTGAGCCCCGCCGGGGATTACGTGGTCCAGGATCGGCACCCAGCTTCCACTCCCCGCATTCTGGTTGACGAATGCCGAGTCCACGGGCATGTTATCCAGCAACAGGCAATACCGGGCCCGATCGGACGCATTGACCGTCCTCGGAACGATCGCCAGGATGCGATACCGGCCTCCTTTCGTGAGGACGGCTTCGAATGATGCCGACACTCCCGGTGCGGGATACGCAAATCGGCTCGTGCTTCCAAACGCCTGGGCCACGCTGTAGCTCCAGCTCCCCGTTTCACTGTAGCCCGACGGGTCCCCGTTATCCACGATCGCAAAATACTCGACGGCGCGTCCTTGCAGGACCGCCACAACCGTCACGTGGCGAGGGTCGTCCGACCGGAGGATCAATGTATCCAGCACCGTCCCCGCCGTTCCGATAGTTACGACGAGTGCCAGGCTCATTTCACCCATTGGAGGGACGGCCACCGGCAATGTTGTCTGAACGGCGGTCAGTCCGCGGCGAGTGTCGATGCCAGTAATCGTCACCGGAAGCAGCCCCTCATTCCGCACCGTCAGGCGAAAGGTCGTCGGGGTCCCGGCGATCACCTCCCCGAGTTCCATAACCTCAGGAACGACAAGCCATTTGTCGCGCGTGGACGCCGACACCTGTACCACGTCAGCCGACGCCTGAGCCGCGGCCGTGGCTGACGCATGGACCGTCAATGATATCGTCAGGATCGCGTTTGACGCAACGTCAAA
>CAYIHQ010000083.1:0-1887 GCA_964362905.1 uncultured Ignavibacteriaceae bacterium
GAGGGTGGGATCGAGCTCGAAGAAGCTTCTGAGCGCATCACGCAGCATACTCTTTGCGATCTCCGTCATCGCGGGGAGATCGAGCAGGTCCCTGCGCTCAGCCCGTCCAGCGGACGCGCGTGCGGACTGGGCAACATTGACCGCGTGATCGCCGATACGCTCGAGGTCGTTGTTGATCTTTTGGGCTGCCAGAATGAATCGCAGATCGCTCGCCACTGGTTGACGCAACGCCAGAAGATCGAGGACCAGATTGTCGATCTCCAATTCGAGCGAATCGATCTGACCATCCCCTTGGAGCACGACCGCGCTCCGTTCTGCCGACCGATCCAGCAAGCTCCCCAAGGCATCAGCGACGGAACTCTCCACAAAAGCCGCCATCCGCTGCAGGACGGCCTTCAGGTGTTCCAGATCTTGTTCAAGTTGTCGTTCCATAGTTTGTTCTCTCCCGTCCTGCCGCCAGCCGGTCAGCCGAAGCGACCGGTGATATAGTCTTCTGTTCTCTTGACTGTTGGAGCCCGGAACAGCGACTTCGTTTCTCCGAACTCTACCAGCTCCCCCAGGTACATGAAGGCCGTGTAGTCGCTCACGCGCGCCGCCTGCTGCATATTGTGCGTCACGATGACGATCGTGTACTCCTTCTTCAGGTCTTGCATCAGGGCCTCGATCTTCATCGTGGCGATCGGATCGAGGGCAGAGCAGGGCTCGTCCATGAGGATGATCTTCGGCCGCATGGTCATGACGCGCGCGATGCAGAGCCGCTGCTGCTGTTCCAGGGACAGGCTCAGGGCCGAACGGTGGAGACGGTCTTTCAGGTCATCCCACAGCAAGACGTTTCGCAGTGACCCCTCCACGACTTCGTTGAACTCAGCACGGGGACGCGACCGATGCACCTGCAATCCGAAGGTGATGTTGTCGTAGATGCTGAGCGGAAACGGGTTTGGCCGTTGGAACACCATCCCCACTTTTTGCCGCAGCGTGATCAGGTCCACGGACGGGCGGTAAATGTTCTCGTCTTGAACCAACACACGTCCGGTCACCCGCACGCCATCGATGAGGTCATTCATCCGATTGAAGACACGGACGAGTGTCGACTTCCCACACCCCGACGGACCGATGAGCGCCGTGATCTTTCGGTCTTCGATGTTCATGTCTACATCGATGAGAGCCTGGAATGACCCGTAGAACAGGTTGAGACTCTTGGTCTCGATGATGGGCTTCTCCATGGTCATCCGAACTTCCCCGTCACATAGTCGTCCGTCCGCTGGTCCCGCGGAGTCGTGAAGATGGTCGAGGTCTGATCGAGTTCGACGAGCTCTCCCATGAGAAAGAACGCGGTGCGGTTCCCCACTCGGGCCGCCTGCGCGACGTTGTTGGTCACGAGGACGATCGTATACCGTTCCTGGAGCAGTCGCAGCGTCTCTTCGACGCGTGCCGTGGAGATGGGGTCCAAGCCGGAGGTCGGCTCGTCGAAGAGAATGACCTCGGGTTCACCGGCAAGGATGCGTGCAATGCACAGCCGCTGTTGCTGCCCCCCGGACAAGTTCATGGCCGGCGTGTACAACCGGTCTTTCACCTCGTCCCAGAGGAAGGCATCGTTCAAGCTCTTCACCACGATCTCGGTCAGCTTCGCCTTGTTTCTCTGACCATGCATCCGGGGCCCGTAGGCGATGTTCTCGAAGATGGTCATGGGCAGCGGGAACGGGAGAGCGAACACGATCCCGACCCTTGTCCGAAGCTCCTCCACGTCCAATCTCATGATATCGACGTTGTCGAGCAGGATCGTTCCTTCCATCCGATAGGCCGGATGGAGGTCGTTCAAACGGTTCAGCGACTGGAGGAACGATGACTTACCGGAATTCGACGGACCGATGATCGTGAAGATCTCGT
>CAYIHQ010000083.1:1897-8128 GCA_964362905.1 uncultured Ignavibacteriaceae bacterium
GTCTCGCCGAAAAAGAGGGAGACATCCTGAACGGAAAATGCCGATTCCAAGGGCGCTACCATCGTTTGAGTTTCCGAAATCGATATCGGAGGAGGATCGCCGCGAGGTTCAGCAGCAGAACCAGGAGGAGCAGGACGAGCGCGGTACCGAATCGCACATTCTCCGGGACGCCCGGCACCTGGGTGGAGATGACGTACAGATGATACGGCAGGGCCATCGTTTGGTCGAACACCGATTGCGGCAGCCGTGGGAGGTAGAACGCCGCTACTGTGAAAAGTATGGGCGCAGTTTCACCTGCGGCACGTCCCAGTCCCAGAATCGTGCCCGTGAGGATCCCCGGTATTGCATGGGGAAGTACTGCGTGACGAATGGTCTGCCACTTACTGGCGCCGAGAGAGAAGCTCACGACGCGGAAGGACCGCGGGACGCTTTCCAGCGCCTCCCGCGAGGCCGTGATAATGACCGGAAGGATCATGATCCCCAGCGTCAGCGACCCCGAGAGGATCGATGCACCGAACCCGAGGAACACAACGAAGATCCCCAGTCCGAACAGTCCATAGACGACCGATGGTACGCCCGCGAGGTTGACGATGGCGAGTTTGACCAGGCGACTGACCCGCCCTTCGCGGGAGTACTCCACGAGATAGATGGCCGAAAGGACGCCGAGCGGGACAGCGAAGAGCACGGCACCGAGCACGAGGTAGAGCGTGCCGAGAACGGCGGGAAGGATGCCGCCGGCATTCATGCCGTTCTTCGGCATCTCGGACAAGAACTCCCAACTCAACGCACTTGCGCCCTTGGCCACAATGATGCCGAGGATGATCAGCACCGGCAACACCACCAGGACCGTGCACAGGAAGAGCACGGAGATGGCGAGCTTTTGTTCAGTTCGGACGTCCATGTCGCTCAGCGCTTCTGGGTGCGATGGAGGTACCAGTCCGCCACGCCGTTGATCAGAAAGGTGATGACGAACAACACGATGCCAATGGCGAACAGGGCTGCGTAGTGATCACCCCCTTGAACCGTCTCCCCCATTTCCGCTGCGATCGTGGCGGTCAACGTCCGGACCGGCTGAAGGAAGGAATGCGGAATCAGGGCCGCATTGCCCGTCACCATCATGACCGCCATCGTCTCACCAATGACCCTCCCCATGCCGAGCATCACCGCCGCCACCATTCCGGGCCGTGCGGCATACGCCACGATCCTCCAGGTGGTCTGCCACTTGGTCGCCCCCATGGCGATCGCCGCCTCCCGGTACTGTCGCGGCACTGCCGTGATCGCGTCCTCTGCGATGGAGACGATCGTCGGCATGGCCATGAATGCGAGCGTGAAGGACCCTGTTAATGCCGTCAGGCCCGTCGGAATGTCGAACAGGATCTTGATGAACGGACCCAGCGTGACCATGCCAATGAATCCGATGATGACCGAAGGGATGGCCGCCAGCAATTCGATGCCCGCCTTGAGCACCTCTTTCGTGCGCGGAGGCGCGATCTCAGCAATATACAGGGCACTCGCAATGCCAATCGGCACCGAAAGCACGGCGGCACCCACGGTCACCACAAGCGACCCCACGATCAGCGGAAGAATTCCGAACTGTGCCGGATCCGATATCGGATACCAATTCAGTCCGAACAGGAAGTGCCATGCCGATCCCGTGGCGAAGATGGACAGTCCTTCCTTGAGCAGGAAGGCAAAGATGAGCGCCACAATGACGATCGATGTGATACCGCTGACAAAAACGGTGCGCTCGATCAGGTATTCGCGCGCTTTTCTCAGGTTCACAGTCGGAGATTCCTTGGTGGGTGCATCAACGAATGGGCGCCGTCCCGTGCTCCACGGGCTTCACGGGAACAAAATCGATCTTCTTCACCACGGTTTGGCCCTCCGGTGAAAGGACAAAATCGATGAACGCTTTCACCGCTCCCTGCGGCTCACCCTTCGTGTACATGAGCAAGGGGCGGGAAATGGGATAATCCCCGGTCACGACATTCTCCATCGTCGGCGCGACGTACGGAGCGCCCGATGACATGGCTACGTGGATCGCCTTCTCCTTCTTGGTGATGTACCCCATGCCGAAATAGCCGATCGCATCTGGATTCTGCGCTACCTCATCCGCGATGGCCTGCGAGCTGGGAAGCATCAGTGCCTCCGGAGCGAACTCCTCTTTTCCATCAGCGACGCCTTTCCGGACCACATGCTCCTTGAAGTAGACGTGCGTTCCGGAATTCACTTCACGCGACAGCAGGACGATCTTCTCATCCCGGCCACCGACCTGCTTCCAGTTCGTGACCCTGCCGATGAAGATATCCGCCAGTTGTTCGATCGTGAGTTCGCTCACCGGGTTGGAGGGATGGACGATGACCGCCAAGCCGTCCAGGGCGACCTTGATCTCGAATGGCGTGACGCCTTTCGACTTCGCCATATCGATCTCGCCGGCTTTCATTTCGCGGGATACCTCGGCGATATCGCATGTATTGTTGATGAGCGATGAGATCCCCGTACCGGAACCGCCGCCGGTCACGGCGACCGAGTATTCCGGACGGAGCTTCATGAATTCCTCCGCCCATGCCTGGCCGAGGTTCACCATCGTATCCGATCCTTTGATCTGGAGAGAGTTCTCACCCTGAGAACTCCGCGACTTGCACGCGAGGAACACGAGTGAACCGGCGAGCACAAATCCTGCGGCAAACATGAAGCGACTGTTGTGAGAGTTCATGACAGGTGTCCTGGATTCGTGAGAAAGTGACCAATGCATCATCCGCCCAACCGTCTGCGTAACCCGGCATGTTCCTCCCAGATCTCCCGGGGGAGCCGGTCGCCAAATTGCCGATAAAACTTGTCCATTTCAACCGTGCCGCGCAGCCATCCGTCGGCATCCACCGACGTCAGCGTGCGCATGGCATCGGGCGCAAGCTGCATTCCGGACGTGTCGATCGCATCCGCCGTCGGCATTAATCCGAGAGGCGTTTCCACCGCTTTGCCGCGCCCCTCGACCTGCTCGAGGATCCACTTGAGAACGCGGATGTTCTCGCCGTAGCCCGGCCACAAGAATTTGCCGTCCGCGTCCTTCCGGAACCAGTTCACGCGGAACACGTGCGGCGGGTGCTTCATCCGCTTCCCCATCTCCAGCCAATGACCGAAATAGTCTGCCATGTTGTAGCCACAGAACGGCAGCATCGCCATTGGATCCCTTCGGACCACACCGACGGCTCCTGCCGCCGCCGCCGTGGTCTCGGCACCCATGCTCGATCCCATGAAGACACCGTGTTGCCAGCTGACGCTCTGGTACACGAGCGGCACGGTGGCCGAACGACGACTGCCGAAGATGATCGCTGAGATCACCACGCCTTCCGGGTCTTCCCAGTGCGGCGAGATCGTCGGACATTGCCGCGCAGGTGCCGTGAACCTGGAATTCGGATGCGCCGCCTTCTCGTTGCCGGTCTTCCACGGCCTCCCTTGCCAATCGGTCACGCCATCCCCCGGTTCGACTCCCATCCCTTCCCACCACGGTTCACCTTTTGCCGTGACTCCCACGTTCGTGTAGATCGTGTTCTCCCGGATGGTCTCTATTGCGATGGGATTCGTCTTCGCGCTTGTGCCGGGGGCGACGCCGAAGAAGCCCGCCTCGGGGTTCACAGCGCGCAGGCGTCCCTCCGCATCGATGTACATCCAAGCGATGTCATCTCCCACGGTCCACACTTTGTATCCCTGACTGGCCATCGAAGAAACCAGCATTGCCAGATTCGTCTTCCCCGACGCGCTGGGGAATGCTGCCGCCATATAGGTGACCTTGCCACTCGGGTCCTCGAGGCCAATGATCAGCATGTGCTCGGCCATCCACCCCTGCTGTCGGGCCATATGCGACGCGAGCCGCAACGCGAAGCATTTCTTGCCGAGAAGAGCATTGCCGCCATAACCGCTGCCGATGCTCCACACCAGCTTCTCTTCCGGAAAATGCATGATGAACCGACGGTCGGGCGACAGATCGCCGAGCGAGTGCAGTCCCGGCACGAATTCCCCCGTGCGAGCATAGTGCTCCAACGCAACGCCGCCGACGCGGGTCATGATGTGCATGTTGGCGGCCACATACGGGCTGTCGGTGACCTCCACCCCCACTTTGCTGTACCGCGAACCCACGGGCCCCATCAGGTAAGGAATAACGTACATCGTCCTCCCCTTCATCGATCCCTCGAACAACTCGCCAACCTTCTCCTTGGCGTCCGCGGGATCCATCCAGTTGTTGTTCGGTCCGGCATCGTCCCGGTCCGACGTGCAGATGAACGTCAGCTGCTCGGTGCGCGCGACATCGCTGACGTGGCTTCGGTGGAGATAGCATCCGGGGTGCGTCTTCTGATTCAGCTCCGTGAGCGTCCCGTCCGCCAGCATGGACCGGATGAGGCCGTCGTATTCCTGACGGGATCCGTCGCACCACACAATGCGGTCCGGACGGGTGACACGGGCGGTTTCATCCACCCAGCGTTCGATGTCAGAGCTCATAGGGTCGTCCTTTAACGATGGAGGTCTCTAAGAACAGGGGCAGGGAGCGCACAGCAGTGCTTCTTCAGGACCGCGTTTGCCACAAGCGGATCGCGGACGCTTCGATTCGGACCTCGTCTCCCAATATGGTGCTGGGGATGGGGTCCGGATAGTACTTTTGGCAACAGGCATAGGCCTCCAGACTTAACGCGTTCCAATAGGAAGGGCACGAGGCACAATGAATGTTCTCACCTTCCAGATAGAAATCCCGGGATCGGCAGTTCTCGCTGATGCTCATGGCCGTCACCACGCGGCCGGCGGGAGTCAGGTACGCGATCACCGGCAACGCCTGCACGGATTCGGGGTCGAAGAAACGAACGATGCGGCGCTGGCGCAGTTCGGTTGCAGAGATAATGATGAACGGCCCTTCCTTGCGGGCAACCACGAGCGTGCTGTTGATGCGGCCCGATGCGCTGACCGATCCGATCTCCGGTTGCGCGGCGATCACGGGATGGTACGAACGGAACGCATCGCTATAGAACGCCCAGAGTCCCGCCGCAGCGGCTGCGACGACGACGGCACGAAGGATCCACATTCGCGAGCCCACGGGAGCCGCCCCGGACGCAGGCACGCTCTCTTCGTTCTGCGCCACCGGAGCGCCGCATTGGCGACATACCCGTTCGCTCTCCACGGCCGGGGTCCCACACACTGTGCATTGTCTGTTCACGTGTCCTTCTCTCCGCTCACTGTGATTCGTTCGGTTCTCCGATGAGCGTCCGAACCTGCAGAACCCGGTCCCACACCTCGTCTGGTGTCCTCCCCAGGACCGTGACGTGGCCCATCTTTCGCTTCGGTTCGACGCGCTGCTTTCCATAGAGGTGGAGCTTGATTCCGGGCATCCGGTGGAGCGCGTCAACGTCCAGCAAGCGCAGATGCTTTCCCAGGAGATTGACCATCGCGCACGGCGCCAATAGTACCGGGTCGGGGACCTTCAATCCGGCAACGACACGCACCAACGCCTCGAATTGGGACAAGGAACACGCATCCAGGGAGAAATGGCCTGAATTGTGCGGCCGCGGCGCGATCTCGTTGACCAGCACGCGGCCGTCGCGCGTCACGAACATCTCCACGCACAAGAGCCCGACGACCTCCAGACCTTCGATGACCTTTCGGGCGAGAAGCAATGCGTCCTCTCGAACCCGATCCTCGATGCCTGCGGGAACCACCGTCAAGTGGAGAATGTGGTCACGATGCTCATTGAGCGCCACAGGGAATTCACGGACATCTCCCGCTTCATCCCGCGCCGCAATTACGGAGATCTCGCATGCCAGGTCGAGGAACTCCTCGATGACCACCTCGACCGGCGTCGCCGTGTATCCTTTCAGGTAGGAGCCAGCATCCGCCCGGGTCCGTACCATCGACTGCCCCTTCCCGTCATAGCCGGCGCTGACGGTCTTGACGACGAGAGGCAAGCCGATCTCCTCGAAACCCGCACGCACCGCCTCGGCGGAGGCCGCCACGCGGAACTTCGCCACAGGAATTCCCAGGGATCGGAGCGCCTTTTTCTCGACCTCGCGATGTTGTGCAACCTTCAGAATGGCATGGCCGGGGCGCACGCGTCTTCGGCCTTCGAGCGATCGGACCAAGTCGACGCTGATGTGCTCAAACTCGTAGGTGATGGCGTCGGAGGCGGAGGCGAGCCGGTCGGCGGCCGCGGCGTCGTGAAACGGGGCGGTGATAACTTCATCCGCGAGG
>CAYIHQ010000084.1:0-4441 GCA_964362905.1 uncultured Ignavibacteriaceae bacterium
GATGTCCTTGGAATTTCGGCGCGCTCGCGGATAGGAGTCTTAGAAAAAAAGCGCATTCGACGACGGCTCGCAGGAAACGACGGCGACCCAGCCGTCACGTCGGGATGCATCATCGCCGACGGGTTCGAACGGGAGGACGATCTCGTTGCGCGTCTGCGTGAATGGTTGCGCGATCGCAGTGTTGCGGGCACGCTGCTTCCACTCCGCGGTCAAATGGCCGATCGTATAGTAATTGTTGATCACAGGGCGAGTGAGAGACAAAGTGTGGACAAAAATCCCCAAAAAACCGAGTAAGTGCAATGCGCGTGTGGACAACGTGTTGATAACCTCACGCAGAAGTTGTTGATACATATTTCTTGACGTCCCTGCGCAATTCTGCGTATATTTTTGTCCCTGCAGTCCATTTCCCACTTCTTCGAACGGAATCCCTGTGGTTGTCAGCATGACCGGATACGGCCGGGGCGAAGCGTCCAAGGCCGGAGTGAATGTTTCCGTCGAAGTGCGGAGCATCAACAACCGCCACCTCGAAGTAACAACTCGGCTTCCGCGAAGTCTCGCGCAGCGGGAGAAGGACATCAAGGACATCATCCGAACGCTCGTGAACCGCGGCTCGGTGAGTATCTCGGTGAAGGTGGAGAAGAAAGAGGATGCGAGCGTCAGCCTCCGCGTCAACAAAGCCGCTGCCCGCAACATACACAAATTGTTGCAGGAGCTTCGCACGACGATGAAAATGAAGGAGGAAGTGCGGCTGGAGCACATCCTTCATTTTTCCGAGGTCCTCGAAGGCGGCGAAGAGAACGGCACGGACGAGAAGGAATGGACCGTCACGGAGCAGGCCCTCAAGCGCGCGCTGAAGAACCTGCACGAGCTGCGCGCCCGGGAAGGCAAGGAATTGGCGAAGGACCTGCGCGTGCGCGTGGAATCCATGAATCGAGCCCTCGACACGGTGGAGCGGCTCGGCGCGCAGCGGGTGCCTGAAGAACGGAAACGCCTGCAGGAACGCGTCGCTCAGCTCGTGGCCGACCCCCGGGTGATCGACCAGAACCGCCTGGAATTGGAACTGGCGCTCCTGGCTGAGCGGCTGGATGTTACCGAGGAGCTAGTCCGGTTCCGCAGCCACAACAAGATGTTCCTCGGCGCTCTCGGCGACCAGGAAGCCGCCGGGCGAAAACTGAATTTCGTCGTCCAGGAAATGAACCGCGAAGCGAACACGATCGGCTCAAAGGCGAACGATGCCTCCATCGCGCATGTCGTCGTCGGCATCAAGGAAGAGCTCGAGAAGGTTCGCGAGCAGATCCAGAACATTGAATGACCCGTGGCCCCGGCCGGTAAGCTCATCGTGCTCTCGGCGCCCAGCGGTGCGGGGAAGACCTCGATCGCGAAGGTCCTGCTCCAGCGTTTTCCGCTCATGGCCTTCTCCATCTCCGCCACGACGCGTCCCATCCGTCCCGGAGAAGAACACGGCCGCGACTACTTTTTCCTGACGAAAGAGGATTTCCTCCGCCGCGTGGACCACGGAGAGCTGGTGGAGTGGGAAGAGATCTTCACGAACCACTACGGAACGTTGAAGAGCGAGGTGGACCGTGCATTGGCGAACGGTCAGGTGATGCTCTTCGACGTGGACGTGAAGGGTGCATTGTCCATCAAGGCGATGTATACGAATGACGCCGTGCTCATCTTCGTGGCGCCGCCGAGCGTGGAGGAATTGCGGGCGCGCCTGCTGAACCGGCGAACGGAGGACTCGGCGACGATCGAACGCCGCATGGCCCGCGTGTCCATGGAGATGGAAGCGGGAGCGCAGTTCGACCATCGTGTTGTGAACGACGATCTGCAACGCGCCAGCGACGAGGTGACGGACCTGGTGCGGAAGGCTCTGCGCGCATAGCGCGAGGTGCCTGTCACAAGCATTGCATCACCATCCATTCATCTCACGCATCAGAGGAGACGCACTGTGCCCATTAAACCCGTCGATATGGAAAGTTTTTACAGCAGCGCCGGTAACATCTACGAGGCGATCGTGGTCACCTCCAAGCGTGCCCGGCAGATCCACGACGAGATGAAGATCGAACTGAATCAGCGGCTCGAGACCATCAAACAGCTGACCCAGGTCACGACCGAGAGCGAGGAAGATCTCGAGAATGTCGGCGTCAATCCGGATCAGTTGAAGATCAGCCTCGAGTTCGAGGCGCGGCCGAAGGTCACCGACATGGCGCTCGACGAGATCACGAGCAAGAAGTTCACCTACCGTTACAAGGAAGAGCCGGAAACTCCGGCGGCCTGAAGCCGCCGCGGGGACGCACATGCGCGGGAAGAAGATCCTGCTGGGCGTAACGGGCGGCATCGCCGCCTACAAGAGCGCGTATCTGGTCCGCGAACTCGTGCGGGCCGGTGCGGAGGTGCGCGTGGTCATGACCGAGGCGGCGACGGAATTTGTTGCCCCGCTCACCTTCTCCGCCCTGACGCGCTTTCCGGTCGCGGTCGACCTCTGGCACAAGGACCAGTCGACCGATTCGAACATCGGCACGCGCCACATTCACCTTGCCACGTGGTGCGACCTGATGATCATTGCGCCGGCGTCCGCCAACACGCTGGCCAAACTGGCGCACGGACTCTCGGATAACCTGTTGACCGTCCTCGCCCTCGCCTGCCGCCGGCCGCTCCTGCTGGCGCCGACGATGGATGCGGATATGTTCCTGAACGAGGTCACTCAGCACAATGTCGGTGTCCTCCGCCTGCGCGGTCATGTCATCATTCCGCCCGCGATCGGCGAGCACGCCAGCGGCCTGACGGGCCCCGGTCGTTTGCCCGAGGTCGAGGTGCTGCTGGACCACGTGCGCAAGGTGCTGGACGGCACGTGGGAGGACCTCCGCAAGGTGCGCGTCCTCGTGACGGCCGGGCCTACCTACGAGCCGATCGACCCGGTCCGATTCATCGGCAACCGGTCCTCCGGAAAGATGGGATTCGCCATCGCCGCGGCGGCTGCCCGGCGCGGAGCCGATGTCACGCTCATCACAGGGCCGGTGCATCTGGAGACCCCCCGCACCGTGACGCGCATCGACGTCGACACAGCCGACGACATGCGGAACGCGGTTCAGTCGGTCGCGAAAAAGCAGGACGTCATCATAATGGCCGCGGCTGTCGCAGACTATGCTCCGGCGCGCGCTGCCGACCGGAAAATGAAAAAGTTCGACACGACAGCCGTCCGTGAGCTGAAGCTGGTGACGACACCCGACATTCTCGCGGAAACCGGACGCACCAAGCGCAAGGCGACTCTGCTGGTGGGGTTTGCTCTCGAGACGGAAGATGCTCTCGCCAACGGACGCGCGAAACTCACCAAGAAAAATCTGGACCTGATCGTTGTGAATGCCTACACGCCGGAGAATCGCGTGTTCGGTTCCGACCGCAACACCGTCACGTTCCTGGATCGGGGGGGGAATGTGGAAGAGCTGCCGGCCCTCGAGAAGATCGACGTCGCCCATCGATTGCTGGACCGGGTCAAGGCGCTGCGGTCCTAAGGATCCCGGCGTCGCGAAATGGTGCCGCCCGCATGCTTCGTCGCCCGCAACGTCTGATGCAACCAAAGACCCACTCCCATGTCCGTTCATGAAGACGCGCGACGGCTGCTCGACGATGTCGAACGCTACCTCCGTCAGGAAGAGAGCCTCAACGGCCCTCTGCTCCTGGACGGGCGCGGTGTGCGGTCCGCGGAGGCCGCCGTGAGCCCGAAGCGCCCGGCGGCTCCTGCGACTGGAGAGCCGGAACTGTTCAATGCGGGCGCACCGTCGCTCCCGGCGTACCCGGCAGAGCCGTGGGTTGCGACCGCGACGATCGAAGAGCTGCGCGCCGCGATCTGTGATTGCCAGAAATGCTCCCTCGGCGCGACGCGCAAGAAGTTCGTCTTCGGCGTCGGCAACCCGAACGCCGACATCGTGCTGATCGGCGAAGCGCCGGGCGCAGATGAAGACGAACAGGGAGAGCCGTTCGTTGGACGGGCCGGGCAATTGCTGAACAAGATCCTTGAAGCGATCCAATTGAAGCGCGAGGATGTGTTCATCTGCAATATTCTCAAGTGCCGTCCGCCCAACAACCGAGAGCCGCAACCCGAAGAAGAAGAGCAGTGCGAGCCGTACCTTTGGCGCCAACTGGAGATTCTTCGTCCGAAACAGATCCTCTGCCTCGGCCGTGTTGCCGGGCAAGCACTGCTCAAGTCGAAAGATACGCTCACGACTCTGCGGGGCAAGTGGCATTCGTACCGAGGCATTCCGACGATGGTGACCTTCCATCCGGCAGCGCTCTTGCGCAATCCGAACTGGAAGAGGCCGACGTGGGAAGATGTCCAAGCCTTCAAGAAGCGGTACGACGAGCAGAAGCAGTGAGTAGTAAATAGTGAATCGTCAATTGAACAGCGAGCCACTGACTTTCACTCTTTCTCCTGACTCCT
>CAYIHQ010000084.1:4541-8094 GCA_964362905.1 uncultured Ignavibacteriaceae bacterium
GTGAATCGTCAATTGAACAGCGAGCCACTGACTTTCACTCTTTCTCCTGACTCCTGAATTCTGAGCGCTGTATTCTTTCTCTCAACTCCTTACTCCTGTCTCCTGACTCCTTCTTCTTATGTCCGAACCCCGTCGCATGAACGACATCATCGCCGGCACTGAGAACCAGGGCCGCGTGCCGCCGCAGGCGGTCGACATCGAAGCGGCCGTTCTTGGCGCGATGCTGCTCGACAAAGAGGCTCTCGCGAAGGCCTTTGAGGTGATCGATGCCGAGGCGTTCTATAGGCCGGCGCATGGGCTGATCTTTCGCGCGATGGTGGGCTTGTTCGAGCGTTCGGAGCCGGTCGACCTGATCACGCTGGCCGAAGAATTGCGCCGGCGGGGCGACCTGGAGAAAGTGGGAGGAGAGTACGCGCTCACCGAGTTGACGGCGCGCGTCGCCAGCTCCGCGAACGTTGAATACCACGCGCACATCGTTCTCGAAAAGTCGCTGATGCGGCAGCTCATCGCGTCTTCGTCGGAAGTGATCCAGCGCGCGTTCAGCGAAACGGAGGATGCGCTCGGGTTGCTCGACCAGGCGGAAACGAAGATCTTTGACATCTCCGAACAACGCATGAAAAAATCGTTCGTCACCATGGGTGCCGCGGTGACGAAGACGATGGCGCTGCTCGAGAGCATCCACGGCAGCCACAGCGGCGTCACGGGTGTGCCGGCGGGATTTACCGACCTGGACAACCTGACCGGCGGCTTCCAGCCGTCGGATCTTATCATCATCGCCGGCCGTCCGAGTCAGGGCAAGACGGCGTTGGTCCTGTCGCTGGCCCGCAATGCCTCCGTCCTCCACGATGTGCCCATTGCGTTCTTCAGCCTCGAGATGTCGGTCCAGCAATTGGTCATGCGCCTGATGTGCGCCGAAGCGCGCGTGGATGCGCACAAGGTCCGCACCGGCCGTCTGCCCGAGGACGAGTGGCGCAAACTGAGCGTCAGCGTGGGGCGCCTCTACAAGGCTAAGATCTTCATCGACGATACGCCCAGCCTCGGCATCCTCGAATTGCGGGCGAAAGCCCGACGGCTCAAGGCGGAACACAACATCGGACTCGTTGTCGTGGACTATCTGCAGCTGATGCAAGGACCCCGCAACGCCCAGAGTCGGGAGCAGGAGATCTCCGCCATCTCGCGCTCGCTCAAGGCGTTGGCGAAGGAACTCAACATCCCCGTCATTGCCCTGTCGCAGTTGAATCGCTCTGTCGAAGCTCGCACGGACAAGCGCCCCGCCCTTGCCGACCTTCGCGAATCGGGAGCCATCGAACAGGACGCGGACGTGGTGCTCTTCGTGCACCGGCCGGAGATGTATGGGCTCGAGGTGCAGGGCGGCGAATCATCGGAGGGATTGGCCGAGATCATCATCGGCAAACAGCGGAACGGGCCAACCGATACCATCCGGCTGCAGTTCGTCAAACAGTATGCTCGGTTTGAGAACCGCATGCAGTTCCCCCGGGACCAATTTCTTCCACCCCCGTCGGAGCCGGGCGAGCCCGCGTTCTGACGATGACGCTGCGAGCCGCCGCGTGGATGTTCCTGACCGCCGGATTCCTCACGCTCGGGTCGGACGTCTCGGCCCAAGAAGGTACGTGGAGTTTTTCGACGGCCGCCGGCATTTCGTTCCTCCAATTCGATGCGGTCGATGGCGACGGCCGGCGCGACATTGCCACATACAACGCCCTCGGCATTCCCGTTGGCAACTACCCCGCACTCCGCTGTGCCCCTGTGATCGAAGCTGCCGCACAGCACCGGTTTGAACGGGACATGGGCGTTTCGATCTTCGGCGAGTTCCAACAGGCGCGGACCTCCACGTCGTTTCGTGATTCTGTTCAGGGCTTGTCGCTCGACCGGCGGCTGACATCGGTCGTGGTGGGAACGGATATCCTCTACTACTTTCCTCCTTTGGTGGGGGGCGCCGAAGTGAGTGTGTTCACGGGGCTTGCCTACCTCTGGGCCACGGCCGACCAGATCACCAACGAGACCCTCACGGTGAAGTCCGGCCCGCTCACGGAGCAGCGTGTGATCCAGGACGCGTATGCAAAATACAGAAAGTCCAAGATCGTCGTGCGTGCCGGCGGACGTGTGACGGTGCCGTTCAGCCCTTCCATCTCCCTCCTTGGCGGCGCGATTTATCAATACGCTCCGCTCGGGTCGTTGAGCGGCACGTTGCGGGAGTTCGACCTTGTGCGTCCGCATGACACGACTATCGAGTTCAACTATTCCGCGCTACAGCTGACGCTCGGTGTGCAGTACACACTCTGACCTCGTCCAGGAGACCCCGATGGATCGCCGCACATTCCTCACCGCCGTTCCGGCCGTCTGGTCCGCTGCTTCGCTCACGCGTTCCGGTTCGTTGGCGCTTGCCCTGCAGGAGCAGGACGATGCGGCGCTCTGCCGCTCCAAGTTCGAGATCGCCGTTAGTCGAAAGCTGGCGGACGGCCCCATCGGCGATGCCGTGGTCGAGATCGGCAAGACATTCCTCGGCACGCCGTACCTTGCGAGCGCTCTCGAAGTGCCGGGTGAGGAACGTCTCGTCGTGAACATGCGGGGGCTGGACGGTGTGGCCTTCTACGAAAATGCGCTCACCCTTGCCCGCTGCATCAAGCTGGGCACAATGACCTTTGAGGACTACAAGTCCCAGTTGCAGTGGATACGGTATCGCGACGCCAAGATCAACGGATATCCCAGCCGGCTCCATTACACGTCCGATTACTTCTACGACAACGCGCGGCGCGGGACCTGGAAGGAAATGTCGCGGGACTTGGGCGGCGAGGTGTTCGTGAACACCGTCTCCTACATGTCGAACCATCCGGATTCTTACCGGCAGATCAAAGATGATCCGAAGCTTGTGCCAGTGATCGCCGAGCAGGAGAAAGCCATCAACGTCCGGACGCGCTATTACATTCCCAAAGAGAAGGTGAAGGAGATCGAGAACCGGCTACAGAACGGAGACATTCTGGGGACGACCACGAACTTCCCGGGCCTCGACACGTCGCATACCGGCATCGTGATCAAGGAGGATGGTGTGACGAAGTTCATGCACGCACCGCTGGCGGGGAAGCAGGTGCTCATCAGCGAGAAGCCGCTGCACGCGTACCTGGCGGCAAACAAGGGCCAGACGGGCATCATGGTGGTGCGGCCGCTGGAGCCAGCGAACAGAAAGTGAACGACGGAATAGGCGAGAAACATGTCATGCTAAGCATCGTACAGGCTGATATCACGACGGTCTCCGTCGACGCCATCGTCAATGCTGCCAACACCACGTTGCTCGGCGGCGGGGGCGTGGATGGTGCGATCCATCGGGCAGCAGGACCGGAGCTTCTGGCGGAGTGTCGAACGTTGAACGGATGCCGGACAGGAGAGGCCAAGGTCACGCAGGCCTATCGGTTGTCGGCCAAGTTCGTGATCCACACGGTCGGTCCGAGTTGGCAGGGAGGCTCGCACCGGGAGGACGAGCATCTCGCCGCGTGCTATCGGTCGTGCTTTGAGCGTGCGCAGGAATACGGTATCC
>CAYIHQ010000085.1:0-8078 GCA_964362905.1 uncultured Ignavibacteriaceae bacterium
CAGGGGGACAGGCCGGGCGGGTGCGAAGTGTCTTCTGGCGCCTTGGAGCGCGGTCTGGAACAACAGGCCCACGGAATCGGCAGGCTGGGCCTGACCGGAGATGGACAGAGCGGCGAGGAGATGGAGAAGGAGGCAGTGCATAGGGGGCTCCGAAGGGTCGGAGGTGCGGCATGCCCGCGCTACGTGCGCGGCGCCGGACCCAGCAACCCTTGATAGAATGCGTTGATATCAGCGATCGATTGTTCGCTGATCTGATGTTGGATCTCATATTCCTTGTACGTGTACGACGCGTCCGAACGTGAGAGAAAATCGTGCGTCTTCCGCGCCCGCGCGATCGGGACAACCGGATCTTGGACACCATGGCCTTGGAAGATGGACACCCCGCGCAGGTGGTTCCACTGGTAGGGTCGGTGGATCTCGTCCGGGAGGTAGCCGCTGTGCGCCGCCACGCCTCGCACCATCGACGGAAGCGCGAGCGTGTACGACAATGCCATCATGGCTCCCATGCTGAACCCGAAGACGTACAACGGTCCGGGGGCAACAGGATAATGCGCCTGCGCATCCACAATGAAGGTGTGCAACGCGTCGAAACTGCTGCGAAATTCCTTGGGATCCGGAAGTCCGCTGTCTAGGATCTCAAACCACGTCGAGCCACCGTAGGAACACTTCAACGGAGCCCGGACCGCGATGAGAAAGAACCGAGAGTCGAGATAATGCGTGATGGGGATGAGGTCGTGCTCGTCGGCTCCACGCCCGTGGAGGAGAAGCAGCAGGGGCGGCTGGGAAGTCGATGGCCCACGGGGCGGCAGGGCCACATGCTTCAGCGTGGAGTTCAACTGCTTGAAATCAATTCTCATGAACGCGCGCGACTCCAATGAGCGTCGACGTTTGATATGACACTTCGACCTCTATGTATGTATTCGGGGACGCCCCGTGGATCAGTGATCCACTGGCGCTGCGCCGGAGGAACAATCGGAATACGTTCCCCGAACCCGTTTTCCCAATCATCAAAAAACCTCCGCCAACCGTGCCGACAGGCAACATGACCTGAGTCAACACAAAGCCGTCGGCGGCAGGAGCAAAACTCAGCGGCTCATCTGCCGTCGCCGCAATCAGCGGAGCCAGAGTCGAGAACCGCGTGGCGCGCCCGCGCACGAGGGCGCCCGTTTCTTCGCCGGAACGGATCGCCGGGAGAACCCCTTCGAAAAAGATATCGAGGTCAGCTCCCTCTGGCAATGCAGCGTTTCGCAAGAGCGGACCGCGGGCCACAGAGTCAAACAACTGCAGTCCCACACGTCGGTCGGCGGTGAAGGTCGGCACGCGGATCGGATCTTGGGTCCCGGCCAACCGAATGAAGCGCAATGCCGGCGCCCAGAGGACAGAGACCGGAGGGCCGGACCGGAAGTCCCTTGGATGCTCGATTGCGCGGAGATACACGTCGAAACGGTACAAATGTCCGAGGAGCAAAGGTGAGACGACCGCCACCGTGCTGTCGAGCGGCACGAGGCGGGTGGTGACGACGGTCGAACCCTCGCGAACGTCGACCGCGTAGTCACGTGCGTCGAACGAGAGCAGGTTGGGCGAATGCGACCACGTGAGACCCACAGAACTGTCATTCGCCGACCAGGCGCGCACATCCGCCACCGGCTGAAACGCCCTCAGGCCGTCATTATCCACAGGCACATCCCGGCAGGATTGAATTCCCCATGCGAGGACGAGCACAGCGGCGGACCAATGCACGGTACGCATGGACCGCTCAAAGACGGCGAGGGCTCTCGACCGGACGGACAGAGTTGGACTCCTTGATGGATTTCTCAAAAGATACGGAAATGTTGACGCGCAGTCCGCTGCGCATATTCATCGCCGATCACCTCCGGCGTGAATATGGGTTGTAGGGAGTGGTCTGGTATGAGACCTCCAGTTCCAGGAATCGATCGGGGCTCGTGCCGCCGATCAGCGTGCCGTTCGATTGGCGTTTGACGAGGAGCCGGCCGTAGTTGCCGTCGTTGGCTTTGAAGAAGAGTATCTTCGAAGTGGCGATCGAACTGTTGTCGATGGAAAAGCTCGTGTTTCCGGACGAGTAGGTCGTGGTGTCGGGCGGCGCCACCGCCGGATCGTTCAGACTGGCCGCGTTACGAGTCACTGAGGAGAATCGTGTGATTCGAGGAAGAACTCTCCCCGTATATTGATGGGCGCTTCGAAGCAGCACCAATGACGAGGTTTCGGTCTTCAAATACAGGTCCAAGAGCAACGTGTCAGAAAGAGGAGACGGGTTTTGAACTGAGGTTGCCAACGGGGCTGTGCCCTTGAAGATGATCAATCCGCTGGGGAACGAAGGGCTGGCGGTTTCAAAGACCTTAATGGGGAATCCACCCGCTTCCGTCGGGAGCCGGCGTGCCGGCGACCAGATGACGCTGGCATTCGAACTGTTCCCTTTGCCGGTGGCTGCGGACGTAGGCCGTACGATCACATCAAACTGATACTTCGTGCCTTCAGTGAGGCCCGTAACGACGAAGGAAGACTCCGTCTTGGCCACGGTAAAGGTGGTCAGGAGAGTGCCGGCCGGGACACTCAGCACCCGCACCTGATGGTCCTGCATGTCGGCCGTTCGAGCTGCCGGAGAGGGGGTCCATACCAAGCCCACCGAGGTCACACTGGCGGAATACGCCTCCAGATTGGACACGGGGTCCAGATTGGTGGTCGGGGTGCCGCCGTCTGTGGCGTTTGCATCGCAGCCGGCGAGATGGAGAACAGCCGCGGTGACGATTGCCGCGAACCAGACACGTGCAAACGTCATAGCATTTCCTCACAATTCGAACGTCGCAATATACGAAGGCGGTGTGGGACATTCAATTTCCGGGGCGCGATGGGCTTTTGCTTCCGCTGGAGGAAACCCCTACATTCGAACCAAGAGAAATCACACGAGGGCTTGCATGAAACTGCTGCTCATTCTGAGTGCGATGTTGATGCTGATGTTGATAAGTGCGTGCAAGGATGCGGGGACAGATCTTCCCCCGGCCGCGACGGTGACGGGCGTCTTTCCGGATTCTGCCGCAGTCGGCGATACGGTGCTTGTTGTCGGCGTGTCCTTCGGAGCCAGCCGCGGCGCCAGCACGGTCGTGGTTGGCGGTGCATCGGCATCCGTCATTGTTTCCTGGTCGGACACACGCATCATCGTCAGCGTTCCGACCGGCGCCACCACGGGCACGGTCGGCGTGAACGTCAACGGCCAGCCGAGCAATACGGTGGGATTCAAAGTGCAGGCCTCGGTGGAACCACGTGTCTCCTTCTTCGGCCAGATCATTCCTCTCCTTACAGCGAACGGTTGCACCGCATGCCATGGCGGTACGAACAATCTGATCGTCACTCCCTATGCCAGCCTGATGCTCGGGAACAGCTCTAACGGTCCTGTGGTCACGCCGTACAATGGTGAAGGGAGTGTCATCGTGCGAAAACTCCGCGGAATCGCGGGATTCGGTAACCGCATGCCACAGGGCGCGGCGCCGCTCTCCGATGCGAACATCGAACTCATCGCACGCTGGATCAAGCAGGGGGCGAGGAACAACTAAGAACTAAGAAGCATGGACGACGAAGTGTCATCGAGGGATTCGACAAGCATCCGTCCATCGGCCATCGAAGAAGAAACAACAAAGGCTCCGAGATCGTCGGAGCCTTTGGCGTTGTTGGAGGAATGTCACACCGCTACTTCACAAGGAGCATCCGCTTGGTCTGAATCGATCCCGCGGCTCCACTCAAAGAATAGAAATAGACACCCGACGTCAACTTCGTGGCATCGAATGTTGTACGATGCACGCCCGCCTCGCGTTCCTCGTTCACGAGTGTGACGACGGTTTGGCCCAGCACATTGAACACTTTGAGAGTGACCCGCTCCGCCCTCGCCAGGACGAACTCGATCGTGGTCGTTGGGTTGAATGGATTGGGATAGTTCTGACTCAGGCTGAATGCCTGGGGCACCTCGATGGACATCTCCTCGACCCCTGTGACCGTGGTACCGCTGCCAAGTTTGAGATTGCCCCGGATCTCACCCGGAGGGGCAGTGCTGGAATGAACGTTGACATAGACGTTGCCGCGAAGGAGGTTCATGAAATTGACACCGGGGTCCCACCAACCGATCGCCGTGTTATTCAAGATCGGTGTGATTGGCGCAAGTACCGTTCCGGCAGGCGCCAAGTGGAAATGGGATGCCTGGTATGTGCCCTGCAAACCTGTGAAGGTGAGGGCATAGGCCATGCTGTCATTGACGAACATTCCCCACGCAGATCCTCGCCCTGTCGATACAGTCCCCGCTTGTGCGCCGTCGAGGGTTGCCATGACCACCCCATCGTTCGGGATCAGCTCTGCCGCGATCTCGCCCCCGGTTGCAACGCTGGAGTGGATATTCAGGTATAGCCGCCCCGCGGTGAAGTCGGCGACATCCTGATCAGTCAAACCGGACCACGTGCCGGAGGCATGACCGTTCGAAAAGATCACCGCTTGGACAACAGATGCGGAGGGGAGGCGATGAAAATGCGCCGCCTGATACGTTCCTGCGAGACCCTGGTACGTAGCGCTGTACACCACGCTGACATTCGGACGCAGAACCGCCCAAGCAGTCCCGAGGGCGGTCGATGTGACGCCGGCAACGGGCGTGAGGCTGCCTGCTGCAGGGAACTCTCCCACGACGGACGTCGAACCCCGGATCTCGCCTCCTGGAGACGCGCTTGTGTGTATGTTGGCGTAGATCTGGCTCCTGAACAGTTTGGCGATCACGCTGTCAGGTACGCCCACCCACACACCGTCCGCCGTGCTGTCGGTGAACGAAGTGCCGAGATCGTGTACGACACCCCCCCCCGGGAAGCGAGTGAAAATGCGCAGCGCTTCGGGTTGCACGAAGGCCGGCATAGGTCAACCTGTACGTGAGGTCGTTCGATCCGGCTCCTCCGTCGAGCGTCGCATAACCAGTTCCCATACCACTGGAGGTCGTTCCTGCTTGAGGCCCGTCGAGAGCGATGCCGAACCCGCCCTGTCGCAATCTCACCGTGCCGGCGATCTCACCGCCCGGGGCGGTGGATGTGTGGATGTTCACATACACTCCTTCGTCGGAGAGGAGATTGGCGACAGAGTCCACGAGGGTCCAGGTACCGGTAGCGGTCTTGCCGACAAACGTGATCGCTTGGAGAACCCCCCGGTTCGACGCCGCGTGAAAATGGGCGGCGCTGAAGGTGCCGGCGAGGTTGTTGTACGTGATCCGGTAGCTCAGCGTCGTCCGATCAGAGGACCAAATGATGTACCCGGTTCCCTGGCCGGGCGATACAGACGTGGTGTCGAAAAGGTCGATCGTGCCAAAGATCTGTTGGGCCTGCATCCTCGGGACGACGAGTGCAAGAACAACGAGAACGGCAGTCGCAAGGATTCGCATAGTGCCTCCACATGGGTGATTGGAAAAATCATGGTGCGTGAATAATTTAAACTTGAACAATTGCATTCTCAAAATCAAGAACGGCGTGACGGAGGGCATGTGTCCTGTACGCACAACACCCCGCCGAAAAAGGCGGGGTGTTGTTTTTGGAGGGAATTCGGTGGTTCAGACGCAGTGGCGTTCGAAGACATTAACCAACGTCTCCGTCACCTGGTCCACAGTGTGTCCCTCGATTTGGTTACGGTGGACCATCTCGACCATTTTGCCGTCCCGGAAGATGGCGAAGGAGGGAGAAGAGGGTGGGACCTCGGGGCCGATGATCTGTCGCAGCCGTGCGGTTGCTTCGCGGTCAGTACTGGCGAACACGGTCGTCAACTGACCGGGCGTGACGCTGTGTTGCAGCGCTTTGGCAAGAGCCGGCCGGGCAGTGCCCCCGGCGCATCCGCACGTGGAATTGATGACGACGAGCATGGTGCCCGTCGCCGAGGGGATTGTGGCATCCACCTCCTGCGGCGTCCGCAGTTCCTTGGCGCCCAACCGCGTCACTTCGTCGCGCATCTGATTGATGAGTATGTCGTACATGAACATCTCCTGGAAACGTAGGATGAAGGGTGAGAGGAGATCAGTGTCAACGTCCCGGGGGACGAAAGCCGCGATACGTATCGAATTTCGAGTCGTACCAGAGCAGGTTGAAATCCTTGTCCCGCAACGTGCCTCCGGACGGATAGAGGTAGAACACCTCGACCCGGCCGGTTAGTTTCCCGCTCGGCCGTCCGCGCTCGTCGGCATAGAATTCCACTGTAAAATAGCCGTTGTGGAACGGAGCCGTGGCCACCTGGGCCATGAGGTGGTCCTGAGAGTACAGCCGGAGGTCCTGCGTCACGTCACTCAGGGGGCGATGCCGTCGAGTACATTCGGACGGATCAACATCAGGATGTTGCTGTGCGAGACGATGAGGTATCGCTGCCCCTCGTACTCCACCTCGATCGCAGAGTCTCGGAGGAAGAGGGCATAGTCCCCATCCTCCGCCTGGAGCGGGATGTACTTCACCGGGTCTTTCGGCGTGGTGGACCAGGATTCCTGGTCGATGAACTGCGGGTTGGGAATAGCGTACCCCGGGCCGACCTGCATCACCATGCCGCTCTGGATCTTCTCCTTTTCCCGGACACCCGGGGGAAGATAGAGGCCGTGGGCGCTCTTCTCCGCGTCCTTATCGGGCGCGATGAGAACACGATCTCCAACGAGAATGATCTTGCGGCGGGTCTTCAGCTCAGACATGGGGGCATTATCCTTCCGTTGAAACGTACGCAATCAACTGCCGGAAGACAAGAGGGACCGGCCTGGCGAACAAGGTAGAAGTGAGATTGTAGAGGGTAGAAGGGAAAGAAAAGGCACAGGAGAAAGTGCGGAGGATGTGGTGTGGGTGCCACAAAACAACGACGCCCGGAGGGAAAACCCTTCGGGCGTCGGAGACGGGCAGAGCGGCGGTCAGTTGATGGCCTCGGACACCATGGCATTGTCGTCCAGGGTGAAGGTGAGGATCACGTTCACGGGATTCTGACCGTCCTGGCCAACCACAGTTCCGAATCCGGTCAGCGTCAACGACACCGCTGTGACGCCGGTGTAAATGCGGAATCGATCGGTGGTCGTCATGCTCTGTGGCGCAGAGAAGTTGGTGAGGGTCCCGTCGCCGCCGCCGAGGTACGTCGGCTTTGCGGCATGCTTGCGGGCCTCTGCCACGATCGAGTGCATCTGGTTCATGAGAAGGTCGCGATCGTTGTCCTGGTTGAAACTGTCCAAGACACCAAGCGCGCCGTAGACGGACAGGCCCACGATCAATGCGCCGAGAACGATGAGAAGAAGTTGTTGCTGGCCCATGGAGTGTGCTCAGGGTACTCGCAGACCACGCGGTCCCATTTCGGCGAGGACGGGTCCGGATTCCTCAGCTTGCACTCGCAGCAGGAACGCCGGAGTCCGGTTTTTTTCTGCGCAATAGCGTGCCAGTTGTGTCACGATGTTCATTTTCTCGACGCGCTTCCGCTTCTCCCACCGCACTTGGTCGACCACCAGAAGTGCATCCTGCACGAGGAAGGAGCGCACGAAGCCTTCGCTCTTCCAGTGAGCAAGCACGGCGTCCATCTTGCCGATGTCCTCGGGGAGGAGTTCTGTGCTGACCGTATCGTAGTAATCGAGCCCCGCCCACGTGCCGGCAAGGAGGGCGACGGCGAGGACGACGAGGATAAGTCGTCGCTGTTTGCGATCTTCGGCGTCAGCTCTAAGGATCGTGACCATGGATTCTGGTTTTGTACCGGATAGTAAGTTAACTCCTCATCATCTTGAAATCAATACATATCGACGCAATCGCCCCGGGATCGGTTGCCACGTGACCCCATGGACGCCGAATCTGCATAAGGCCGGCTTTCTCCAGCATTCGGAAATACACCTCGACAGTCTCGGCGACAGTAATCCATCTTCTTCTCTCTTGCCTCGTTAGCGCGCAGGAATTTGATTCCAACCGTGAAGCAATTTCATTCATTCCCCATCCACCCCAAGGGCCGATTGAGGTGGTAGGAACGCGGTGGACAATCTCAGCATCGGGTGTGATTGATCTCGAAGCGGCAGACCGTCTCGAGAGTCTGGTGAATAGGTATGGAATTCA
>CAYIHQ010000086.1:0-8014 GCA_964362905.1 uncultured Ignavibacteriaceae bacterium
CGTGAACAGGTCCCGGATCAGCGTGAACACGCCCGTGTACGTGGCGGGATTCGATCGTGGCGTCCGACCGATCGGAGTCTGGTCGATGTCGATCACCTTGTCGATCTGGTCGAGCCCTTCGACTGAGGTATGGGGCAACGGCATGACGCGGGTCTTGTAGATCTCCCTCGAGAGAATGGGATAAAGGGTCTCGTTGATGAGTGTCGACTTCCCCGACCCACTCACGCCCGTAATGCACACATGCAGGCCGAGGGGTATGCGGAGCTTCACATTCTTCAGGTTGTTGCCGCGCGCACCCGTGAGGACCAGAGACCGGCCTGACGGGATGCGCCGCCGTTCGGGCAGGGGAATGGACCTTTCACCCCGCAGGTAGAGTCCCGTCAATGATTCCGGGGGCGAGTCGCGCCGAACTTCTTGCGGAGTCCCCGTCATGACCACCCTGCCGCCATGCTCGCCGGCACCAGGCCCCAAGTCGATGATATGGTCGGCGCTTTCGATCATCTCTTTGTCGTGCTCGACCACGATGACCGTGTTCCCGAGGTCGCGAAGGGACTTGAGGGATTGAATGAGCTTGATGTTGTCCCGCTGATGGAGGCCGATGCTGGGCTCGTCCAGGATATAGAGGACCCCGACGAGCTGCGTTCCGATCTGCGTGGCGAGACGGATACGCTGGCCCTCGCCACCCGACAGCGTCCGGGCGGCACGATCGAGCGTCAGGTATTCCAGTCCAACATTGAGAAGGAAATCGAGCCGTTGCGTGATCTCTTTCAGGATCTGACGGGCTATCTCCGTCTGCCGCGGTGGCAGCAGCAATCCTCGAAAGAATGCTGCGTTCGCGGAGACCGATCGGGTGACGACCTCCTGGATGTTCGTCCGGGCCCCCGTATGTCCATCCACCAGCCGGACGGCAAGGCTTTCCGGACGAAGGCGGCCCCCACCGCACGCAGGACACACCGTCGTGGCCATGAACGATTCGACCCAGTCCCGGATCGTGTTGGAGGTCGTCTCGTCGTAGTACCGTTGAAGCATGGACATGACGCCGTCAAAGCGATGCTTGTACACCACCTTTCGGCCCGACCCCTGTGCATACTCTATCTCAATCTTCTCCCCTCCTGTCCCGTTCAGCAGCGCCTCCCGAGCCGTCGGGGGTAATTTCTTGAGCGGCGTGTCGAAGTCAAAGCCATACCGCTTCGCGACCGCCTCCAACTGGCTGAACATCCACGTGGGCCGTGGTTTGCCGAATGGGGCAATCGCTTCTTCGTTGATCGATTTCCTCTCATCGGGAATGATGAGCCGCAGATCGAACGCTTTCCGTTCCCCCAATCCCTCGCAGGCCGTGCAGTGTCCGGAAGGAGTATTGAACGAGAATGAATTGGGCGCCGGTTCGTCGTACGAAGTGCCGCACACATGGCAGGCGTACTTCTGGCTGAACAGGTGGTCCTTCGTGCCGTCGTTGACAACGACCACGCCCTCACCGAGGCGCAACGCCAACTCTACGGAATCGGCGACCCTCGACCGGAGATTCTTCTTGAGGACGATCCTGTCGATGACCACTTCGATCGTGTGGACCTTGTAGCGGTCTACCTTCAGGCCCTTCTCGATCTCCCGGAACTCTCCGTCCACCCGAACGCGCACGAAGCCGTCTTTCTGGATCTGCTCGAACAGCTCCCGATAGTGACCCTTCCGCGCGCGGACGACGGGGGCGAGCACCTGCACCTTTGCGCCCGAAGGGAACGAGAGCACAGCGTCGATGATCTGGTCGACGCTCTGACGCTCCACCGGACGGCCGCACGTCACGCAGAATTGTGTGCCGACGCGGGCAAAGAGCAGGCGCAGGTAGTCGTAGATCTCGGTGACCGTGCCGACCGTCGACCGCGGATTACTGCTGACGGTTTTCTGTTCAATCGAGATCGACGGGCTGAGGCCTTCAATGTGGTCGACGTCGGGGCGCTCCATCATGCCCAGGAATTGCCGGGCATACACAGAGAGGCTTTCAACGTAGCGGCGTTGCCCTTCGGCGTAGATCGTATCGAAGGCGAGAGACGACTTACCGGAACCCGACAATCCCGTGATCACCGTGAGGGCATCGCGCGGGATGTCGACGTCGATGTTCTTCAGATTATGAACGCGTGCACCGCGTATGGTGAGAGCGTCGTTGGGCATGGGTTTCACAAGAAACAACAATTTCTCGCAACGACGCGGCGACCGCAGCGCGACATGGTGAAAGAGAGCGGCCGCCCATCTTTCAAATACCATTCGCCGCCGTCGCTGCGCCTGCCTGCGTGCCGCCAATCGCGAAGAATGGTTTGCCGCTTCGCGTCAAAGTAATGGGCCTTCGGCTGGCAGGCAGGCCGCCGCGAGAAACTTTCACAAGGTGATTACTAATGCAGACGCGAGCGGCGATGCAGGTATTCCATGAGTGCCCGGTCGAAGGGCGTCGCCGTGTCCAAGAGGACATAGTCGACTGCGTTCTCGCGGCATTCCCGTCGGTAGCGATCGACGAATTCCTGCATGGCGTCGCGGTACGACTCACGAATATGCCACGGTTGGGACATCAACTCCTCCTTCGTTTCGAGGTCGCGAAACACGGCATCGCCCTCAAATGCAAAGGACCGCTCCAGGGGGTCGAGCACTTGCATGACGATGACCTCGTTCCCCTTGTGTCGAAAATGTTTGAATGCGGTGATGACCGCCGCGGGGTCGTCGAGCAGGTCGCTGAGGATGATCACGAGTCCGCGACGCGTCAGCGCCTCTGCCACCTGATGGAGCGCCGCCGCGGTGCGGGTCTGACGACCGGGCGCCGCGTGTTCAAGCTCTTTCCAGACCTCTTTCAGATGCGTCCGGGTCGCCCGGGGTGGGAGGGAAACGCGGACCGTTTCGTCGAACACGGCGAGTCCCACGGCATCGCGTTGTTCGATCATGAGGTAGGAGAGCGCCGCCGCCGTGTAGGAGGCGTACTGGAGCTTGCTGATCCTGCCGCTGGACGAAAAGCCCATCGATCCGGAGGCGTCCAGAACGATCGTGCTCTTGAGATTCGTCTCTTCTTCGAATTGTTTGATGAAGAACCGGTCGGTCTTGCCGTACGCCTTCCAGTCGATCCGCTTGATCTCGTCCCCCGGCATGTAGGGGCGATGTTCCGTGAACTCCACACTGAACCCGTGATACGGACTCTTGTGCAGTCCCGTCATGAACCCTTCCACGACGAGCCGGGCGCGGAGCTCCATCGACGCCACTTGGGCGACGACATCGGGTTGGAGATAGCTCAGGGTGGCGTCCATGCTCCTTACTCAGATCGCGGCATTTGGAAGTGGAGACCCACGCGCGTGATCATTTTCCCTTTCCCCGTTGAGCTCGGGGCGTCGTCTGCTCTTCGAGGATCTGCGCCGGATCCTTGCCGAGGTGCTGCAATTCGAACTGTGCGGAGTTGACGAGAGAACTCCCGGGGTATTTCTGAAGGAACGACTCGTACGCCGCGCGAGCCGCCTCCGAGTTCTTCAATTCGTTGTTGTTGATGAACCCGATCAGGAACAGGGCGTTCGGCGCTGTGGCGTGATCGGGATATCCGTCCACGAGCTTCTGGTACGTCGCGATCGCCTGGGTGAACTGCTTCTTGTGATCCTGATGGATGGTGCCCATCGCATACAGCGCTTCCGGCACGCGCGGACTCTGGGGATACTTCACGAGCAGCTCTTCATACGTCTCGAGCGCCTCATCTTGGTCAGACGCCTTCTGTGCCTCAACCGCATTGGAGTACAATTGCTCGTCCGTCTTGGCGGCACATCCCGCCAGGAGCGCAAGGAGAATCAGGGTTCCGATCTTCTTCATACGGCCTTCACCGGGGAATGGAATTGACGATGGGATTGCTTATCTTGCCGCTCAGGAAACGGGTTCAAACAAGAAATATAGAGAGAATCCGCCTCTTTCGTAAGCACATTTTCCCGTCACTTCCGCAAATCTGCCATGAGATCTCTTCTCTTCGTCCTCGCAGCGTTCACCCTCGCATCGTGTACCGCTCCGGAACTGCAACGCCAGGCGGGCATGCGCGACCCGCTCGCGATGGCGCGGCAACTCGTTGTGGTGCGCACGGCAACCTGGGATACCCTTGGGGGGCGCCTGGAAGTATATGATCGTACGCAGGGCTCCGAAGGCTGGCGTGCTGTTCGTGGTCCATACGCGATCACAGTTGGCAGCGCTGGTCTGGGCTGGGGCACCGGATTGCACGGCGCGGCGATTGCGAAGGGTCCGGTCAAGCGAGAGGGAGATCGACGCTCACCGGCGGGCGCCTTCACATTAGGCGCCGTGTATGGCTATGCTGCCGCAGATGCCGCCGGCGAGTTTTCCATGCGTTACATTCCTCTGGATTCGAACATGGTCTGCGTGGATGACCCCACTTCCCAGTACTACAATCTGATCGTCGACCGGTCGAATGTTATCAGAAGGGATTGGAGTTCCGCGGAACGCATGCGGCTCAGCGGCCCGTGGTACCGCTGGGGCATCATCGTCGACCACAATACCAACCCGCGCATCTCCGGCGACGGTTCCTGCATCTTCCTCCACGTCTGGGGGTATCCCTCTGAACCGACGACGGGATGCACAACGTTCGATGAGGAACAACTCCTCGGACTCTTGCGGTGGCTCAAGCCATCGGAGCAGCCGATGTTGGTGCAACTTCCCGAGGAAGAGTACCAGCGGCTCCGCGCCGGCTGGCGACTCCCCTAAAGCCCTCCTCAACTTCAAGACCCCGACGATCGCTCGCCGGGGCCTTTTGCTTTTCGTCCCTTTCGTCCTCCACTCAACCGGCTATGTGATCCTGTGCCTTTCGCAGGAATGCGCAAAAGAATCCATCTGTGCCGTGTCGATGCGGAAGCAACTTGACGTATTTGCCGACGAGGGCGTTTGAGAGTTCGATCTCTGCAAGGCGTTCAGAGGGGGGATCCGTCTGAAACTCGGAATGGTCGACCAGAAACCGCGCGATCACCTCTTCGTTCTCTTGGGCGAGGAGCGTGCACGTGGCATAGACGAGCATGCCGCCAGGCCGTACGAGCGCGGATGCCTGGTCCAGGATCGCATACTGCTTGCGCGACAACTCAGCGACGGTGCGCTCGTGAACCGTCCACTTCATGCCCGGATTACGGCGGATCGTGCCGATGCCGCTGCAAGGCGCGTCGACGAACACCACGTCGAAGGAGTCTGCATAGGTGGTCGCCAGGTCCGAAGTCTTCTCGGTCCGCTGGATGCGGATATTGAATGTCCCTGCACGGCGCGACCGTTTGCGGAGTTCCTCCAGCCGATACTCGTGCACGTCGGCCGCGACGATCTCACCGCGATTTTTCATCAGTGCCGCAAAGGCGAGCGTCTTTCCGCCGGCCCCGGCGCAGGCGTCCAATACCTTCGCCGTCGGTTTGGGATCGACCAGGAGCGGCAACAACTGACTTCCCTCGTCCTGGACCTCGAACCACCCTTCCTTGAAAGCGGCCAAGCCGAAGATGTTGAAGCGTTTCGGGATAACGAGCGACCATGGAGAATGCAGCCCCGGCTGGCTCTCGATCCCATCGGCTGCGAGCCGCTCACGGCATTCTGTGACCGTCGCTTTCAGGGTATTGACGCGGATGGTCAGCGGTGCGGGCTCATTGAGGGACGCGAGTATCTGCTCTGCCTCCACCGGCCCGTATTCCACCCGCAATCGGTCGACCAGCCACGGCTGAAACGAATATCGAACGGCCGGTTCCATGGTGGTCACATCCGGCGGCTCCGTCTGCATGCGCTCCATGACGTCGGTCATCGACTTCGCCTCCACGGTCTCTTCTCCGCCGGACAGCAGCTCCGCCACGTCGGCCGACGAAACATCCTGCCGCCCTTCGACGGCGATCAGGTAGGCGAGTGCCTCGAGCAGCGCGCGTCCGTCCGGGGTCATGCGGGCGGGATCGGCGCCGGAACGCCGAAGAGTTTCGTCACAACGGGCGCGATGCCGAAGCACACCGTACGTCGTCTCCGCAATGAAACGCCGGTCGCGCGACCCGAGATATTTCCGTGAACGAAAGAACTGGCCGATGATGCTGTCAGCGGGGAGGTCCGATCCTTGGATCTCCCCCAGCACCTCGACGGTATGGCCAAGAAGCGACGAGTATTTCATGAGTTCGCGAGCATTGGTTGTCCGCTACTTTTCCACGCTGGAGCAGTGCCCGCACTTCTTTGCCACGAAGGCCTTTTCGGTCGGCGGATCAACCCCAAGGTACAAAAGAATGAGGATGGGAGTACTCTCTAATGAATATCCGCGGATCATCGTCAGCCAGGTGTTGCCGACGCGACGGGAACGAGTTCAATGAACCCGCGTCGGTCGAGCTGGACCTCCACCGTGTCGCCATCGACGACGGAACCGGCAAGGAGACGCTCGGAGAGGCCGTTCACCAGGTACTTCTGGATGACCCGTTTGAGCGGACGCGCTCCGAACACTGGGTCGTACCCGCGGTTGGCGAGCCATTCCTCCGCATCCGGAGTGACCCGCAGAGTGATGGAGCGACTTGCTAACGTCCGCTGCACCTGCGCCAATTGGAGCTGCACGATCCGGCGGATCTCGGCGAGGGTCAGCGGTTTGAACATGATCACTTCATCGATGCGATTCAGGAACTCCGGCCGGATGGTCTGTCGCAGGAGGTCGAACAACTTGAGTCGCAGCTCTCCGAGAAGCTCTTCCCTGTTCTCCTCCGTCATGCGCCCAATCCTCTCCTGGATCAGGTGCGAGCCAAGATTCGACGTCATGATGACGATGGTATTCCGAAAATTCACCGTCCGGCCCTTGTTGTCCGTCAGACGACCCTCGTCCAGCAATTGGAGAAGCACGTTGAAGACCTCCGGATGGGCCTTTTCGATCTCGTCGAGCAGAACGACGGAGTACGGCTTTCGCCGGACCGCCTCCGTGAGCTGTCCGCCTTCGTCGTACCCGACGTATCCCGGCGGCGCGCCGATCAACCGAGAGACGGAGAACTTCTCCATGTATTCGCTCATGTCGATGCGGACCATGGCCGTTTCGTCGTTGAACAAGAACTCTGCCAACGCCCGGGCCAACTCAGTCTTGCCGACACCCGTGCTTCCCAGGAAAATGAAGGAGCCGATCGGACGCTTCTCGTCCTGGAGTCCCGCCCGCGAACGCCGGACCGCCTCCGCCACAGCCCTCACAGCATCCTCCTGGTCGATGATGCGTTGGTGCAGCCGTTCCTCCAGGTGCAGGAGCTTCGTTCGTTCGCTTTCCAGCATCCGTTGCACGGGTATGCCGGTCCATTTCGCGACGATCTCGGCGATGTCCTCCGGATCGACTTCCTCCTTGAGCATTTTTCGGTCGCGTTGCACCTCCACCAGCCGTTGAGAAGCCTGCTCGAGGCGTTTCCCCAAGTCCGCAATGACACCATAGCGCAGTTCCGCGACGCGGGCCAGATTGCCCTGCCGCTCCTGTTGCTCCGCTTCCGTACGTGCCCGCTCGATCTCTCCCTTCATGCTGCGGATGGACTGGATGAGTTCTTTTTCCATCGACCAATGGGCTCTCAGCCCAGTCCGTTCATTGTTGAAGTCGGCCAACTCGCGGTCGATCGCTTCCAAGCGTTCCAGTGAGGCTTCATCCTTCTCCCGCCGAACGGCCTCCCGTTCTATTTCGAGTTGCTGGACCTTCCGTTCGACGGAATCCAGTTCTTCCGGAAGTGAGTCGATTTCCATACGGAGCTTCGATGCCGCCTCGTCCACAAGGTCGATGGCCTTGTCGGGCAGAAAACGGTCGGAAATGTAGCGATGGCTGAGCTGGGCCGCCGCCACGATGGCGCCGTCCGTGATCCGCACGCCATGATGCACTTCATAGCGTTCCTTCAGTCCGCGGAGGATCGAGATTGTGTCTTCGACGCTCGGTTCATCCACCAACACCGGTTGGAAGCGGCGCTCGAACGCGGGGTCTTTCTCGATGTGTTTTCGGTACTCGTCGATGGTGGTCGCGCCGATGGCCCGGAGGTCGCCCCGCGCGAGCGCGGGC
>CAYIHQ010000087.1:0-7946 GCA_964362905.1 uncultured Ignavibacteriaceae bacterium
GACAATGACGCCGGAACCACCATCGCAGGACGCTCCAACGTCATCGCCGCGTTGAACAGCCGGTATGACATGGGCAAGTTCCTTTCGTTCTATTCTCTCGCATCCGTGAACGACGTCGTCGCCGTACAACAGGGCGTCTGGTGGATGGGGGACGAGAACGCGAACTGGAGAATGTTCACGGATCTGGACAATGACGGGCAATGGGATGAGGGAGAGCCGCTGAACGACGACGTGGGTGCGGACGGTCTCTCGCCGTTCGATGAAAAATACACCGGGCCTGATACGGACGGCACACAGGGCAACGGGCGTCCCGACCAAGGGGAGCCGAACTTCGGGATCCTTGACAAGGACGAATCCGATCAGATCGGCCTGACGGGGTTCAGCATCTTCCCCGTGCACTTCTACGAACTGACCGACGACGAACAGAATTGGGGGGTCTTGACGACTCCGATCGACACGACGGGCTTCCAGCAGTTGAACGACGTCAATCTCGGCATGTATTTTTCAGCCGGAGCGCGTCCGAACCCGGCACGCGGGTATCCGGGCAATCTGTTCCCTCTGCGCCGGATGCAGACCGAACGTTTTTCCATGGCCCTTCTGTTCGGCAACGACCGGAACGACCTCGTGCGGCGCAAACGGACGGTGCAGCAGATCTACAACGCGAACTACCGGTTTGCGAAGCCGCCAGACAAACCGATCGTGGTCGCCGTTCCAGGAGACCGCAAGGTGACGTTGTACTGGGACGATCGCGCCGAACGTTCGTTCGACCCATTTCTGCAGAGGTATGATTTCCAGGGTTATCGCGTGTACCGCAGCACAGAGGCGAGCTTCCTGGAGAACCTGGTCATCACGGACGCCTACGGGAAGGCCACATTCCGCAAGCCACTGGCGCAATTCGACCTCGTTGACAGCATTCTAGGCCTGCATCCGCTCGATATCAATGGGGTGAAGTTCGACCTCGGGACCAACACCGGCCTCCGGCACACGTACGTCGACGAGGAGGTTCAGAATGGACAGACCTACTACTATGCAATCGTGTCATATGACGATGGGTTCTACACACGCACCGCCGACGGTAAGGAGGACGGTATCCCTCCGTCCGAATGCAGTGCCGTGATCCGCTCGGACCTGAGTGGAAACGTCAAACCCGACGTCAACGCGGCGGTGGTCGTGCCTCGCGCACCTTCGGCAGGATACGTTTCCCCCGGGGTCGATGGGATGATCCTCCATTCCGGACCGGGGACGGGGTCATTCTCCATCGAGGTCCTGAATCCGGATTCCGTACGGGCGGGCCATCTATACCAGGTGGTGTTTGAAAACCGGACGGCATTTCAGAACGGCGGAATGCCCTCGTTCACGTTCTCGGATGTCACCTTGGGTCGGGTCCTCGGATCCGCAAAGCCCGCCGTAGGTCAGCCGGAGGAAACGAACATCGCGGACGGATTCATCGGGTACGTGAGGAACGATCCGGTTGTCAACGTGGTCCCTCCCTCGCAATCGCCATGGATCACGGGAACGTCCAACGTATTCGTCAAGGTGTCTCCGCTCGATACGGATCCGGGTTACCAAAACGTTGCCGTGCGCTACCCCGCGGATTTCGAGATCCGTTTTTCCGACCAGATCGTCGATACGTCGACACAAACCGGATTCTTCGATGCCCCCATTCCGACGCGCTTTACCGTGTGGAACCTGACGGAGAGTCGGAAGGTTCAGTTCAAGCTCGCCGACAACCGGTCGGATTCCTCGTTCGCACCCGGAAATGTGGTGATCATCGTGACGGGCGACAGCCTGGGAAAATCCGCCGTCCTGGGTAATTACCGCGCCGCCTGGAAGGTCGAGATGTTCGTGGATACGCTGGCTGGCCCGCTGCGAATGCCCCAGCCGGGTGACGTGTTTCGATTTGTCACAACAAAGCCATTCCGCACGGGCGAGACGTACCAATTCACCATGCGATCTCCCTCCGTCGATGTCCATCAGGCCGCCGACACTCTCGACGCCATCGCGGTCGTTCCGAACCCGTACGTCGGCGCCGCCTCGTGGGAACCGCAGACCCTCTTCCGTACGGGACGCGGCGAGCGGCGCCTCTTCTTTATCCACCTTCCGGCGCGCTGTACGATCCGCATTTATACGGTCAGCGGAAATCTCGTCCAGACCCTGATCCATGACGAGCCGATCGACGACGGTCAGGCGTCATGGAATCTCGTGTCCCGCGACGGCATGGACGTCAGTTACGGCTTGTACGTGTTCCATGTGGAAGCGCCGGGCATCGGTGAAACGGTCGGAAAATTTGCCATCATCAAGTAACACGGACACGCCATGATCCGCCCCTCGTGTTGGACCTCCTCACTCCTCGTGCTGGCACTCGCCGCGCCGCTGGTCGGACAGACCCAGACCCAGAACCGGAACGTCTCGAAATCCGGCACCACGGCCGGCGCGTTCCTCGAGATCCCTGTCGGGGCCCGGGCAGTGTCCGTCGGCTCCGCTTTTGTCGCCGTTTCGGGGGATGCGACCACGCTGTACTGGAACCCGGCCGGTGCAGCCCGCCTGCCGGAAACGCAGATCCTGTTCACGCGCAGCTCCTGGTTTGCAGACTTGCGCTTCGATTATGTCGCGGTCGCTCTCCCGCTGGGCGACGCCGGGACCCTCGGCCTCAGCATGACGTCGCTCGGTTCCGGCGACATGCCCGTGCGAACCATCGAGCGACCGGAAGGCACCGGCGAGCTATTCAACGCTTCGAGCATCGCCATCGGCGTGCACTACGCGCGCAACCTATCGGACCGATTCTCGATCGGCTTCACCGGCAAGTACGTGAGCGAAAGTATCTGGCACATGCAGGCCCAGGCGTTCGCGGCGGACATCGGGGCGCTGTTCACCACGGGGTTCTTCAACGGACTTCGGATCGGTGCGCTCATCTCGAACTTCGGGACGGACCTCAAATTGGCCGGTCGGGACACACGATCGTTCATTCGCGTGGACGACCGCAAGATGGGGAGCAATGACCAAATCCCCACGAACATCGAAATGGACAGCTGGCCGCTGCCCCTGAACTTCCAGTTCGGGATTTCGACCGAGGTCGTGAACAACGAGGTCTACCGCGTGACGGTGGCGATGGACGCCCTGCATCCGAGCGACAACTACGAGAGCATCAACGTGGGCGCGGAGTTCGCCTTCCAGGAATTCCTGTTCCTCCGCGGCGGATACCGCGCCATCGGCCTGATCGACCGTGAAGGCGGCCTTGCGGCGGGCGGCGGCGTGCTGGCCAACCTGTTCGGCGGCGGGATGCAGGGACGGCTCGACTACGGATATTCCGACTACGGCCGCCTGGGCACTGTCCATGTGCTGACCGTGGGTATCACCCTGTGAACGTCCTTCGCACCGCTCTTGCCGCCCTGCTCAGTGCCGGCCTTGGATGCGCAGAGCGGGGTCAGGATGCTGCGCCGCCTCAGAATGAGGTCGTCCTCACCTACTGGCCGGCCCCGAATCCCCAGGAAATGATCCTGGCCGATTCGGTCGTGCACCAGTGGAACCGCCTCCATCCCGGAGTCCAGGTGCGCATGCAGTCCATCCCCGTCAGCGTTTCGACGGAGGAAGTGCTCCTCGCCGCGATCGCCGGAAAGACCACGCCCGACATCTGCTCCAACATCTGGCCCGGAGCGCTCCACGAGTACACGCGTGCGGGGGGATTGCTCCGGCTCGACATCTTCCCGGACTTCGATTTCGTTGCCCGCGCGCGGACGCCGGGCCCTCTTTTGGAAACCTTTCGCTCGCCCGACGGGGGCTTCTACCAAATGCCATGGAAGACCAACCCCGTCATGATGTTCTACAACAAGACGCTGTTCGAGGAATCGGGTGTCGAGCAGGTTCCGCGCACGTACTCCGAGTACTTCGCGGCGGCCCGCAAGTTGACGCGCGACCGCAACGGGGATGGCGTCACCGACGTGTGGGCCGGAGAGCGCGATATCCGTCCCATCTGGTGGCAGCGGCTGTTCGATGTGTATCCCTTTCTCATCGCCGCCTCCGGTGGACACACGCTGTTCGAGAAGGGTGAACCGGCGTTCGCCACGCCCGCTGCTGAGGGCGTGTTTGCGTTCTTTCAACGATGTTACGCCGATGGCTACTATCCCCACACGTATTTCCAGGGCGGGGATCCATTTCTCCTGCAGCGCAAGGCGACGCAGTTCTCGGGCCCGTTTATGGTGGCGACCCTGCAGACGCTCGCGCCCGCTCTCCGGTTCGGTGTGGTTCCTCTGCCCGTCCCGGATGACCACCAGGGCCCCGTTCACACGTACGGCGACTACAAGAACATCGCCGTATTCAGCAATACTCGTCATCCCGCCGAGGCGTGGGAGTTCGTCAAGTTTCTGATTGACGCCCGGCGTGATCTCCTGCTGCTCACGGTGTCGAACCAGCTGCCGGTTCGGGGCGACCTCCTGACGGATACCATGTTTGCCGCGTACTTCGATCGGAATCCCCTCATCAAGGCCTTCGCCGAACAGGTTCCCTATACACGCGGCGTCGACCCCGCGCCCGACCTCAAGGAGCTCCTCGACGCCATTTCCCAGGAGTATGAAGCGTGTGCCGTGTACGGCCGGACGACGCCGGCTGAAGCGGTGCGGGAGGCGGAGCGGCGCGTTCGTCAGATCGTGAACTGGAACCGATGACCGCCATGCCCAAGCCGGACCGGATCGGCTACGCGCTGGTGTCGCCGTACGTCATCTTCTTCCTTCTGTTCGTCGGCTACCCGCTGGTCTTCTCGTTTGTCCTGGTGTTCCATCGCTGGAATGTCGTGACGCCGATGGAGTGGATCGGCCTGCGGAATTTCGAGCGGCTTCTGGCGGATCCCCTGTTTTTCAAGTCGATCGGAAACACGTTCATCTTCCTGTTCGTTCATATTCCGCTGCAGCTCGCGGCGGCGCTGGGTTTTGCGCTTCTTCTCAACCAGAAGGCACGGTTCCGCGGCTTCTTCAGAACACTCTACTTCCTTCCCGTGGTTGTCTCCGGCGTGGTCGTCACCATCCTCTGGCAACAACTGTACGCGTACGACTCGGGATTGCTCAACAGGCTGTTGACAGCCCTGGGGGCGGGACAGGTCCCGTGGATCGTGAGCCCCGACATCGCCATGGGGTCCATCGCCATCATGGCAACGTGGAAGAACGTAGGGATCTACATCATCATGTTCCTTGCTGGGCTCCAGAACATCCCTTCGGAGCTCTACGAATCGGCGAACCTGGACGGCGCCTCTCCGCAGGCCCGGTTCTTCCGAATCACGTTGCCGTTGCTCAACCCGACGATCGTCGTGGTGCTCGTCCTCTCCACGATCGGTGGATTCTCGATGTTCATCGAGCCCTACGTGCTGACGGGCGGAGGGCCCATGCAGAGCACGCTCTCCGGCGTTCTCTACATTTACAACCAGGCGTTCTACTTTGGCCACATGGGATATGCGGCAACGCTGGGACTGGTCTTTGCCGTGGTCGTGTTCCTTGTGGTGATGCTCCAGAAACGGACGGTCGAGACGGAGGGGATGGTATGAAGCGTGTTGCCACCTACGCCGTGCTCGTCGCCGGCGCCGCTGTGTTCGCGTATCCGTTCCTGTGGATGTTCGCATCGTCGCTCAAGCCGGAGGCGGAGATCGGCGGGTTCGGACTGTGGTCGTCGTCCTCCGGCCTGCACAACTACGTCGAGGTGTTCTCCCGCATTCCCATCGGTCGCGCGCTCTTCAACAGTCTCCTCACGTCCTCCATCAGCACCTGTTCGGTCATCCTGTTCGGTTCGATGGTGGGATACGCGCTTGCCAGGCTCAGCTTTCGCGGCCGGGACGGCCTCTACTACCTCATTCTCTTCACGATGATGGTGCCGTTCCAGATCACCCTCATCCCGCAGTATGTCCTCATGGTGGCGCTTGGCCTCACCGACACATATCTCGCCATCGTCGCCCCCACCCTGATGAGCGCCTTCGGCATCGTTCTGTTCCGGCAGTTCTTCCGGAGCATCCCACAGGCGTTCATCGACGCGGCGCGCATCGACGGCTGCACGGAGTGGACCATCCTGCGCCGCATCATCTGGCCGATGGGCCGGCCCGTGCTGGTGACCGTTGGGATCCTCACATTCATGACGAGTTGGAATGAGGTCCTCTGGCCGCTCATTGTGGTCCGGGAGCGGTCGCTCATGACCATGCCTCAACTCGTCACGCTGTTCACCATTGGAGGCGAGGCCGAGGCACTGCTTGGATTGCAGCTGGCGGCGGCGACTTTGCTCGCCCTTCCCATCGTTCTCGGGTACGGTTTCTTTCAGCGATCGTTCATCGAAAGTATGGCGTCCACGGGTATCAAAGGATAGCGCCGCGTGGGATTCCTGTTGATCGCGCTCCTGGTAGGTGTCTCGGATGGGACCGCCGATACGACGGTCGTAGCCCGCGTGGGACGTTTCGTGATCACCGCGGACGAATTGATGACGAGCTATGAATTCGGCCCCGCCTTCGTCAAACGCCTCCCCGACCCTCTTCGGCGGCATCTTGCATTCATGATTGACGAGCGATTGCTCGCACTGGATGCGGAGCGGCTCGGGTACGACACGACACCATTCGTGCGGGACCGTCAGGCGGCGCTCACGGAGGACCTCGCCGTGGAGGAGCTTTACCGGGAGGAGATCCTCTCCCGCGTTCATCCGAGCGACGAGCAGATCGCGTGGGATATGCGACGGGCCAACACTACCGTGGCACTTCGATGGATCTTCACAGCGACGGAGAAGGAAGCTCGCAGCATTCAGAGGATGTTGGAGCGCGGAGCGCCATTCGATTCCTTGTTCGAAGCGCGCCGAGACACATCGACGGGATCCGGTGACCGATCGCTCGAAACCACGGCCCTCAGGCTCGAACGTGACAACCCGGAGGTCGCGCGTGTGGTGGAGGGCCTCCCTGCGGAGAAGATCTCGGCGCCGGTACGAGGCCCGGATGGCTACTATCTCTTTCGTGTCGACCGCTCCGTTCAACTCCCCATTGTGACAGAAACGGAGGCCGGGAGGTTGCGCCAGGAAGCTGTGACCATCAGGACCCGGGTTGCTGCCGACAGTATCGCGGATACGTACGTCAAGAGGGCCATGAAGGCGTCCAACCCTGTCATCAAAGCGGAAGGGTTCAACATCGTCCGGGCGCTCATCGCCGACCGCGGCCTCACTCGGAGCACGAAGCTGGAGTGGGACATTCCGTCGACGTTCATGACCGAGGCCGGACCCGTTCCCATCAGCGCCTCCGGTACCATGATGGACCGAACGCTGGTCAGCTTCGGTGAGAAGGCCTTCACAGTTCGCGACTACGCGGTCTGGTACGACCTGCGTCAATTCCAGTTGGACACGCGTTCGCGCGAGGCCTTCAATAGCAGCGTGAAGAAGACGATCTGGAAAATGGTGCAGGACAGATTACTCAGCGAGGAAGCGAAGGCTCGGGGCATGTTCGTGCGCGAAGATGTTCAACGCCATGCGGAAGCTTGGAATGCGAAGATCCTCTATCTGGCGGGACGTTCGGTCGTGTTGCGCACCATCCGCATCACAGACGGAGAGCTCCGCACGAAGTACGACCAGTCGCGGAAACGATACCTGGACCGGTCAGGCCGCATCCGTCCGTTCAACGAGGTGCGGGACCACCTCTGGGAAGAAGCCTATGCCGAACGTGAGGCTCGGGTGCTTCGGGAACGGCTGGCCGAATTGAGCGCCGTCACGAACGTTTGGATCAATGAGTCTGCGCTGCGCATCATGGCGGTGGGTGTGAAGCCCGATGCACGGCCGCTGGAGGCGGTCTTCTACAAGCCCGGCGGTACGTTCCCCCGGGTCGCATTTCCTTCGATCGACGAGGCATGGGAACGCACGTGGTGAGGCGCAGCAACAGGGAGCATCGGTATCCAACGCAAGCACCGCGCACCGGCGAGAGCCGGGGCAGGTGGTGCCGAGCGCTT
>CAYIHQ010000088.1:0-7942 GCA_964362905.1 uncultured Ignavibacteriaceae bacterium
GCATCTACGAAGCCCGGCAGGAACTCAAACGACTCCTTATCCCAGCTCTCTCGTGACCATGCTCCACCAACGCCATATCAGGCTGATCCACAAGGCCGTCGATGATGACCTCACGCAATCCGAACGACGCCAGGTGGCCGAGCTTCTGAAGGAGCGGCCGGAGGCCCGGCAACTCCTCGAGAGCCTTCGGAAGGCCGTCGAAGCCGTGAAGGGACTTCCCGAGATCGACGCGCCTCCTGCGCTTCGGCAGAACATCATGAACATCGTGGCCGCGACCGAGCGCCGACCGTCCACGGCTTCAATCTCGTTCTTTGACGCGATCCGCCAGCTTGTGACGCATCCGCAACCAGCGTTCCGAATGGCCCTCGCGGCAAGTGTCCTGGTCGGCGTCATGATGTCCATCGTGGCGTACGGACTCTTCATCGATGCAGAGGTGTCGACCCAAGACATCGTCGGAACGATCGGACAGCCCGATGTCCCGAAGCCCTGGCGATTGGATGATTCGACCCTCGTCAACGCGCCGAACATCCGCGGGTCTGCAAAGCTCTTCAGCCGGCCCGACGAAGTGCTCGTTGAACTGAATATGACGAGCGATCGACCTCTGCGGATCGAGGTGCTCAACGAACCGGCCTCCGGTATTTCAACGGCGGTGGGACTCCCCGTCGTCGTCCAGATGGGCCGGAACGAACCGGCTCAGGTCTCGATCACGCGGCGACGCGCGTCCTGGAAGGGAAATGCGGTCACCATAAAGGTCATGGATGGACCGGTCGTGCTTTCGGAACATCGTCTCCATCTCTCGCCGGAGTTGCGGTCCGACGGTTTGTGAACTCTGTGACATGAACACGCTCGTGACACTCTAATCCACGGATCATCAACACTTGCAGCAGGAGGTCATCATGGAACAGACACACGGTTCGGCAAACCGGAAGAACTGGTTTGTCGGGGGATCGGTTGTCGTGGTCGCCCTGATCGCCTACTTCGCACTATTCTATCCGTGGCCGGCAGCCACCGATGATATGGCCGGCACGATCGGCGGAGTCAAGAAGTACCGGTCGACACAGATCACGGAGAAGGATGTGAAGTTGGAAGGTCAGGGCGGCGAGACGGCGTCAACGGCCAATCCGGAATTCGACAAGGCAACGCTAGAGCAGAAAGCAGCCATGTTCGAGAAGGCCACGCTGGAACAGAAGGCGGCTTATCTGGAGAAAGCTTCCTTCGACTTGAAGGCGGCGTTGCTGGAGAAGGCTTCGGTGGATCTGAAGCGGTCGCTGATGGAGAAAGCGCCCGTGGACCTGAAGGCGGCGTTGTTCGAGAAGGCTGCCGTCGATGCTAAGGCTTCGTTGTTGAGTAACGCCCCTGTGGATTTCAAGGCCGCGTTGGTCGAGAAGGCCCCAGTGGACTTGAAGGCGGCTTTGTATGAGAAGGCTCCGGTCGACCTGAAGCAGGCGTTACTGGAAAAGGCCTCCGTGCTTGGCAAGGCCAGCTACCAGGAGAAAGCGGCCTACTACGAGAAGGCCCCCATGCAAGAGAAGGCGGCCCTTGTGGAAAAGGCCTCGTTGGACCTGAAGGCGGCGCTGCTCGGGAAGGCCCCTGTGGACCTCAAGGCCGCTTTACTGGAGAAGGCCCCGATCGACATGAAGGCCGCGATGCTGGAAAAGGCTCCGCTCGATGCCAAGGCAGCGTTGCTCGAGAAGGCCCCGATGGATTTGAAGGCGGCCGTCCTCGGCAAGGCGTCCCTGCAAGAGAAGGCGAGCTTATTGGAGAAGGCGTCGTTCTCGGAGAAGGCTGCTCTGCTTGAGAAGGCTGGACTGATGGAGAAGGCCCCGGTGCAGGACTAAGCGGATCCCAAGGTCATACATCGGTCTGATCTTCGATGATTCATGCAATGACAACGGGGAAGTGCTGCTGCTGAGCGCTTCCCCGTTCTGTTGTCCTCCACCAGGAAAAGTAATTACCGCCATGACGCCAAGTTCAATTGAATGGGCGAGATACAAGTTGGCCTTGGCGCTTTAGCGGTTCAGATTTCTCCTCATGAAGTGCCGTCACGCCAAAGGCCAACCATGCCCTCCTGGACCATGCTATCGGGACGACTTTGGGCGTTCGCAATGTCACTGCTCGCCACCTCCTCCATCGGCAGCGCGCAATACTACGCGGTCTGCACGAGGAACCTGAAGCTCATCTACCTGGACGAGCAGCAGCGGTACATCATTCCCCACACCGTCCGGACCTTTGAGAACTCGCTCGCGTTCCACAAGAAGCTGATCTCCTACACTCCCACCGAGGAGGTGCTGATCCTGTTGCAGGATTTCAGCGACTACGGATACGCCGGCGCCACGACGATCCCGTACAACTTCATGACCGTCGGGATCGAATCCTTCGAGTATGTGTTCGAGACGTCGCCGACGAATGAGCGCATGAACTGGGTGATGAGTCACGAACTGACGCACGTTGTCGCGTCGGACAAGGCGACCTCGGGCGACGCGTCCTTTCGGTCACTGCTGGGCGGGAAAGTGCTGGCCACGTCCGACAATCCACTTTCCATGCTCTACACCTATCTGACCAATCCCCGCCGGTATGCGCCACGCTGGTACCACGAAGGGATCGCCGTCTACATGGAGACATGGATGAGCGGGGGCATCGGGCGTGTGCTTGGTGGATATGACGAGATGGTCTTCAGGACGATGGTCACCGAAGGTGTGCCCTTCTACGATTTCGTCGGTCTGGAATCGGAGGGTACGGCCGCGGACTTCCAGATCGGCCAGAACTCCTACCTCTATGGTACACGGTTCATGAGTTACTTGTCCCGGGAATACGGTCCCGAAAAACTGCTCCAATGGGTCGATCGCACTGAAGGTTCGTCGAGAGACTACGCAAAGCAGTTCTCGCAGGTCTATGGGCATGAGCTCGATGACACCTGGTCGCAGTGGATCTCGTGGGAGCGGGGCTGGCAAGAAGACAACCTGAACACGATCCGGTCGGTCCCGGTGACCACGGGCCGGCCGATTACCACAAGTTCCGTGGGGAGCGTTTCCCGAAGCCACTATGACAGGCAACGCGGAGTACTGTATGCCGCTGTCAACTACCCCGGTGAGTTCGCCCACATCGAGGAGATCAACGTCTCCACCGGAGCTCGGCGGACGATCTGCGATGTCCCCACGCCCGCGCTGTACTATGTAACGTCGCTCGCCTACGACCCCGACTCCAGCAGGTTGTTCTTCACGACGCAGAACAGCTGGCTGTGGAGGGACATCAACGTGGCCGATATCCGGACGGGACGAACGCGGATGCTTCTGAAAGACGTTCGAACAGGCGACCTGGCGTTCTGCCGGTCCGACCGAAGCCTATGGGGAGTGCAGCACAACAACGGCTTCACATCGCTTGTGAGGATCCCCGATCCCTACACCGACTGGTATCCGGTCCTGACACTTCCGTACGGGAAGGACATCTACGACATCGACGTATCGCCCGACGGAGCGTGGGTGACGGCCTCACTGATCGAAGTGAGCGGACGCGTGACATTGGTCCGAATGAACGCCGATTCGGTGCGTTTGGGCGATTCCCGTGTCGAGGAGTTGCACGAATTTGAGTTGAACGCACCCGCAAATTTTGTTTTTACTCCCGACGGATCGTCCCTCATCGGCACATCGTACTACTCCGGGGTATCGAACGTCTATCGATACGACCTTTCCGGGAAGACGATGGACATCCTGACGAACGCCGAAACAGGCTTCTTCAGGCCCGTCACTATGACGGCCGAATCCCTGATCGTTTGGAGGTATACGGCACAGGGATTCGCGCCGACGGTCATCGCCGGCACAGCCCGCGAGGATACCGTGGCCATCAGCTACCTCGGCCAGGAGACGGTGGAGCGCCATCCCGTGGTCACGACCTGGAAGCTGGGCTCTCCCCTCACCGTCAATGCCGACTCGGCGATCATCGAGCGTGGGCTGTACGATCCTTTGAAGGAACTGACTGTCGCATCACGTTACCCGATTCTTGAGGGATACAAAGACTTCATTGCAGCCGGGCTTCGTTTGAACCTGGCCGACCCTCTGGGGCTCAATCGGGGCGACGTGACTGTCTCCGTTTCTCCACGACAGTTGTTGCCTGTCGGCGAACGCCTGCATGCCTCGCTACGCTATCGGTCAATTTCCTGGTCGTTGTCGGCGACCTACAACAAGGCGGACTTCTACGACCTCTTCGGCCCGACGAAAGTCAGCCGCAAAGGGAACTCGGTCTCGGCGCTCTACAGGGGAGTGGTCTTCAACGATCCACCCGAAAGCATGGACTGGGCTGCCGGGGCGGCGGGATACTGGGGGTTGGAGCGTCTGCCAGATTACCAGAACGTCCGGGCGACCTTCAACAGATTCGCCATTGCGCATGCGCGGGTCAACTACAAGAGAACAAGGAGATCCCTCGGAGGGGTCGAGCCGGAAGAAGGGATCATGGCGGAAGCACAAACGCAGGCCACGACCGTCCAGTCACAGATATACCCACGCATGTGGACGAGCATCGACTACGGTATCCTGCTTCCCGTCAAGCACTCGTCGATCTGGCTGCGAGGATCGGTCGGCGCTTCTCGCGGTGATCGGCAGGATCCCTTCGCCCAGTACTTCTTTGGTGGCTTCGGCAACAACTGGATCGACTTCCAGGAGGCGAAGCGGTACCGCGCGTTTGACAGCTTTCCAGGAACTGAACTGAATTCGATCGGAGGTACCACGTTCGGGAAGCTGCTCGTGGAATGGACCCTTCCACCCGTTCGATTCCGCAGGTTCGGCGTCCCCAATCTGTATTGTACGTGGGCACACGCGGCGTTGTTTGCCTCAGCCGTCAGCACGAATATTGACAGAGCGAGTGCCTGGGGGGTATATGGAAACATCGGCCTGCAAGCAGACTTCAAGGTGGTCATCTTCTCACGCCTGGACGTGACGATGTCCATCGGGTATGCGGTCGCTGCGGAAAGTTCACAACGTCACACGGACGAACTGATGCTCTCACTCAAGATCCTCTGACGTCATCCGGCGGAGCGTCTGGGGACATCAAGAAAGACCAAGGCCCAGGGAGCATTCCTCGATCTCCCCGGGCCTTCCATCTTTCTCCCTACTCCGCACTGCCTACTGCCTACTTTTTCCGACCTCCCCCGCTTTTCTTCCCAACGGTCTTCATGGTCGGCATCGCTGTCAAAGTGGTATGCACCACTGAGGCCCAAGGAGCGTTTCTAGATCTCCCCGGGACTTTTCTTTTTCGGTATCTGCTTCTTTCTGTTTTCTTGCTGTTTGCAGGTTGCGGTTTTGCTTTTCGTCTCATTCTTGCGACTCCCTCCGTCATGTACTTGCCATTGGTTGCACGCCAGCGTAGTTTGATGAAACAATGCTCCGCGGCCTGCACCCACTTCCACCTCCCTTGGTGATCGTCCCTGCAATGCTGCAGATGTGAATCGCTTTGCCGATCGTCTTCTTTCTTCTCCAAACCACAGGACCGAACAATGAGACAACACACTATCATGGCCGCATTCTTGTGCCTCTTACCGCTGGGATGCTCAAAGGAACAAGGCGTATCAAATCCCTTCCTGAACACATACACCACTCCCCTTGAGACGCCGCCGTTCCACCTCATCAAGAATGAACACTTCATGCCGGCATTTTTGAAAGGCATGGAGGAGCAGAAGGCGGAGATCGACAGCATCCTCAACAAGCCCGAAGCTCCCACGTTCCAGAATTCCGTCGAGGCGTTCGAGCGGACGGGGATCCTGCTCGACAGGGTTGCCAGCGTCTTCTACGCCCTCCAGGGTGCCAACACCAACGACGAGATCCAGAAGATCGCCAACGACGTCGCGCCACTTCTGGCGAAGCACAAGGACGACATCAACCTGAACGAAAAGCTCTTTGGCTGTGTCAAGGCCGTGTACGACCAGCGCAACAAGCTGGGCCTCAACACCGAACAAACGAGGCTCTTGGAAGAGATGTACAAGAACTTTGTCCGGGGCGGAGCGAACCTGCCCGCCGACAAGAAAGATCGTTTCCGGAAGATCAACGAAGAACTCTCCCTCCTGGGAGTGAAGTTCGATGAGAACGTTCTGCAGTCGACGAACTCGTTCAAGATGGTCGTCGAGAAACGGGAAGACCTCGAGGGGCTGCCGGATCGGGTCATCGACGGCGCCGCCGAATCGGCCACGAAAGCCGGCCTGGACGGCAAGTGGGTGTTCACTGTCCGCAAGCCGAGCATGATCCCCTTCCTGCAGTATGCGAAGGACCGCGCGCTGCGCGAGAAGTTGCTGACGGCCTACATCACCCGCGGCGACCACAACGATTCGCTCGACAACAAAGCGACGATCGCCCGGATGGCGGCTCTGCGGGTCGAGCGGGCGAAGCTTCTCGGCTACAAGACGCACGCGCACTTCGTGGAAGAAAAGAACATGTCCAAGACGCCGGGGGCCGTCATGGAGTTCCTGAACAAGATCTGGGCTCCGGCGCTCAAGAATGCAAAGAAAGAACGAGATGCGATGCAGGAGCTTATCCGCCAGGAAGGTGGGACGTTCGCCCTTCAACCGTGGGATTGGTGGTTCTACGTGGAGAAGATCCGAAAGGCGAAATATGACCTGGACGAGAACGAGCTGCGCCCCTATTTCCTGCTCGACAACGTCCGCAAGGGAGCGTTCGAGGTGGCGAAACGACTGTATGGGGTCGAGTTTGTCGAGCGAAAGGATATATCCACATACTCGGACGAAGTCACCGTCTTCGAGGTGAAGCGCAGCGATGGCTTACACGTCGGATTGCTGTACACCGACTACTTCCCGCGACCGAACAAACAGGCGGGTGCATGGTGTGGGACGTTTCGTTCGCAGGAACGTCGTGGCGATCGGATGATCACACCCCTCGTGACGAACGTCGGCAACTTCTCACGTCCGACGGGAGACATGCCTGCGCTGTTGAGTCCCGAAGAAGTGGGAACGCTGTTCCATGAGTTCGGCCACGCCCTGCACGCCCTCTTGCAGAACCAAACATACCGAACCCTGTCCGTCCCGGGCGATTTCGTGGAACTGCCGTCGCAGATCATGGAGAACTGGGCCTTTGAGCCGGAGGTGCTGCAACTCTACGCCCGCCATTACACGTCCGGCGAAGTGATCCCGCAATTGCTTGTCGACAAGATCAAGAATGCCGAAAAATTCAACCAGGGATTTGAGACCGTGGAGTATCTGTCGGCCTGCTTCCTCGACATGGACTGGCACTCCATGCCTGAACCAAACGTCGTGGAGGCGAATGCCTTTGAGCAGGCATCGCTGAAGAAGATCGGCCTCATTCCGGAGATCGTCGTTCGCTATCGGAGCACCTACTTCTCTCATATCTGGGGTGCCAGCAGCGGGTACGATGCGGGGTATTACTATTACATCTGGGCGGCAGTGCTCGATGCCGACGCTTTCGAGGCGTTCAAGAAGAAGGGCTTGTTCGACCAGGCAACGGCCAAAGCGTTCCGCGAGAATGTCCTTGAAAGAGGAGCGACAAACGATGCCATGAAGCAGTACGAGGCATTCAGAGGAAGGAAGCCATCGATTGAGCCGTTGTTGAAGAGGAGAGGACTAATGTAGGGGGGAGGGGACCTGAAGCGCAGTCCGCAAGGACCAGTCACTGAACACGAAGGCCCAGAGAGCATTCATCGAGCTCCCCGGGCCTTTCTATTTCAACTTTGGGGATTGGTGCTCGTTTAGCATTTAGCGTTTCGGATTTCGTGCTTCCGCTCACCGCTGCTTCTTCACCGTTTTCCTTGTTGGAAGAGCGGTGAGCGGATCTTCAGGCCACGGATGCCTCGGGTAATCCGCCCGCATCTGTGTGCGGAGTTTCGGGTACGTGTTCTTCCAGAACGAGGGGAGGTCCTGCGTCACGGCCAGCGGGCGCCGCGCCGGAGATAACAGATGGACGATCACGGCCGTCCGGCCGTTGTTGAC
>CAYIHQ010000089.1:0-2911 GCA_964362905.1 uncultured Ignavibacteriaceae bacterium
GAAATGGCTCGCTCATCGAGGGCATCCGGCAGGAGGATGTGTTTGTGGAGGGATGAGGCTTTCGATCGGATCTGCTGCAAAAGGGCATTCATGGCAGTGTGGGGAGGAGAAGAAGCGTGGATGGTGATGGGTGACGTCAGAAGCATGAACGGTGACAGTGAACTGGAACGAGGTCCCGGAAGCGAAGCGCCTGAGCACCCGAATCAGTGCTATTGATGTTAGCCGTCAATCGAAAATCGCCAATCCCAAGATACCCATTTGGACCCGAAAGCCAAAATACTGCCGTTTTGACAATCAAACCGATGGACGTAAGGGCGAAATCCTTACAAATCATTAATGTTAAAAGGACTTAATGTCGCTTCGGCAATGTTGTCATGCTGACAATTCTTCACTAACTTTCTTAACCAAGGCCATGTCCGGTTGAATTGTCCCCGAATCGTTGATTGACACCAGAATCGCCGCAAGCAAGAGTGAGCTTTCCAAAGAAAATCCAAGGCGAAACCCATGGATTGCCTCCTCGACTTCACTCGGGGTGGCCCTCCTCGACTCGCTCGACTTCGCTCGCGACAAGTTCGCTCGGGGTGGCATCATGACGATGCCAATGAAGGTCTACGTTGAAACCTATGGATGCCAGATGAACCTGGCGGACTCCGAGGTTGTCATGAGCGTCATGCACGACGCCGGCTACCGGAAGACCGAGACGCTGGCCGACGCGGACGTGATCTTTGTGAATACCTGCGCTATTCGCGAGAATGCCGAGGCGCGGGTGTATGGGCGTTTGGGCGATTTCAAGCATCTGAAGAAAGACAATCCCGGAGTCATCGTCGGCATTCTCGGCTGCATGGCGGAACGGCTTCGGAAGGACCTGATGGAGACCGAGTCGTACGTCGACCTGGTCGTCGGTCCGGACGAATACCGTCGACTCCCCGAATTGGTCGCCGGGGCACTGGAGGGTGAGCGCGGCATCGCTGTCCGCCTCTCGCGCGTCGAGAACTACGACGACATCCTGCCGCTGCGCACAGAAGGCGTGAGCGCCTGGGTCTCAGTGATGCGCGGCTGCGACAAGTTCTGCACCTTCTGCGTCGTTCCCTTTACGCGCGGCCGTGAGCGGAGCCGTTCACTCACCAGTGTCGTCCGCGAAGTGGAGGACCTCGTCCAGAAGGGCTTTCGTGAGGTGACGCTTCTCGGCCAGAACGTCAATTCCTACTGCGACAGTGAGAGCGACTTCGCCGACCTGTTGGCTGCCGTGGCCCGTGTGGACCCGGATCTGCGGGTGCGCTTCACCACCTCGCACCCGCAGGACATGTCGGATAAGCTCATCGACACGATCGCGGCCCACGAGAACCTCTGCAAGTATATCCACCTGCCCGTGCAATCCGGGTCGGACCGCATTCTCGAGCTCATGAACCGCACCTACACGGCGGATCACTACCGCCGTCTGGTAGAACGCATCAAGGACCGCATTCCGGGTGTCAGTTTGTCGACGGATATCATCGCCGGTTTCCCCACGGAGACTGACGAGGATCATGCGGCCACGGTCACATTGTTGCGCGACGTGGAATATGACGGTGCCTTTACGTTCCAGTACTCGCCGCGTGAGAACACGAAGGCCTGGCAGATGACCGACAGCGTTCCGCAGGACGTGAAAACCCGGCGGTTGAACGAGATCATCGACGTACAGCGCAAGATCTCGTTTCGCAAGAACCAGACCGAGGTCGGCCGCACCGTCGGGGTGCTCGTCGAAGGCGAGAGCCGCAAGTCGGCACGCGATTATTGCGGCCGCACCGATACGAACAAAATGGTCGTGTTTCCGAGGAACGGGGAGGCGCCGGGAGAGGTTGCGCGTGTCCAGATCGAGCGCGCCAACGCCGCCACGCTCTTTGGACGAACGATCGTGTCCCACTGACCGGAGGTCACCATGCATCACCGCATCCGGAACATCGCCACCCTAACGCTCATCATGATGGCGACCGTCACAGCCCAGACATCGCAGGCTGAGCCGGATATCCGCCGTCGCCTGGAAATGATCGAACGTGGACAGGGAGACGCCGTCAGCGCAGAGTTGTCACAGTTGATGACCTCGTACCAGAACAACCCGGGCGTGATGTATCTCCAAGCTGTCCTGACGCCCGACGGCACGGACGCTGCGAAGATCTACCAAAACATCGTCGACAACTTTCCGAAGAACGAATGGGCCGATGACGCGCTCTACCGGCTCTATCAATACTACGCGTCCGTGGGGCTCTACAAGACGGCAGAGCAGAAGCTGGCCCAGTTGAAGCTGGAGTATCCGTTCTCCGCCTATGCCTCGGAAAGCCCAGCTCCGGCCGTTGCGCATCTGCAGCCAAAGAATCCGCCGGCAGGCAACACCCCGGTCGTGGAGCCGGAGCGCGAACAGGCGCCTCCGATGACATCGCCCACGCCGGTGCCGAAATACTCGGCCTCATTCACGGTCCAGGTGGGAGCGTTCTCCACCCTTGCGAACGCTGAAGAGTTGAAGCGAAAATTCGAGAAGGAAGGCTATTCCTCGAACATCTTCACGATCACCCGCAACACCCAGAAACTGCACAAAGTGTGGGTGGGAGAATTCCAGTCCATGGATGAGGCCCGACGCTTCTCCGGCGAGATCAAGAAGAAGTTTGGACTGGACGCGATTGGTGTGTCGAGGTGAGAGAAGCAGGAGACGGGAGACGGGAGACAGGAGCAAGGAGCAAGGATTAAGAATCAGGGATTCAGAATTCAGAACAGAGGAAACCTGCGCAGATTCGCGTTTCGATTGACCGTTCACCTTTCACTGTTCACTGTTCACTGTTCACCGTTCACCGTTCACTTCTTCACCTTACCTGGTTCTTCGCCGCCTCTTCACCCATGACTCGCGCTGAATTCCAACAACAGACTGGCCTCATCGGAC
>CAYIHQ010000089.1:2921-7905 GCA_964362905.1 uncultured Ignavibacteriaceae bacterium
AAACCTGCGCAGATTCGCGTTTCGATTGACCGTTCACCTTTCACCTTTCACCTTTCACCTTTCACCCCTCACCTCTCACCTCTCACCTCTCACCACTCATCTCCATCGTTCTTCACTGTCTCTTCACCCATGACTCGCGCTGAATTCCAACAACAGACTGGCCTCATCGGACGCTCGGCGGAGATGCTGGAGATCGTGGATACGATCCGGCAGGTCGCGCCGACGGACATCACCGTTCTTATCACCGGTGAGAGCGGGACCGGAAAGGAAGTGGTGGCGCGGGCGCTGCATGCGGCGAGCCGGCGTGCCTCGAAGCCCGTGGTGACGGTCAATTGCGGCGCGATCCCGGAGGGATTAATCGAGAGCGAACTGTTCGGCCACGAGAAAGGCGCGTTCACGAGCGCCGTCGAACAGCGGAAGGGATACTTCGAGGCGGCCGACGGCGGCACGATGTTTCTGGACGAGATCGGCGAGTTGCCTGCAGGGACGCAGGTGAAGTTGCTGCGAGTGCTGGAGAACGGTGAGTACACGCGCGTTGGATCGTCACAGTCGCGCACGGCCGATGTGCGGATCGTCGCCGCGACGAACCGTGCTCTCGAATACGAGGTGCAGCAGAAACGATTCCGGTCGGACCTGTACTTCCGGCTGAGGTCGGTGAACATCCACCTTCCGGCGTTGCGCAATCGCCGGGAGGACCTGCCGCTTCTCGTCGAACACTTCGTGCAAGAGAGCACGGGGCGCAACGGCATTCGGTTCGCGGGATTCACCGACGACGCGACCGATCTGTTGATGGCCTACGACTGGCCGGGCAACGTGCGCGAACTCAAGAACGCGCTCGAGAGCATGCTCATCCTGGAGAACGGGCGGCTCCTGAACGCCGATACCGTCCGCAAGTATCTCAAAGGACAACCGCAGGTGGTTATGGACCGGAATCTCCCCGTCGTCACGGGAAAAAGCGTGGAGCAGGCGGAGCGCGAATTGATCTACCGCGCCCTCCTGGACATCAAATCGCATCTGACGGAATTGCGCAACCTGATGGGCGGCGACAACATGCCGGCGATCCGTAAGAACGACACCGAGAACCATGGGAACGGCGACGGATCTCTGTCGCTCGACGAAATGGAACGCAAGATGATCCTTTCCGCCCTCGATCGTCACCAGGGCAACCGACGGCTTGCGGCACGCGACTTGAACATCAGCGAGCGGACGCTGTATCGGAAGATCAAAGAGTATGGATTGTCGGAATAGCATGAGAGAATTTCGGATTGCGGATTGGGGATTGCGGATTAGCCGAGGATGTCGACACCTGCTATTCCGAGATCCGCATTCCGCATTCCGCAATCTCCCCATATTGTTACTGTTTGCGGCCGGGTGTTCGTACTCATTCAAGGGCGGCACGGTTCTGCCGCACCTGAAGAGCGTGGCGATCCCGGTGGTGGAGGATGTGAGCGGATACGGTGACCCGTCTCTGCGGGATCAATTCACGCGGGAGTTGACGCAGCGTTTCATCTCGGACGCAACGCTCGAACTGGCGGATCGCAATACCGCAGATGCCGTCCTGGAAGGGACGATCATCGATGTTCGGGATGCCCCCAACGTGCTCCAAGGGGGCGAGAACGTCGCACAACGACGGATCACTGTGCGCGTAAAGATGGCGTTCAACGACCTGAAGTTGCGCAAGACGGTGTGGGACAAGGAATTTTCAAACTGGGGCGATTACCCGTCGGGCGGCGGGCTCACCCAACGGCAAGAAGGAATCGGAGAGGCCGTCCGGAAACTGACCGAAGATATTTTGAACGACACTGTCGCAGGATGGTAGGCATTCTATGAACCTCGCATCGCTGTTCACCGGGCCCGCCGAGTTGTTCAGTAACGGGTTCTTTACGGACGTCGTCCTCGGCGTCTATTTCGTCTCTCTCCTCCTGCTATTCGTGTTCGGCGCGCACGGCTTCCTGATGGTCTATCATTACCTGAAGCAGCAGAAACAGGCCCGCCGTGTGCAGCCGGTCCTCACGGACACGCCCGTGGTGACGGTGCAACTCCCCGTCTTCAACGAGCTCTACGTGGTCGAGCGGCTCATCGACGCCGTCTGCGCCATCGAGTATCCCATGGATCGCCTCGAGATCCAGGTGCTCGACGACTCGACGGATGAGACTGTACGGGTGGTCGCTCGCGCCGTAGAGGCCTATCAGGCGCTCGGATACGACATCAAGCACATCCACCGAACGGACCGCACAGGGTTCAAGGCCGGCGCGCTCAAGCACGGGCTTGCGCAGGCGCGCGGCTCATTCATCGCCATCTTCGACGCCGACTTCGTCCCGAACCGGGACTTCCTGCAAAAGACCGTCCCCCATTTCGTCAATCGGAAGGTCGGTCTCGTCCAGACGCGTTGGGTGCACCTGAACAGCGACTACTCGCTGCTGACGCGCGCGCAGGCGCTCGCGCTTGACGGACATTTCGTGATGGAGCAGAACGTCCGGAACAAGGCCGGCTTCTTCATCAATTTTAACGGTACCGGCGGCATCTGGCGTGCCGAGGCGATCCTGGACGCCGGTAACTGGCAGTCGGACACGCTTACGGAGGACCTCGACCTGTCGTATCGGGCACAGTTGAAGGGATGGCAGTTCATCTATCTCAATGACGTGACGTCGCCCGCCGAGCTGCCCGCGGAGGTAAACGCGCTCAAGACGCAGCAGTTCCGTTGGACGAAAGGGGCCATCGAAACGGCCCGCAAGATCCTGCCCGAGGTGTGGCGGTCGAACCTGCCGCTGCGGATCAAGTTGCATTCGACGTTCCATTTGACAAACAACATCGTCTTCCCGTTCATCATCCTCGCCGGCATTCTCAACGTGCCGCTCGTGTTCATCAAGAACCAGGGAGGCCACGAGGCGTACTTCGCCCTCATGTCGGTGTTCGTCCTGGCATTCATCGGGTCGTTCTTCTTCTATCTCTATTCGCAGAAGGCGGTCTACCCCGACTGGCGGCGCAAGATCATGCTGTTCCCATTGTTCATGGCCGGCAGCATGGGGTTTGCCGTCAACAATTCCCGCGCGGTCATCGAAGGGCTCTTCCGCAAGAAAAGCGAGTTCGTCCGGACGCCGAAATACGCCATTCGCGGCAAAGACGATTCGTGGAAGGAGAAGCGGTACGTGCGGAAGAAGCTCGATTGGGTTGTTTACGTTGAATTCGGGCTGGCGGTATATTGCTTCTTTGGGGTGCTTTCCTCATTATACTACCTGGAGATCGCCGCGCTCCCGTTTCAGTTGCTGTACCTGATCGGGTTCTCGTTCGTGTCGTGGCTCTCCATCAAGCACGCCCTGGTAGCCAGGAAACTGAGACACCGCACCGCGGATTAAATGGACACAGCCCAACAGGAGATCGCCGCCCTCGAACGCATCGTCGGTCCGCAGGGCGCATCACCCCTCTTCGCCCGGCTTGCCGACCTCTACCTGGCGGCTGGTCGGCCGAAGGATGCTCTCCGCGTCTGCGATGCCGGCCTCGCGTATTTTCCATTCTACTCCACCGGACACTTCGTCAAAGGCCGGACGCTCATTGCCTTGGAGATGACGAACGAGGCACGACGGGAGCTGGAGTTCGTCCGAGACTGGCTTCCCACCAACCCGACCATCTGGGCGTACCTCGACAGCCTTCCGGTCTCTGACGATCAAACGTTTGCGCTCGCCGAGGAGACAGAAGCCCCGGCGGAGGCCGCATACGAAGAACCCGCTTTCGCTTCCGCACCCGCATCTATCACGCCCGAAGAGCAAGCAGCACCGGGAGGTTTCTTCAGCGCCATCACGGAAGAGACACCCCCGGAAGCCGCTGCGGACACGGTGAGCCCGTCCACCAGTCCGACGGAAGAAAATGTGTTCGGGCTCCCCTCCGAGGCGCCCGCGGGAGGATTTGGCGGTTTTGGCGGAAGTGGATCAGCGGAAGAGTCCCCGCAATCATTTGGGGGATTCGGCGGATTCGGCGGCGTGACGGAAGCGCCCAGACCCACAGATCAAGAACCGGAAACGACCCCTTCTGTGTCCCTCGGTTTTTCCGGATTCGGCGAGGCCGCAGGAGAAGTAACTGAGGCAACGGACGCCGGATTCCAGGCGCAGGAAGAGCCAGTCGCTACGTACGAAGAAACCGTCACCAACGCCTTGGACGAAGGTGCTCCGGGATTCGTCCCGACGAGTGGCGCTGAAGCACCGGAATCTCCCTTTGAGGTGTATGCGGATCGTCTGCGCCTGGATCTGGGTCCGACGAGTCTGATCTCGTTGGATCAATTCCTCGAGGGCGACGGAATAGTACCGACTGGGGCGCCTGATGGACCTTCCGGATTCAGCGCCGAGTCGACCGATCAAGCACCCCTCGTTGAAAGCGCCATAGCAGAGGAACCGGCGTCGGAAGGATTCAGCTTCGGCGACAGGACAACCCCGGAACCGGATGCCCTCGCGGAGGAAGCGCCCGCATCGTTCGGCGGTCTCGACTTCAGCGGACTCCCGACTGCGGACGAAGCCGCCGCCCCGTCTCCGGCGCCCGCGGTGGATGAAGGAGAATTCTCCGGCCCTGCCTTCGAAGGCCCTCCGATGACCTCGAGCGACACCTCCATCGAGGGATTGACGGAGAAGCTGCAGAGCGCCAAGAAGATCACGCCCGTCATCGACTTCTCTTCGAAGACATCCTCGGAGTCGGACGAAAACACGACGGTGGGCAGCAGCTTCGTCACCCCTACCCTGGCAGAGATCTATGCCAAGCAGGGATGGCACGACGATGCCATCAAGGCCTATCGAACACTGGCAAAAACGAAGCCGGCAGATCGAGAGAAGTACGAGGCGAGAATAGCAGAACTGGAGGAACAGAAGAAACAGCAAGGATGAAGCAATTTCGAATTTCGAAATGCTAATTGCGAAGTGTAAGACTTATGGTCAGTACATGATGAAGCCCGACGCAGTGCGTTCGGGCTTCGGTGTTTCTCGACAGGCCGGGGAATCAC
>CAYIHQ010000090.1:0-7892 GCA_964362905.1 uncultured Ignavibacteriaceae bacterium
AACGGCACCGTGAAGGTGCTCGCCGGAAGCCGGGGCGAGATCCTCGGCGTGCACCGGAAGATCATGCCCACGCACGCCGAGCGGGTCGTGTGGGGCGCCGGCGACGGATCGACCCTCCACGTCTACGACACCGAGGTCGGGCGTCTGGGCGGCCTCATCTGCTGGGAGCACTGGATGCCACTTGCCCGGCAAGTCTTGCATCAGGAAGGCGAGGTCATCCACATTGCCGCGTGGCCGCACGCCAAGGAACGGCATCAGATCGCCAGCCGGCATTATGCGTTCGAAGGCCGGGCCTTTGTGCTCGCGGCGGCCATGTATCTGGAGAAGGGAATGTTCCCGAAGGATTATGAACTGAAGGATGAGTTGACGTCTCTTCCCAGGGTCCTGATCGATGGGGGAAGCGCGATTATCGGTCCCGACGGCGAGTACATCATTCCGCCGGTGCTGGGACGAGAGGAGCTGATCATGGCGGAGATCGATCCGCAGCGGGCGGTGGAGGAATCGCTGACGCTGGATGTGGGTGGGCATTACAGCCGGCCGGATGTGTTTCGGTTGGAGGTGGTGAGGCAGAGGAGGCCCTACTGAATGGGACAGAATACAGGAGTCAGGAGACCGGGTTTGTGGAGGTCCCACATCTTCAGTCTATTGTAGATATTCACCCTCCCCTCGCGTACATTGGGCAGTTCGATAAGCGATCATGCACGAATCTGACCTGACGAATACCATACGCTTCCGCTACAAGTTCCAGTTCGACGACGGAAAGGAGAAGGAATTTTCCGCGTTGCTGGATTCGCGCACGCTGCGGGTGCTCACGCCCCCCTTTCCGAATCCGCCCGAGTGGACGAAACTGGAGTATCAGAAATGCGATAACTGTCCGCTTGCTTCTACTGTTGAGCGCTGTCCGGTGGCGGTCAATCTGGCCCACCTGGTCGAAGAGTTCAAGTATTCGACATCGTACGACAAGACGTGGGTGGTCGTGGAAGGACCGGAGCGAACGTATGCACAAGAGACCTCCGTGCAGACGGGCCTCGCCTCTCTCATGGGCATCTTCATGGTCACGAGCGGCTGTCCGATCCTCGACCGGTTGCGTCCGATGGTGCGGTTTCATCTGCCGTTCGCCACGGCGATGGAGAGCATCTACCGCATCGTGTCGATGTATCTGCTGTCTCAACTTTTCCGCATGAAGCGCGGCCAGGCGCCCGATTGGTCGCTGGAGAAGTTGAACGACCTCTACAAAGAGATCGCCCGCGTCAACAAGGGGTTGTGGAATCGAGTGTCGAAAGCATCGTCATTCGATGCGAACGTGAATGCCGTGATCGTGTTGAACACGTTTGGCGATGCCCTTCGGTTCTCTTTGAAAAAGGACCTGGACGACCTGGCTCCCCTCTTCGCCACCGACGAGGACCGGCAGTCTCCCCTCACAGGATGATTACTGTCCTGTCATACCGCGGTTATTCAAGGGGCTCGTCGTGTGTTTTCAGTCACAAGGCGTTGACTCTCGGACCTGTTCTCTCGATATTTGCATACTTGAGAAAAGAAGAGCATCCCCCACACCCCTCATCACTCTCTTAGGAGTATTTCCATGAAGAGCCTATTGCGTCGGCTTGGAGTCTTCGTCGCCGTGCTGGCGGTGGCCATCAGCACCAGCGGCGCCCAGGATCTGGGCGAGCAGCTGTCGAAGCTGGGTTCACAGGCAGCGCCGAAGTACGTGACACCGTTCTTCAGCGGCCTGGGCAACAGCTTGAACTCGGCGTTCTATCATTCGGCCGATCTCCATAACATTCTCGGCTTCGATGTCGGTGTAAAGTTGGCATTCGCGGGCGTGGAGGATGCTGACAATACGTACGACCTGACGCTTCCTTCAACCATTACCTTCGGTGGTCGCACTCTGAGGGCTGGGACACATTATCCCCTCACGGTGACCGCACCCACGGCAGTCGGGTCAAAAGATCCCAAGAAGGTGTATACGACAGCTACTGACGGCGTCATTCCAGCCGGCACTCAGATCCTCGAGCTTCCGGGTGGATTCGATATTCCGGCCGTCGGCGTGCCGATGCCACAGTTGGCGATCGGACTTCCGTTCGGCTTGGAGGTGATCGGCCGCTTTACGCCAACGATCTCGGCTGGGGATGCCGGAAAGTTCAGTTACACCGGTTTCGGCGTCCGCTACGATGTGGACCAGTGGCTCCCGCTATTCCCCATTGATATCGCCATCCACTTCGCCACGCAGAAGTTGAACTTCAAGGACAAGGCAGACAAGGATATCTTCTCTGCCAGCGCAACGGCTTACGGCGTCGAGGTCAGCAAAAAACTCCTATTCATCACGCTCTACGGTGGCTTCCAGTTGGAAAGCAGCACCATCAGCCTCGCTACATTCCAAGGCATTGAGCCGTCCACCGGTGCGACGGTGACTATTCCTGGATTCGATGTCGAGGGGTCGAACAAGTCCCGTGCGACCGTCGGTCTCCGTATGCTGCTCCTGATCGTCAACGTGCACGCCGAATACAGCATTGCGACGAACCCGATGCTTGCGGCTGGCGTCGGTATCTCGATCCGCTAAGCAGCTGAGCGTGCAGAAGATGCATTAGGGCCGGCCTTGCCGGCCCTTTTTGTTGCCCGCTACCCGACGTTTCGCACGATTGAAATGCTGCCGGATTTTGCGTATCTTTCACACGCCTCAGCGCGCAGATACTGCTGAGGCATTTTTTGTTTTCCTCAAGGAACCCCATGCAGCAACGCACCGACATCCGCAACATTGCCATCATTGCCCACGTCGACCACGGCAAGACGACCCTCGTCGACTTTATGCTGCGCCAGACCGGCACGTTTCGTGCCAATCAGGAGGTCGCCACCCGGGTCATGGACTCGAACGTCCTCGAGCGGGAGCGGGGCATCACAATTCTGGCCAAGAACACGGCCGTCTTCTACAAGGACCCAACGACGGGGAGCACCACGAAGATCAACATCGTGGATACGCCGGGCCACTCAGATTTTGCCGGAGAGGTCGAGCGCACGCTCATGATGGTCGACGGCGTCCTCCTACTCGTCGACGCCGCCGAAGGACCTCTGCCGGGCACCAAATTCGTTCTCAAGAAGTCTCTGGAACTCAATCTCCAGCCCATCGTCGTCATCAACAAGATCGATCGTAAGGATGCACGCGCCCACGAGGTGCTCGACATGGTGTTCGAGCTCTTCCTCTCTCTGGGTGCCAATGATCAGCAGCTGGATTTCCCCACGGTCTATTGCATCGCGAAACAGGGCATTGCGCAGTTGGAGCTTGATCACACCGGCACCGACCTGCAGCCCCTCTTTCAGACCATTCTCAAGCGCATACCGCCCCCACCGGGCGACGGCAGCCTTCCGTTCAAGCTGCTCGTGACTACGATCGACTACAACGACTACCTCGGACGGCTCGGCATCGGACGCATTGTCCAAGGTACCCTTCGTTTCGGCCAGCCCATGAAAGTAGGCCATCGGGACGGCACGATCGAAGACGCGCGTGTGACCAAGATTTACACGTTCGAGGGTCTCAAGCGGGTGGAAGCGCAGGAGGCCCACGCCGGAGACATCATCGCCATCGCGGGGATGGAAGACGTGGACATCGGAGAGACGATCACGGACGCCTCCGACCCGACGCCCCTGCCCTTCGTCTCCATCGAAGAGCCGACGATCTCGATGAACTTCATTGTCAACAATTCGCCCTTCGCCGGACTGGATGGCAAGTATGTGACCACCCGCCATCTCGGCGAGCGATTGCAGCGCGAATTGCGTTCGAACGTGGCGCTTCGCGTCGAACTGACCGACTCTCTGGACGCATTCAAGGTGAGCGGCCGCGGCGAGCTGCACCTGTCGATCCTCATTGAGACCATGCGGCGGGAGGGCCATGAGTTGCAGGTCTCCCGGCCCGAGGTCATCTACAAGCGGATCGCCGATGTCGTGTGCGAACCGATCGAGCACGTGATCATCGACGTGCCCGACGAACACACGGGTGTGGTGATCGAGAATCTCGGAAGGCGCAAGGGCGAGATGAAGAACATGCTGCAGTCGCAGGGGAATACGCGCCTGGAGTTCCTTGTGCCCGCCCGGGGATTGATCGGATTCCGCGGCGAGTTCATGACACAAACAAAAGGCAACGGGGTCCTGCACCATAATTTCCAAGGCTACGACCCCGTCAAGGGAGAGTTGGCGCACCGAACGAAAGGCGCTCTTGTGGCTCTTGAGAATGGAACGGCAGTGGCGTATGCGATGGGAAAACTGCAGGACCGGTCGACGTTCTTCGTCGAGGCCGGGACCGCCGTCTACGCCGGGATGGTGGTGGGCGAGAATTCCCGCGAACAGGACATGGTGGTCAATGTCTGCAAGACCAAGCACCTTACGAACATGCGCGCATCGGGATCGGACGACGCCATTCGCCTGGAACCGCCCCGGCTGATGACGCTCGAGCAGGCGATCGAGTGGATCGGGGACGACGAGTACGTGGAAGTGACGCCGAAGTTCATCCGGCTCCGGAAGAGATATCTCGAGCACAACGAGCGGAACCGGATGTCGAAGAAGAAGGCAGTGATGGAGGAGGTTGACTGAGAGCGACCCGCAGTTGCACCTTGGTGCAGGCCGCGTACATTCGAACGGCTCCCGATGATCTCTGGGAGCCGTTTCCTTTGTTGGCGGGCGTTCGTTTGGCGATGTCCTATCGGCTCAGCTCGCTGATCGACAACCGGACATGGTCTGGATCTCCGATGACAATGAGTGTGTCACCCGCACGAAGCTTCGTCTGAGGATTCGGATTGAAGCTGTAGGACCCTTGATGTTTGACGGCGACCACCAGGACGCCGGCAGAGGCAAGTACGTCACATTCCTCGATGGTCTTTCCGACATGTGAGGGCCCGACCGGGACGTCTTCGACCCGAAAATTCGCGCTATCCCGCAGCATCGTATCGAGGAACGTGACCGTTTCCGGGCGAATAAGCTCGGACGCCATGCGTAAGCCGCCGATGAACGACGCGGAGACGGCCGAATCTGCCCCGCTTCGGACAAACTTGTCCCGCACGTTCACGTCGTCGATCTTGGCGACGATGCGAATCTTTGGATTGAGCCCACGGGCCGTGATGACGACAAACATATTGTCGCGATCCTCGGGAAGCGTGGCGACCAGCCCTGTTGCGTGGTCGATGCCCGCCGCACGCAGGACGTCGTCCGATGTCGCATCCCCCTCCAACGCCAGCACGCCATGCTCGATGTATTCCTGCACGCGCGCACGGTCGCGTTCGACTACCACCACGTCTCGCTTCGTCCGTTGTAATTCTTCTGCCACGTAGCGGCCGTTCTTTCCGCCGCCGCACACAATGTAGTGGCCCTTGAGTTTTCCAATCGCTCGATGCATGCGCCGTCTCCTGAGGTAACCGTTCATCTCCCCTTCCACCAGAATGGCTGTCACGGTGGTCACGCCGTACGTGATGATCCCAATGCCGCCGAGGATGAGCGTGATGGTAAACGCCCGACCGGCAAGGGAGAGGGGATGTGTCTCCCCGTAGCCGACGGTGGCGAGAGTGATCACTGTCATGTAAAGCGCATCAAAGACCGGCCACCCCTCGATGAAATGGTACCCGATGGTTCCGGCAAAGAGAATGCCGAAGAGGAGCAGCACGATCTTCAACGCCCGTCCGAGGGGCGAACCCGAAACGTACGACAGGGAAGCGGGGGTACCCTCCATTCAGCGCCTCCCTCCTTCAAAGTCGCGCCAGGTTTCTGCATACGAACGTAGACGCGCGTCGGCTTGCGCATTCACGGTGCCTGCTTCGAAGGCGCCATTCCCCCGGCGCGTGCCGGCTTTCACGCCGGTGAGGATCTCGACCCCCTCGTCAATGGACGAGATGGCAAAGATGTGGAACTTCTTCTTTCGGACCGCTTCGTAGACCTCTTCCCGAAGCATGAGTTCGTCCACATTCTGCGCCGGGATCATCACTCCCTGGGTGCCCGTGAGTCCCCGCGTTCGACACGTGTCGAAGAACCCTTCGATCTTTTCATTCACGCCGCCGATCGGTTGTACCTCGCCGTTCTGGTTCACAGAACCGGTCACGGCGATCTCCTGGCGGAGGGGGACGCCCGAGAGCGCAGAAAGAATGGCGTAGATCTCCGTGGACGACGCGCTGTCCCCGTCCACGCCCCCGTACGACTGCTCGAACGTGATGCTGGCATCCATGACAAGGGGCTTGTCCTGCGCGAACCGGTCCCGAAAGAATCCGGACAGGATCGCGACGCCTTTCGTGTGGGACGGCCCGCTGAGGTCTGCTTCGCGCTCGATATTGATGACGCCCGAACGACCCAGCGACGTCTTCGCCGTGATCCGGGAGGGCTTGCCGAATGCGTGTTCTCCGGTGTCGTAGACCGAAAGGCCGTTCACCTGCCCCACACGCTTCCCATCGGTGTCGATGAGCAACACCCCCTTGTCGATGAGGTCCTGGATCTTCTGTTCGACGAGCTTGACCCGGTAGATCCGTTCGGCGATCGCCTGTTCCACATGCTCGCCCTTCACGGCGCGGGCATGGTCTTTCCCGGCCCAGTAGTTCGCCTCCCGGGCGACGTCGGCGATGATATTGAAGCGTGTTGAGATCTTCTTGCGGCTCCCGGCCAGTCGTACGCCGAATTCGATGATCTGCGCGAGCGCGGTCGCATCGAAGAACATCAGCTTCTCATCATCCACCACCATCCGGATGAAGGACACATATTTGTTGATCGAGTCCGCGGTGCGCGGCATCTCAAAGTCGAAGTCCGCCCGGACCTTGAAGATCTTCTTGAAATCGTCGTCACGATGCCAGAGAAGGTGGTAGAGGTCCGTATCGCCGATAATGATGACCTTGACGGCGATGTCGAACGGCTCCGGCTTCATGCCGGTCACGGCAAGTCCGTAACTCGGTTCACCCGACTGGATGTCGAGCTTGCCGGTGCGCAGCGTGCGTTTGAGGTCCTGCCAGACGCCCGGTTCGATGAGCGCATCGAGCGCATTGAGGACGAGGTATCCGCCGTCGGCGCGCAGCAAGGCGCCCGCCTTGATCTTCGTGAAATCCGTCCGCCACACGCCGCCCCGCTCCAGGTCCCGTTCAGCGGTGCCGAACAGATTCTTGTAGCGTGGGTTCGTTTCGATCACGATCGGGACGTGCTTCGTCTCGGCATTGTCCACGAGGACATTGACGGTGAATTCACGGAAGTCGTCCTCGGCCTCCTCGTCGTTATCCTTCTTGTCGTTTTGGGCCGCCTGCAGTTGCTGCTGACGGAATCGGTCCAGGTTACCGCGCACGTGTGCCCGTAATTCTTCGAGGAACCCGTGGACCTTGGCGTCCTCGTACGCGGCCTTGACGGCGTTCATCAGGCTGTCGACGGCCGGCATGACCATCTTCTCTTCGAGTTCTTCGAGCGATTCCTGCACGCGTTTCTCGATGTTCCGCAATTCCCGGAACACCGTCGCCATCTGTTTCTCTAACTCGCCGAGTGTGTCACGCATCGTGAGAAATTGTTCGTGTGTCACTTCGTTCTTCCGGACCAATTCCTCCACCTGTTCCAGGCTGGACGGGCTGCCGTTCACTACCGGGACCACTTCGGGGCGCATCATCGCACCGACCTGAACCTGCACGAGGTCGAAGCCCTGGTCCTTCACGCGACGTTCGAACCCCTGGAGCACGGACTTTTGACGGTCCTGAAAGTGTTGAACGAGGAGGCGGCGTTGGCGCTGGTACCGCTGACTTTCGTAGACGGCCGGAACGTCCTTCAGAAGATCCTTGAGCAAACTCTCCATGTCCACCCGGAGACCCCGTCCTTGACCAGCCGGCAACGAGATGGCGACGGGCATGTCCGGGTTCTTGAAATTGAAGACGTAGCAAAAATCGCTGAGCTCGACT
>CAYIHQ010000091.1:0-7847 GCA_964362905.1 uncultured Ignavibacteriaceae bacterium
GTCCGGGCTTCCGTGCGATAAATGAAGATTCGCAATTTCCTCATCTCACTAGCTGCATTCTCCTCGTCTCCACCCTCCCCGCAGCCGTCAGTCGATAGAAGTACGTTCCGCTCGGCAACCTTCCGCCGTCAAAGGTCACCTGTCGATAGCCGGGCAAAGCCATGCCGTCCCAGAGCACGGCGATCTCTCGGCCGAGGAGGTCATAGACTCGCAATGAAGCGTACGCCTCTTCCTCCACTTCAAATCCGATGACCGTCATGGGATTAAATGGGTTCGGGAAATTCTGGTAAAGACGCATGGCAACCGGAACAGCCGACTCTTCCCTCACACCCACGGTCCCGGTGGAGGTCAATCCCATGATATTGCTCGGCCCGCTTTCGTTCTGGTGCCGGTCGAGGGCCGTCACTGAATAGTACGCCGTCTCTCCCGTGGATGGATTTGCTTCCGACTTGCTCGTGGCAGTCCCCAGGAACTGGACAGAACTCATGTCGCTGTAATCGAAGGGGAGCGACGACGATCGATACAGCAAGTACTCGCCGGCCTCCTCGCCGTCCGCCGCCGGAGCCGGTGCCTTCCACTTGAGAAGCCCGAAGCTCGTGTACTTAGTGATCGTCAGACTGTCCGGTGCATTGGGTGGTGTTGCGTCCTTCCAGGCCATTGTGGGTCGGAGCGCGCGCGACGAATAGACAAGGCCCTTGAGGGTGTCATTTAGTTTGCGCGCAGCGTAGGTGCTGCGATGGAAGTATTTTGCGCTGAAATGCACGCTCCCGAGGACATTCGGCAGCGTCCGGTTGAGATTAATCTGATTGACGATCTCCCACGCCGGCCAGTTGTCCGCGTTGAACATGCGATAAGGGGCCTGCCCCACGTAGACGTGACGGCTGGACGCATTCTAGTTCCACCACGGTGCAAGGACGGAATAGTTGGCGACCGAATAGCCCATCCTCCAATAGACCTGGGGGGTAACGTAGTCGATCCACCCTTGCTGCAACCAATATTTGGTGTCGCAATAGATGGCGTCGTACGACTGCAACCCGCTCGTGGCCGACCCCGATGCATCGGTCGACTGATTTCTCCAGATGCCGAACGGACTGATCCCGAACTTCACCTTCGGCTTGACGGCGACGATGCTGTCGTGTACCATGGAGACCAGCTTGTTCACGTTCTCGCGGCGCCAATCACCCAAGGGGAGCGAGCGAGGATTGTGTGCGGCGTACGTGTCAGAATCCTGGAACGCTACCGTAGTTCCCACCGAATCGGTCGTCGGATACGGATAGAAATAGTCGTCGAAGTGGACGCCATCGATATCGTAGCGGCGGACGACATCCATGATCACCGAGAGCACATAGTTCCGTACTTCAGGGATGCCCGGATTGAGCATGCCGAGAAATCCCGTCAATATCCTGCGCTTGTTGACACCTGATCCAGTGTCCGCGAATATCGGATAATCCTTGATGAGATCGGGACGAGTCACCGAGATATGGGATCCCGAAACACTGCTCTTCCACGTATTGACAACAGCTCTATACGGATTGAACCATGCGTGCACCTCCATCCGTTTGCCGTGGGCATAGGAGAGGACGAAACTCAACGGGTCATAGTTGGTCGCCGTCGGTGGGACCCCCTGCGTCCCCGTGACCCATTCCGACCATGGTTCTAACGTGGACTTGTAGACCGCATCGCAGGAAGGGCGAACCTGAAACATGATCGCGTTGATCCCGATCCTGTCGAGAGAATCAACCATTGCCATCAGATCGGTCTGTTGTTTTGCGGGGATGTCCAACTTGTTGAGCGGCCAATCGATGTTCTGGACCGTGGCAATCCATACGCCGCGGAACTCGCGCTTGGGCTGGGCGGAAGCGGACAGCGAGAGAAGAAGGAGTAGAAGAGCGTATCGAAGGCGCATGAAAGGCCGGACCAAGAGCAACCTCGTTGGACAAATCGTCTGCTTCATATTAAGGTACGCGCCGTCCCCAAGATTTCCAATGACGGATGCCAACGGATTCCCGGGAACGGGAATGGACAATGGCGGGGCTTCGCGATTCGTGTGGCGCCCGTCACGAAGGGACGACTGGCGCGCCCCGCCTCAGCCAGGGCTTCGGAGCGTGTGTCGAATGGACAGTGCGACGAGAGTCATGTCCACATCCTCCACGACCTGCACACAACCGATCCGGGTCGGAAGAAGAAAACGGACCTTGCCCTTCCTGTTCTTCTTGTCGTGTCGCATGTGGTCCAGGATGTCCGTGACGGGAAGCTGCGGCCGACGCACGGGGATGCGGCCGATCAAGTGCGTGATGCGTTGATAGGCGGTGAACGACAGCAGTCCCATCTCATGCGCAATGAAGCATTCTGCGGCCATTCCCAGGAGCACGGCCTCGCCGTGCTTCAGCGCGCGAAACTCGCCCGCCGCTTCGAGTGCGTGGCCGACGGTATGGCCGTGATTGAGGATCATGCGCAATCCCTGCTCCCGTTCGTCCGCGGAGGTGATCATCGCCTTGATCCGCGCGCAGCGTGTCTGCACGTGGTGCACGGCCGCGGGCCGGAGGCGCAGCACATCGGGCAGGTGGGATTCCAGCCAACCAAACAGTTTCGGATCCCGAATGATCGCCGATTTAATGACCTCGCCGAGGCCGCACACGACTTCGCGGGCCGGAAGCGTCCGGAGCAGCGACGCATCCGCCCACACCAACCGCGGCTGGTGAAATGCACCGATCATGTTCTTCCCCAGCGGGTGATTCACACCCACCTTGCCGCCGATCGAGCTATCCACCTGCGCCAGCAACGTTGTCGGCATCTGCACCAACGCAATGCCGCGTTGATACGTCGCCGCGACGAACCCTGCCAGATCTCCGATCACGCCGCCGCCCAGCGCCAGGATGGCACCGTCGCGTCCAATGCCGTGTTCCAGAAGAGCGCCCGCGACGGCATGGACCACGGCCAGCGACTTCTGCCTCTCGCCGGCGGGCACGGTGACCGACACCCCCTGAAATCCGTGGCGACGGAGATGACCCTGCACACGGGCAAGATACAACATCCCGACGGTGGCGTCCGTGACGACGGCTACGTGGCGGCCGATGCCGTGGCGTCGAAGCGTCGGACCGAGTTGGGAGAGCATTCCCGCGCCTGCGTAGATCCGGTAGGACCGCTCGCCGAGGGGAACAGGAATGATGGTGCGTGTCATGGAGCGAAGGTCGTTAGACGTATCCGCGGAGTTGCCGCACGATCTCGTCGACCATGGTGCCCACCCGCCGCCGGTCGGAAGGGAGAATCACATCGGCGCGGTTGTAGAATCGTTCACGGTCGGTGAGCAGCATGCGGATGCGCTCCTGCAGTTGTCCCGAGGTCAGCAGTTTTCCGGCCCCGTCCCACAACAAAGGGCGGTCGGGGCGGTGCTGGACCCGCTGGAAGATCTCGTCGGGGGTCAATTGGAGATACACGATGACGCCGTTGCGCCGGATGAATTCGAAATTCTGTTCGTTGGCGATTGTTCCTCCTCCCAACGAGACGACGCACTCACGGCGTTCAGAGAGTTCGCGCAGCACCTCCTGCTCGAGGTCGCGGAATCGTTGTTCCCCTTCCCGTTCGAAGATCTCGACCACCCGCGCGTTCGCTTTCCGCTCAATGAGGCGGTCGACATCGACGAAGTCGTAGCCCAGCGTGTTCGCCAGGATCGGACCGATCGTGCTTTTCCCGCTGCCCATGAACCCGGTCAGGAAGATCAGGCGGCGGTCCGCCCCGCGTTGCTGAGGTCCGTCGGCGGGTCGCGTCATGACGGGTGTGCGCGGTCTAGAACAATCGATGCAGGTCGACAGCAATGCCAACGGAAAGCGAGAGCCCGTCGACGTTGACCCGTGTGTGCATCGGCTCCGACGGCAGGACCAGGGTCGTGCCCTGATGGACCGTGGTCGCCTTGGCGTAGCGTGTGGTCACGGTCACTTCGGGATCCCGGAATCGCGCCGCGACATGGCCGTAGACGCCGGACAGCAACAGGAAATTGAACTCGACCGAGACATGGATGCCATATCCCACGGGTGTGCCCTCCGTGGTGACGCCGACTCCTGCGATCTCCTGGATCCGATGCAGAAACGTCGCTCCGACCCCCGCCCCCATTGTCAGGCGAAACGTTTCGTCGCTGATGGGAATGGTTGCCGCGCCTCCGATCTCGACGGAGATCACGACGAATCCGTCCCGTACGGGCAACGTGCGCAGCGAACCTCCGAGAGCGATGGGACGGTCCCCCTCTTCTACGTGCTGGAGATATTCCACAGCGAGGGTGAAAGCGAGTTCGGGCGTGAACGGTACCTGCAGCTCGGCGGCGACGCCGTACAGCCCGTTTGCGGTCACATACTCATTACGAACCGCGGACGAGGGTGAGGTTGGATTGAGGAATACTCTGGCGGATGTGGTGGTGGTGAAGCGGACCGCGAACGGGAGTCCCACGGCCTGAGCGGAGACACGTGGGAACGCCGTGACGGCAAACAGCAGAATGGTCGAGAGAGTGCGGAAGGAGCGGCGGGCGCCCCGTTCGTTCCGAACAGTCGGGTCGACAGGTAGGCGCATACCGCGGTGGGGTTTCCGGTCAGCGATAGAACCGGTCCCGATGATCCTCAATGGTGGCGTTGTCGCGCAACGAACGTTGCCATTCGTCCAGGAACCGATTCCGCTTCTCTTGGAGGACCTGTTCCCGGAGCGATGTCCGCTCCACGGCGTAGGCTGTGGTGTCGACCGCGGAACGAGAGACGAGTTTCATGACGAAGGAGCCCCGCAGCCCTTCGAACGGCGCAGAGACGCTTCCCGGCTCGAGCGCAAGAGCCGTTCCGATGAATCGGGGATCACGGCCGACGCCCTGCGGCAGGTCCGTGGACTTGAACGGGCCGGTCCGTTGGGCAATGAGATCCGGGTTCGACCGGGTCGCACCCAACAGGTCCGTCGAGCCGCCAAGATTCCGGACAATCGCCTCAGCCAATTCCTTGGTCTTGGCGAGACGCTTCTCGCGATAGGCCATCGATCGAACGTTCGCGATCACTTCATCCATCGGACGAACGCCCTCTTCACGCACCCCGGCGACCTTGAACACGCCGACGGATCCGCTGAGCGTCATCGGCTGACTGATGTCGTCCAGGCTGCTCTTGAAGGCAAACGATGTGACCATATCATTCGCTCCGATCCCCGGGACAAAGCCGTCCTTTGTAAACTCGGGCGTCTCCTGTACGGCGTATCCGCCCAATTCGGCGGCTTTTTCGAACCCTTCCTTCCCCGCAAGGTAGGCAAAGTCGTCCGCGGCACGATACGCGTCATCAGTGGTCCGCGCACTCGCTTTCACCCGCACGATGATCGTGGCGACCTTCACTTCACGCTTGTCGCGCGCGAGCACCTTGATGACGTGCCACCCAAACTGTGAGCGTACGGGTCCAACGATGTGTCCCGGACGTGCTCCTAACGCCGCATCCTCGAAGGGCTTGACCCAACCGCCGCGACCGGTGTATCCCAAATCGCCGCCTTCCGACGCTGAACCATCCTCGCTGTTCGCGCGGGCAAGCGTTGCAAAATCGGCGCCAGCGCGGGCCTGGCGTGCCACGTCGCGCGCTTTCGTCAACGCTTTCATGCTGTCCGTCCCCGGAAGTGAACGGATGAGGATGTGGGCGGCATTTACGAATTCGTCCGTGCCTTGCCGTTCGTCCAGAACCTTGATGAGATGCACTCCGTCGACGTCATACATGGGGCCGACGATGTCACCCTTGCGCGCTCCGGAGAGGGCTCGCTCTTTCACGCGGCCCAACTCGCCATGCTTGAAGAAGGCGTCCGACTGCGGTCGCTCGGAATAGGTCTGAGCAAGCTCCGCAAAATCGATCCCCGACGCAGCCTGCTCCCGGAGACGTGTCAGTTCATCCACCGCTTGGGCGGTGTCGTCCGCCGTCGCAAGGAGGTTGAACGTCACATACTTCACGCGACGGGTGGCCCGGGTCTTGAAATCTTCGGGATGACGCTCGTAGACGTCCGCCAGATCACGGTCCGTGACGGTGACGGCGGTGTCGGGAACGAGGCGGTTAAAATCAAACAGCACGTAGTCCGCATCCATGGTCACGGTGCGATCCATGAAACGCTTCAGGACCTCGCTTTCGGAGACGCCGACGGACGCCAACAAAAGGCTTTGGAGTTTCTGCCGTTTCTGTTGCTCCCGGACGATGTCTTCCACTTGCAGCCAGGCCTCACGATTCTGGGGATTCATCATGGCTTGCAGATAGGAATCGCGTCGGAAGGTGCCCGTGGAGTCCCGAAATTGAGAGGTGAGAAACTCCGGAGGATTCGCCCCTTGGACGATGTCCCGGATCTCCTGGCCAGTGACCGTGATGCCCAGGCGTTCGATCTCCGCCTTCACGAGGACATCCTCGACCATCTGGTTCCAGATCTGGGCCCGGATGGTCCGGTCAGTTTCTTCGTCGGGATCCTGTCCCGTCTGTGCTTTTTGGGTCTCAACGGCCCTTCGAACCAGCTCAGCGAATTGCTTATAGCTGATCACCTGGCCATTGACCTCACCAATGACATCGCCCTGTTCTCCCGCGAAGCCGCCCGACCGTCCGGAGAGGTCCATGCCCCACTCGAACACGATCATGACAATAAAGAGGAACGCCAGCACGGCGAACATGGTGGCGAGGTTTTTCCGAATACTGGACATCAACGGCATGACGGGTACCGACTCCTTTTCCGTTCAGAGCAAGGCATGTAACGGCACATGACAGAGGATGAATATAGACGCGAATCCCTTGAAATGCAACGCTTTCTGTTGACTTTCGGGCTTGATTCGAGTATATTTTCCATCGCTTTTTTCGCAGAAGGATGTGCTCTTCCGGCGCGACGCATTCCTGCTCGCGCTTTTTTGTCCGGCCGTCATCCCTTCGCTCTCGCAGGAGTCTGTGGTCGTGAAGAACTATCTCACCCGTTTCCTCCTCGTCGTCGCGTCCACCGCCCTCGCGATCGTGTTCCTGTACCCCACGTATCAGGACTGGACGTATCGGTCGCAACTGACCTCGCTCACGGGCACCGACAGTGCCGCCTACCTGGACAAAAACCAGGACGCGATGCTGGAGGCCCGACTGAAACGTGCCAAGTTGGGCCTCGACCTTCAGGGCGGCATGCGCGTCGTTCTGGAAGTCGACATCATCCAACTGCTCGACGACCTGGCCAAGAACAAGGACGACAATTTCCGAGCGATCATTACGGAGCTCCGCAAGGAATCCAGCGAGAATGAGGTCGCCATCCTCCCCACCTTTGCCCAGAAGTTCCAGCAGCGGGGCATCCGTCTCAGCCGGTACTATGGCACGCTCCGGGACGAAGACGATCGACTCGTGGCGTTCCTGGAGAATGAATCGGAAAAGGCCATCGACCGTGCCATCGAGATCGTCCGGAACCGCGTCGACCAATACCGGGTCTCCGAACCAAATATCCAGAAACAGGGCGGACGGCGTATCATTGTCGAACTGCCGGGCGTGAAGGACGAAAACGAAGTACGTCAACTGCTCCGCGGCACCGCCAAACTCGAATTCCGTCTCCTGCGCGACCCCCAGATCTCGTATCGCGTCATGGAGACCATCAACAAGTATCTCGCCGGCAAGCTCGATTCGCCGGGTGCAGCCCACGATACGGCCGCTTCGGCCGCCGCCGCTCCCAAGTCCGCCAAACCGACCGATGCGCTCACCGAGCTGACCGGAGGGCAAACCGCTTCCGCCGACACGACGGATGAGGAGCGATTCGCCCGAGAAAATCCGTTCTTTGCCTACGTCCGCCCCGAAACGCGTTCCGGCACGGGCGAGGGCTACGTGGTCAGCAAGGACCGGGACCGCGTCCTG
>CAYIHQ010000092.1:0-6400 GCA_964362905.1 uncultured Ignavibacteriaceae bacterium
GCGCAGTTATCCCCGTGATCCTCATCCTCGATGTTGTCGCGCTCGTCGCGCAGCGTGAACCCGTTCACCATGAATGCCACCTGGTCCGAACCGCTGCCGCGGACCGACATGCCCTGCACGCCGGCCTGCAGACCGACCACCGAGACCACCTGCGTCACCGGCAGACGCTCCATCTCTTCGGACGTGATGTTGGCGCGGCTGGAGGAGACGTCCTTCTGCACGATGGGGCGCTGGGCGACGATGATCACCTCCTGACCGGAGATAGCCTGCTCGGTCAGGCTGAAATCGACGATCGTCGTCTGATCGATATCAACGCGGACGTTGGAGACGACGACGGGCGCATACCCGACGAATGAGGCACGCACCGTGTACGTCCCGGAGGGAACATTGATGATGGTGAAGTAGCCCTCGAGGTCTGTCGTCGCTCCGATCGATGTGCCCGGGATGACGATATTGACTCCGAAGAGCTTCTCTTTTGTCCTGGCGTCGGTGACCATGCCGGCGATCTTGCCGGTCGTGCCGTTCGCTGACAGGAAGGTCGTGCAGAAGAGGGAAAGAAGAAGGAACCGAACCGATCGCATGAACAGATCTCCCGAGGTTGGAGTGTGGTTCGAGATGGGAAACGCTACCGCTCAATGTACATACTTCAACTGTTCCCCGCCACCCTTGCATGAAAGAAAATCTTGCACCCGAAAACGCAATTCCGAGAAAATAGAACGCAATCGCGGACCTGACATTGGAGGGTAATGAGAACTGGCGACATCACCCTGCGAACTCGCCACCACTGTCGCCGTCGCGTGTGTGGTTGTCGTGCCCTGGCGCACGGCCGTATGGTTTCGAGTGCGGACGAATTGATACAGATTATGGGTTTCAACCCAGCAAAATCTTCGTCCTCCAACGACTCGTGCCGCATTCCGCTCAGCGTCATACTGCCAGGACATTAATCCGACGGTCTCCGTATGACACTTCGACTCGTAAGTCGATGGTGTCAGAAACGCCTGCGGGCCGTTGAGGGCTGCCGCAAGCGGTCGTGGGTTGGTAACGACGACGAGTCCACCTTTGCAGAGACATGAGCTACCGCTGCGCCGTCGACGATGGCCGGGTGAGGGTCCTGAAGAGTCCGCGCGGCGTCAGGGTCTGGTTCGAAGCCTCCCTCCAAGAGGCAGGCTACTTGATGAAAAGCATCTTCTTCACCGCCACGGTCAGCTTGCCAGGGGCCTTCAGATCTGCGGCCTCCAAGCGGCAGAGGTACATGCCGCTGGGAAGATCCTTCGGATACCAAGTAACAGTGTGTTCACCTGCTTCCAGGTCACCGGCGACCAGATCTGCGATCCCACGACCGAGGAGGTCGACCACCCGCAGTGAGACCCGGCTCCCTACAGGAATGGAGAACTGGATCGTCGTGCTCGGATTGAAGGGATTCGGGAAATTCTGTTCCATTGCAAATGCCGTTGGCACATCATGAGAGGCTCCCGTGTTGGTAAGTATCCCTGTTCGGAATCCATTCGCAGCCGACCAGGGACCTAGGTCGATGCTATTCTGTGCCATCACGCGCCAGAAGTGGTTCTGCTGCGGCTGCAGACCTGCCAGCGTCAACGTGCTGTCGGACCCGCTGGACGTATCGACGAGGACTGGACTGAAGAGGCTGTTGCGGGATACCTGCAGCGTGTACGAGGATGCAGTCGGCACCCTCCGCCAGACGAACGTTACCGGCAACGGAACATCTGTGTTGGCGTGGGCAGGAGACACCAGCGCAGGCGATGCAGGGAAGCCTGTCACGAAACTCCACGGAGATCCGTACGACCCGGTTCCAGCCCCATTGCTTGCAAGGATCCTCCAGTACAAACATTGCTGTGCGGCGATCAAGATGATCGACTGGCTCGTATCCAGGATGCCATCACGATCGTAGATCAACGATTGGAAGCCGGGATCGGCCGCCAGCTGGACCCTGTAGGACGACGCATCTGAAACGCGGTACCAACGAAGGACAACCGTTGACGCTTGATCCAGGGCTCCATCCACGGGGCTGGCGAGCAGTGGCGAGGATGGCACCCGAATCATCAGTAGCGCGGACAACGGGCTCTCGTTCGCATTCCTGTCGAGCGACGTGACTCCGTAGTAGTACGTCGGTCCCGTCTCAGGCACGGGCGGCAGGAATGTCCGCTCCCCCGTTACCTCGACGATGTTGGCGGGATTGTCGACGTCAGACGTATCGACGGTTGACGATGTGAACCGGTAGATGGCGTAGCGTGTGGGCGATTCACCGTCCGATGCTTCCGGCGGCTGGTCCCAATGTAGCTTGGCGGGTTCGCCAGCAGCGATCGGCCCGAAGTGCAGTTGTTCGGGTGAGCGTGGGCGCACCGTGTCCTTCCACGTCATGACGGGAGGGAACGATGGAAAGCGGTAGATGCCGGTTGTCAGCGAATCGAGAAACCCATTCCGATTGTCGAGGATCCCCGCCCGTGCCCGAAAAAACACACCCCCCTCACTTCGCCCCGATTGTCGGTCCAATCGGATCTGCTGCAATACTTCCGTCGCCGCCCAGTTGTAGTTGGCGACCCCGTCCAGGATATGGTAGGGTGCATGTCCGGGATAGAGGTGGCGGCCATCGGCGTGGACCGAGTCCGACCACCAGGCGACGAGTTTTGCATAGTCCTGCAGACCCCCGATGCGCCAGTACAGCTGCGGAGTCAAGTAATCAACGGAACCATCGTTGAGCCACGCCATCCCATCCGCGAAGATGGTGTTGTATGCATCCATTCCGGTGATACCGGGAGGAACTCCGTTCTTCCAGATACCGAAGGGACTGACTCCGATCTTAACATGTGGTTTGACCGCTTGGACGCTGTCGTGCAACAGCCGGAAGAGGAGATTGATGTTGTCGCGCCGCCAATCGTATTTGCTGGCGATACCTCTCCCCTCCGATGAATACGTCGCATCGTCCAGCGCATCATTGGCGGGCTTTGATGCGGTCATCTCATTGGGAGGATAGGGATAGAAGTAGTCGTCAAAATGGATCCCGTCGATATCATACCGTCGGACGACATCCATGATCACGCGGAGATTGTGTTCCCGCACCGCCTGCTTCCCGGGATCGAGGATCTTCAGCGTTCCGATACTGATCACCCATTCCGGATGATTGAGGACGACATGCTGCGGTGAAAGGGGGTAGTTCCCGGCTTGGCGTTCCGCACGGAAGGGGTTGAACCACGCATGCAATTCTAGACCGCGCTTGTGCGCCTCCCGTACCGCCGCTTCCAGAGGATCGAAGTAGGGAAGTGGCATCGTGCCCTGTTGCCCCGTCAGCCAGTACGACCAGGGCTCAAACGGCGAGGAGTACAGGGCGTCGCATTCGGTCCGGATCTGGAAGATGATCGCATTCATACCGGCGAGCGAAAGCTGATCGATGAGAGTAACCAGATCTGCTTCGTTGATCGTGGGAGATTGTGTTGGCGACGTCGGCCAATCGAGATTGATGACGGTGGCAACCCATGCGGCGCGCATCTCTCGCTTCGGAGATTGCTGTGAGAACGCAACGCTGGAAGGAAGGGTCGCGGAGAAGACGGAGAAAAGGAGGAGGAATGTTCGCATGGCGATTCGAAGGCGTGAACGAATGATCACAGCGATGCAGAGTGGGGGAGACGGTTCTCTGGAATCGGCCCCTTGGTTCCTCGACGCTATGTACGCATCGGATGTGCCGGCCTCCCCAAACCTGCCTCGAAGAGGCCAAGTGCAACCCTAATGTACGAGGATCGCATCGAGGTTGCCAGTCAGACGAGGTCGAAAGCTCCCTTACGGCACATCATGCAAGGGATGAGATGCAGCGACCGGGGGGATTCCGGGCCCGCCCAATGTCCCGTCGGCAGAATTCCTCACTCCCAGATGGTGGCGTCTTCTTAGGAGTGGTTCGCCTCGTCCCACCGCCGGAGCCGAACGCGCATCACGAACTCGGAAGGGGAGGGACGTGTACGCGGCGCAAGAGAAGCAGTCCGGCGAGGAGAAAAACTCCGACCGAGAGAATGGCCGTCCGTTGGTCGATGTTCGATGAGACAATTCCGAACACCAATGGTCCGAGGATCGCGGAGGCCTTTCCGAAAAACGAGTAGAATCCGAAGAACTCCGTTTTCTTGTCCGCGGGAATGATGCGGGACATCAGGCTGCGGCTGGTGGACTGCGACGAGCCCAGCGCGATCCCGGCCAAGGCACCGACGACCGTGAAGGCCGCCTTGGTCGTGACGAGGTATGCGGCGCCGGTGAGGCCGAGCCACAGGAGGAGCGTGATGGTCAGGGTCTGCTTATGGCCGATGTGATCGGCTAGAATTCCGAAGACGATCGATCCGATCAGCGCCGATGTCTGTATCACCGCAAAGAAGAGTATGATCTCGCCGATGTCGAATTGCAGGGTTTCGCGCGCGAAGATGGAGGAGAAGACAATGATCGTATTGATGCCGTCGGCATAGAGAAAGTAGGCGGCGAGGAACCATGCGATGTTCCGGTACGACGACAAGGACCGAAATGTTCCAGCCAGCCGCGTGAATCCGGACCGCAGGATCGCACGGTCGAGCTTGTGCACACGTTGTCGGTCGGGGAGGACAAAGAACAGCGGCAGGGCGAACACGAAGAAGATGCCTGCGGCGAGGACGAAGCTGAATTGCACATTCCGCAGATTTCCCTCGGCGAAACCTCCGACATACAGCGGAAAGGCAACCGCGAGCATGATGAGCGATCCCGCGTAACCGGCCGCGAATCCGTAGCCCGAGATCCGGCCAACCGTGCGTTCGGAAGCGATCTCCGGGAGGAATGCGTCGTAGAAGACGAGGCCGGCCTCGAACCCGATGTTGGCCAGGATCAGGAGCGCCATCCCGGCGACGACCATGCCGGGTCCGACGGTGAACAGGGATGCCGTGGCCGCAATGCAAAGAAGCGTGAAGACCGCGAGAAAGCCCTTTTTCCCCGTCCCGGCGTCGGCGACCGCGCCGAGAATGGGGGAGAAGATCGCCACGACAGCCATGGAGATGCTGAACGCGAGCCCCCACAGAAAATCGGCGAAGGGCCCGCCTCCGACGACTACTTCGCGAAAATACAGGGGAAATCCGACGGTGAGGATGGTAACGTAGAACGCGGTGTTGGCGAAATCGAACAGCGCCCAGGAAAGGATCTGCCCGCGCGTGCCGCCGTCGGTCGAAGGCGAGGTCATGCGCGGCTGCGTGTGCGGTGAGGCGCGGGACGGTCCAGCAACCCACGGCCGGCTTTCTTCAATCGTCCGTCCGCCCTGATGGTGTCGAGGATGGAGTCGAGGACCCCGTTCACGAACTTGTCGCTCTTCTCCGTGCTGTACTCGCGGGCGATCTCGATCGCCTCGTTGATCGAGACCTTCGGTGGAATATCCTCAAAAAAGAGGAACTCGCAGATGGCGATGCGCAGAATGATCTTGTCGACGACCGCAAGCCGTGAGAATTCCCAGTGTTCGACCTGGTCGCGTATGAGGGAGTCGAGTTCCTTGCCCTGTTCGTTCACTCTGAGGATCAAGGAACGCGCGAAGTTGAATGCGATCTCGTCCGGACGCAGGTCTTCCAGAAGTTCGGCGACGACCTTGTTGTCGTTGTCACGCGACATCTCGCAGGCGTAGAGGACCTGGAGAACGCGTTCGCGCACACGGCGTCGTCGGGCGGGCATGGCGGGGTGTCTGGCCTCAGCGTGAGCGGGTGCCGGCGTCCCGTGATGCGGAGTGGATCTGTTTGATGCGTCCGATGGAGGCGATCCGGTCCTCAGCGATCTTGTTGGCAGCGACCGTGGTCGGGATGCCTTCACGCGCCGAGATCTCGAAGATTCGGCCGATGATGTCATAGATGCCCTCGGCCTGGTTGAGGGCCCGCTTTTCGCTGTATCCCTCGAGCTCGTTGGCCACGTTGATCAATCCACCCGCGTTGATGGCGTAATCGGGGGCGTAGGCGATCTTTCGGTCGATCAGCATCTGCGTGTGTTTCTTCTCGTCGAGCAACTGGTTGTTTGCGCCGCCGGCGACGACCGCGCATTTCAGGCGCGGGACGGTATCGTCGTTGAGAATGCCGCCAAGCGCGCAGGGCGCGAAGATGTCGACCGCCTGGTCGTAGATGCGGTCCGGCTTGACAAATGTTCCCTTCAGCCGACGCGCCAGGGATTTGGCCCGGTCTTCGTGGATGTCGGTGACGATGATCTTCGCCCCTTCCTTCGCCAGGTGTTCTGCGAGGTACGTCGCGACTTTGCCGGCTCCCTGGATGGAGACCTTCTTTCCCTTGAGGGAGTCGCTGCCGAACACCTTGCGCGCCGCGGCCTTCATGCCGAAGTAGACGCCCAGCCCGGTGACGGGCGAAGGATCGCCGCTGCCCCCGAGGGCGCGCGAGATGCCGGTGACATGGCG
>CAYIHQ010000092.1:6410-7777 GCA_964362905.1 uncultured Ignavibacteriaceae bacterium
TGTCCCGCACGCTCGTGTTGACGGCTTCGGCGGTGATGTAGCGCCCGCCGAGCGTGTCGACGAACCGTCCGTAGGTCCTGAAGAGTGCCTCCGATTTCTCTTTGTCAGCGTCGCCGATAATGACCGCCTTGCCGCCGCCGAGGTTCAACCCGGCCACGGCCGCTTTATAGGTCATGCCGCGGGACAGCCGCAATGCGTCGCGCATCGCCTCTTCATCGGAGGCATACGACCACATGCGGGTGCCGCCGAGCGCCGGACCGAGCGACGTGTTGTGGATGGCGATGATGACGCGCAGGCCGACCTTTTTGTCGGAACAGACCACGACCTGTTCGTGGTCGCGCCGGTCGATCTCGTCGAACAACTTCATAAATAGATCCTTCGGTAACAACGCGACTCGTGCAGCGCGGACTACGGTTGGGCTTCTGTCATCGAACGGACGAAGAGAGCCCGGAAGGCGGGGTCGTCCATGATCGATCCGAAGTCAGGATTGAGCGCCTCGGCGAGGTCATACCGCCTGTCGACGGCCACCTTTAATGCCTTCAGCGCTTCGTCCTTCTTTTGGATGAGCGTGTACACATTCGCGACGCGATACCATTGCGAAGGGGTCAGTTCCTTGGACTGCAACACCGTGCCGAGCGAGGCTTCCGCATCGGTGAACTTCCCGACGCGGGCCAACAACAGCGACTGGGTCAGGAGCGCGGAGACGTTGGACGGGTCTCGTTCCAGCGCAACCTTTGTCAAGGCAAGGCCGGCGTCAAAATGGACCTGCGCAGAATCCAGTTGTTCCGCGAATGCGCGACCGAGGAAGTATTGCAGCCGAAAATCGTCCGGCGACCCTTCGGAACGGGTTCGATAGTAGTTCACGAGCGCATTGGGGCGCGTGCCGCGAAGCCAGGCGCTGGCCAGGAAGGACGATGTAATGAAGGCGCTGTTGCCCCCCGCGGCGATCGACTGCTCATAGATCTTCGCCGCTGTGGGGTTATCCCCATTCCAATGGGCCATCAGGCCCTGGAGAAAGAGCGTGCGGGGGTTCTGGGGATCCATGGCCACGGCCTGATCCAGGGCCGTCGCCGCGGCAGAGAGGTCGCCGCCGATCAATTGCACCTCCGCCATCAGCCGATGACATTCCGGTTGAAACGAGTTGAGCGCCAGGCTCCGTTCGACGGCGGTAATAACCGTCGCATAGCGGCGGCTGGCGAGAGCCACGACGGCCGCGGAACGTTGTACGTCCGGCCGTGTTGCGTCATCCTTCAATGCGTCTTGAACCATTCCAACCTCAAGAGCAAGGGCCGCGTCGGGGAGCGATCCAAACCGGACCAGTCGGGCGATTTCTTCGGCTCTGACAGCCCGGGCGGCTGGGAAGTCGT
>CAYIHQ010000093.1:0-7752 GCA_964362905.1 uncultured Ignavibacteriaceae bacterium
GCTCGGATTTGAGATTGACCTGGTAGTCCAGCTCGGCGCGCAATCGATCCTTCTTCTGCGCCCTGTTCTGGCTCATCATGATGACCGGCGCTTGAAGGGCAGCCACGCACGACAGCATCAGGTTTAGGAAGATGAACGGAAACTGGTCGAGCGGCTGAAACCACAGCTGGATGGAGTTCATGATCACCCAGATGAGCAGAAAGGCCACAAAGGAACTGATGAACTCCCAACTGCCGCCGAAGGAGGCGATCTTGTCCGCCAGACGGTCGCCGACGCTGAGTTGATCCTCCAGCTCTTCGTTGACGTTCTTCGACGCCAGCGATTGCACGAGCTCGTTGGTCGCACGGAGCCGTCCTCCGATCTCCCCCAGCATCGCCACGGCCACGGACGGCCGTTGCAGCAGGAACTCGATGAAGTCGTTCCGGCGCATGACGAGCAGCTTCGTTTCCTCCATGGCTACCGCCGTAGCGGTCCGAGGCAGGCCGTCGAGCAGGGAGATCTCGCCGAAGAAGTCGCCCTGGTGCAGCACCGAGACGCGGATCTCTTTCTTCTGCAGTTCGTCGGGAACCCGGATCTCGACGATGCCGTCCTGAATGACGAACATCGATGACCCCGGCTCTCCTTTTCGCACCAGCACTTCGCCGGGTTGAAGCGTGCGGGGAGACCAGAGTGTAGAGAGCGTCTCCAGATCCTTGGGGAGTAGGCGGTCGAAGATGGGGATCTGGGAAAGGAATTCAGTCGTGATCATGGTCTCTGCGTTTAAGTTTCTAATTTACGAGAACCATGGGCCAATTACCACGGCGGCCTCAAACGAAAAGCCCGGCCGTGTCAGCCGGGCTCTTGAAAAAAATGTCCCGCAGGTTTGATGGATAGTTCCCATCCATTTCGTCGATACCGGGAGGGGGGTACCGGATCTGACCTTTGCACCGGGTTTGGGGCCCGATGTGAATGCAATCTACCCCCTGCGGGACAAATTGTGCCTTTTGGTGGCTATTGTTTTTTCTTCGTTGCTGTCCTTCCAGCGGACCGCTTCCACTCCGCCGGCAGCTCGTTGTAGAAATGCGCCGACGTACGGATGCCGCCGAAGAAATTGTCGAGATTGATGAACTCGTCGGGTGCGTGCGCATTCTCATCCGGCAGCCCGAACCCCAGGAGGACCGTGTCGATCCCCAGGATCTTCTTGAACTGCACCACGATGGGAATGGATCCTCCTTCCCGTTGGTACAATGGCTTCTTTCCGAAACCCTTCTGCAGCGCCGTCACTGCCGCCTTGACACCCGGGCTGTCGATGGGCGTGATCGCCGCCTCGCCGCCGTGGAGTGAACGGACCTTCACCTTCACCGTTCTCGGCGCGATGGCCCTGAAGTGCTTCTCGAACAGTTTGGCGGCCCTTGCGCTCGTCTGGTCCGGAACCAGCCGCATGGAGATCTTGGCAAACGCCTTCGAAGGAAGCACCGTTTTGGCTCCTTCACCGGTGTAGCCGCCCCAAATGCCATTGCACTCGAGCGTGGGACGTGCCCACACCCGTTCGAGGGACGTGAATCCCCTTTCGCCATACAACTGTTGAAGACCGAGCTTCTTCGCGTACGCCGCATCGCTCCACGGAAGCTTCTTGAACGACACGCGCTCCTGCTTGCTGAGCGGGCGCACGTCATCATAGAATCCCTTGACGGTCACGCGGCCGTTCTTGTCGTGCAATGAAGCGATCATTTCCGACAGGGCCTGGATCGGGTTGTGGACAGAGCCGCCGAAGGTACCGGAATGCAGGTCGGTGTTCGGTCCCTCCACTTCCACCTCCATGTAGGCGAGCCCCCGAAGACTGTAGCACACCGACGGAACACCCTTTGCGAACATCGACGAATCGGAGATGAGAACCAAGTCGGCTTTCAATAGCTGCTTGTGCTCGCGGACGAAGGCCTCGAGGTTGGCGGATCCCACCTCCTCCTCCCCTTCGACGAGCATCTTGATGTTCACCGGCAGAGGGACGCCATTCTTCGCGTAGGCTTCGATCGCCTTGAAATGGATGTAGATCTGGCCCTTGTCGTCGGCGCTGCCGCGAGCATACAGGTTGCCGTTGCGGATGGTCGCCTCAAATGGCGGCGAACTCCACAGATTCACCGGGTCGACGGGTTGCACATCGTAGTGACCGTAGAAGAGGACCGTGGGCGCCCCGGGAGCCCCAAGCCATTCCGAGTACACGATGGGATGGCCCGGTGTGTCAAAGATTTGGACATTCTGCATGCCGATCGTGCGCATCTGTCCGGCGACCCAATCTGCACAACGTCGCATGTCGGGCTGATGGTTGGTCTGCGAGGAAACGCTGGGGATGGCGATGAAGTCCTTCAGCTCCGCGAGATAGCGGTCCTTGTTGGCATCGACGTACGATAGAATCTTGTCCATAGGGTTCGCCGGATTCGAAAGAAAAATGGAAGGGATACGCACCACCTCTGGGGCGACTCAATATAGAGAGTCGATCTTCGAAAGGCAAGAAAGCCATGTGCTCCAGACAGTGGCTTCCTATTCCTGCAATAATCGCCTTTTCCTGACGATATGGGAAGGGAATTCGTGCAGCGAAAACGCAGGCCGCGGTCACCCATGCGGTATTGTCTCAGGTCACTCTTGATTATTGTTTCCCCAAGCCGCCTGCAAACTGCCGAGCATCCGCGTTGGACAAGGAGACATCCCGTGTGGTATGCAAGAACGGTCGTCCCACGGAACACGTTCTCACTCTTCCATCGCCATTCATTGGCGGATCCTCCATCGCACCCGCTGAGCATGCCTTTTCCCTGCCGTTAGCGCCGGGCATGATCCCCCTTCGAAGAAGCCAGATTCTCGGTTGCGTTCTACACAAATTGCAGGAAAAACTGTATATTCAGCCGTTGCATGATGCATGTTTCGTTGCCTGAGCATCCGTAGTGACGCCCATCCATCCCGGATGGACCCCATTCGTCCGATCACATTGCGGGACATCGCATGAAGCCGAGCCGTGCATTCTTCTTCCTCGCCATCTGGTCCGCAGCGTTTTCGACCGCGCCGGCGCAGGAGACTCCTTCGAATCCGGACGAAAACCTTGCGCCGGACCAGGTCACTGAGATCCTGAAGCAGGAATGGACATTCCTCAAAGAGGAGACCGATGCATTCCTGAAAGAAACCGAGACACGGGGCGAGTTTGAGACAACGCCCGAGTTCGGGAAGCGGGTGGCTGCACGCCGCCAGATCTATCTTGCCAACCTCGCTACACACATCAAGGACCAGAAGCTGGACACCCGCAATTTCGGTGTGCTCTTGAAGGCGCGACTTGTCAGCTACAACGCGGACAAGCAGGCGTATGCCGTCGCGTGCAGCGTGGCCGTGCAGGCACCCTACGACATCCCGTCGTTGGTCTCGTTTATTCCGACGAATCCCTACGTCGTGATGCAGGATACGGTGGTCGGCGGATACCGGACCAACCGCATGCTCATGAAGTTCAAGCCCCACTGGACGTGGCCGACCGAACGGGCCACCGCTATGGAGGCGAAAGCGGACGAAGCTTCGATCTTCTTCCGGATCCGGTTCACAATCGACATCAATCAACCCGCGATCAAGAATCAAGCCCTGCTGCGGATCATTCCCAAGGGCGTCGAATTTATCAACGTCAATCGACAGGCGATCCTCTGGCACACGGCGATCCCCTGACCGGATCCATCTCCCAGTCCCGAAAACACGCGAGGGCGGCCCGAAAGCCGCCCTCGTTCTTTTTCGACGTCAGAGACTGAAACTCTTGATCCTCCCGTCGAGGACGGGAATTCTCGGCCCTCCCGTCAGAGACGGGCGTCTACGCGTTCATCGGAAGATGGAGGTCTCCGGCCACGTCGTTCGCGGTTAGCGCAACGATCTCACGGAATTCCTCCGGCCGCACCGTGAGGACGGGGCACACAGCGCTCCGGACCACCTTCTCCGCGACGCTCCCCACCAGCACATGACGCATCCCCGTTCGACCGTGCGTGCACATGACGATGAGGTCTCCGTTCAGGTCATGTGCGGCGCGGACGATCTCCGCCGCCGCATGTCCATGTCGAACGACGATACTGATGCCATGCGCCTCAACCTTAGGCTCACGCAACAGTTCGTCGATGGCTGTGCGGGCCCGGTGTTCCCGTTCAGCGTCGGGGAGATGTGCGTGTTCCGCATGTCGGTCCACGACGTGGACAACGGTCAGGCGGGCATGGAAGAGTTCTGCGATCTCCACGGCATACCGGAGCACCGTGAGCGAGAACGGGGACAGGTCGGTGGGAACGATGAGATGCTTCGGCGCGATCATGGCAGAATCTCCCCGAATAGTTCAACAACGCGGCTCGGCCCGCGAATAGTCATACAGTAACAGCTTCCCGCGCACGCTCCGTCCGGGCCTCGGCGGCATCAGGCCGGCCTTCCGTGCGACGACGGACCAACGCAATGCCGGCCCCGATGAAGCAGAACAGGGAGCCGATCCAGACGAGAGCGATGAACGGCTTGACGCTGGCCTCGACGACGAGGGTCTCGGGCTTCATGCCCAAGGCTGCTCCCGGCGTCGTCGCTTCCAACGTGATGTTCGAGCCGGCGCCCGTCATATCGATATTCATGCCTACCAACCGCAATTCCGTTCCAGCCTCGAGCGAAATGCCCGTGGCCTTCTGCACTTCGCCGTTGGCGAACACGGAAATGGGCGTCAGCGTCCAAACCTGTTTGCCCTTCTTGACGGTGAGCACGGCCCCGATGGTCATGCTACCTTGTGGAGAATTGGCCGCGTCGTGGGGCTGCATCTCGAATCGCTCGAACGTCACCGTGTAACCCGCGACCTCCGCGGTCTTGCCCTTCACGACCTGCGCCGTGCTCCCGTGCGATGAACGCTGCGGAGCTTCCAGAGACACCGGCTCAACGTAGAAATCCTCTGTCAGGAAGCTGACATAGTCCGGATTCCGCATGATCGAGTTGTTGTACTCGCTGCGGAACATCACCGGGTTGGTCGTGAACTTCGTCTCTCCGTGACGGGCCGCGACGGTCATCACGTACTTGCCATCAGGGGTCGGCTGCGCTCCGGAGTAGGTGAGATGGTATCCGAGCACGGCAACCTCCTCACCCTGCGGCAACGAGACCGTCTGCTGCTCGCTGTAGAATCCCGAGCCGATGATGCCCAGAAAGAGGATCGCCAGGCCGATGTGGGCCACGGGCCCGCCTGTCGTCAACAGGTCCACCCAGAACATTGCGACGGCCACCCGGATGCTCATGAAGAGGGCGAACACGGAGACAAGCGTGAACACCAGCGGTAGGATGTCCCGCACGCCGAAGAAGAATACGCCCGCCGTGACGACCACCGCCCCAATGATCGGAAACAGCATCCGTTTAAACGCAACCGACCAGGGCAGTTCTTCCCACTGCAACGCCAGGCTCAAGCCCAACAGCACGGCGAGGAGAATGCCGATCGGCACCGCTGTTTTGTTGTAGAAACTCGGCTCGACCGACGCATCGGAGACGATCGGCCAGTTCGTACCCACGAACACGACGAAGGCCAGAAGTCCGAGGACGACGGCCGTCCATCCCAGCATCGAGTCCTTGCGAAGAATGCCCGTAGCGACTGCCGCCGGTTTCAGGTCCGTCCAGCGACGCGCCAGCAGTCCGAGCCCGATGACGGCGAGACTGATGACCCACACGAGCAACAGCGTGTAGACCATCGTACCCGGGTCGGTGAAGGAATGTACGGACGCGCTGCCGAGGATGCCGCTTCGTGTCAGAAAGGTACTGTGAACAACGAGCACGTAGGCCAACACCGCCAGGGTGAAGTTCGTGCGCATGAAGCCACCGCTCTTCTTCTGGACCAGCAGCGTGTGCACCAATGCGATGCCGACGATCAAGGGAATGAGGGAGGAGTTCTCCACCGGATCCCATCCCCACCAGCCACCCCATCCGAGGACGCCGTAGGCCCAGTAGCCGCCGAGCATGATGCCGGAACCAAGGGCGATGACGGAAAACAACACCCACGGCAATGCGACGGATGCCCATTCCTGGTAGCTGCGCCGCCAGAGAGCGGTGATCGCAAGGGCGAAGGGAACCGCCAAAGCCGCGAATCCGATGAACAGGATCGGCGGATGAATGGCCATCCACATATTCTGGAGCAACGGGTTCAATCCGCGGCCGTCCGGAGGGACCTGTCCGACCGTCAGTTCGGCCGGGAATGCCTCCCACACGGGGATGAAGGGGGACTTGAACACGGCGAGGAGAAGCATGAACGACTGCAGCAATCCATAGACGGTCATCACTTCGTATTCAATGCGACGGGAGCGGGCGTAGGATCGGAGAATGAGCCCGAAGATCGCTCCGAAGACAGCCCACAGCAGGAAGCTTCCCTCCTGTCCGGCCCAGAACGTCGTGACCAGCAGATAGGTCGGCAGGCCGCGTGAACTGTATCCGTACACGTAGTTCACATCGAACCGATGCTGCATGATGTAGAAGAACAGCAGGACAGCGGCGGCCGCGATGGCTACGGCCGAGGTCATCATGCTCCAACGTGCTTCCCGCACCAGACGGCCTTTGCCCGTCGCAGCGCGGAAATACAGATAGGCACCCACCAGGGATGCGACAAAGGAGATCCATAAGATAATCGTTCCGGTCATTTCCTCTCTCCAGGTCCGGCCGCATCGCACACCGTAAGGGCGGGTGCGCCGGAGATTTGTGTGATGATGTCAAAACACAGTTTCAGCAGTGAAGGTATTCTTGCGCCCATTGATGTGCCGGGCCGCGTTCGTGATGGACCACGTTGAACCGTCGAACGTCGCCACAGCCGCTTCGCCCGACACCGTGTGACAGTTTTGGCAGTTGTTCGACGTCCCTAAATTGTGCTGTGCAAGATTGGGGCTTGAGGGAAGTGGACTCCCTGTCGCGGGGTTACCATGGCATGTGCCGCAGGCTGCGGTTGCCGGATTGGTCCACGTCGCCACGTTCGATGCGTTTCCGTACTTGAACGTTCCGTGGCAATAGGTACTACTGCACGACTGCGCTGTCGCATCGTAGGTCGGATTGGGGACAGAGGCCCCCGCATTGGTGACCAGCCGGGCCAACGTATCCGCCATGGCTACTTCGGCGAGTGCCGTGCCTTCCAGGTGTCCGTCAGCTCCGGTGTAGTCGAGACTCGCTGGGACGGTGTGGCACTCCGCACATTTCACGGATTTGGCCGATGTCGCCACCAGATGGGCCTGATGGACACCAACGCCGCGGGCAGAGGTTGCCGTGTTTCCCGACAGGTCTGTCGGAGGCGCCGCGTTCGTGGCCGAACCGTGGCAGTGGGCGCAATCAGCAGGACCACTCAACTGAAACAGTGCGACCTGACCGTCCACATGCTTGGAAACGTCCGTGATGACGGTATTCGCGTCGACGATGCCCGTATGACACATCACGCATTGCGTGTAATTCGGGTGCGTTCCGCCATTCGCAGCCGTCTTCGGCAACGCCTTGAGCGGTGTTGTTGCCGCTGCAGTGTTTCCGTGACACGTACCGCACTCTGCGCCCGTCCCCGCGGCCCCGTTCCATGTCGGTGCATTGGCCGGGTTTCCGTTGGCAAACGAGCCGTGGCAATAGGTGCCGGCACAGGTCCTGTTGGTAAAGCTGTACGACGGATCGGGCGTGACACCCGTCGATGTCATGCGAGCCAGCGCCCCGAACACGAGCTCCGCCGATCCTGCGGCGGAATCGAGGTGTCCATCTGCCCCGTCATAGGCAAGCGTCGTTGGAACTGCATGG
>CAYIHQ010000094.1:0-7632 GCA_964362905.1 uncultured Ignavibacteriaceae bacterium
GATACGAGGTGCCGGTGACCGGATTCTGCGACGGCGGGGGCGGAGTAGCGGATCCGCCGCCGATGCCGACGGCATCAAAGGCCACCGCGGCGGCCAGGGCTTTGGCGTTGCCGGGTCCGCCGAAGAGATCTTCCGCCGACTTGATGACCGCCAGCCGACAGTCGATGAACTGAGCATTTCTGGTGAGGTATGTCGTCAGCGCGCGATAGTAGACCTGGCCCGCTTCTTCTTTCGTCACCCCCGAACTATTGGCAAAGAGATAGAATGCCTTGTTCGGAATGCCGCTGTTCACATGCACGCCACCATGGTCACCCGCGTTGGTGTTGGGAAGGTTTTGGAACTGGTTCATGTGGCCAGGCTGTTGGCCGCCGAACGCAACGTTGGCAGCTCCCGGATCCTGCAAGCTACGCAGAACATCGCCGGCAATGGCAGGTGTCGTCACATCCTCGCCCAAGAGCCAATTGCCGCCCGCCCCACGCACGTAGAATTCGTAGAGGACGCCGAAGACGTCGGCGAAGGATTCATTGAGCGCGCCCGGCTGGTTTTCGTAGACCAAGTTCGCCGTTCGTTCAACCACCCCGTGCGTCATCTCATGCGCCATGACGTCGATGCCCGCAGCGAGATTGCTGAAGGCGGTTCCATCGCCGCCGCCGAACACCATCATCTGGCCGTTCCAGAACGCGTTGTTGTAGTTCTGCGCGAAGTTGACCACCATCGTGATCGTCGAACCGTTCCCGTCGATGGCATCGCGGTTGTGCGCCGTTTTGAAGTAGTCGTAGACTTTGCTGCCGTAGAAGGCGGCCGTTATGGCGGGCTTGGTCGTGGTGAATCCGGTAGGAGACGACGCAGTCACGAAGTACAGCAAACTGTCAGTGTTCTTGGCATCAAGGGTGTAGATGACGCCTTTGGCATCGTTCGGGAACGATGAGGTTGCCGGCTTGAACATCGTCTTCGAGGCATCGATGAGATAGTACGTCGACCCCACTTGATACACATTCAGGGCTCGCGTTTGATTTGCAATGTCCGTGCCGCTGCCGGACACGGGACCGTCCTGCATGACATGGTTGTAGCGCTTCACAATCTCGCCAGTCGCCGCGTCGACAAAAAGGTGCCAGTTCTCGTCGAGGCGGCCGCGTACCTGAACCATCCATGTCAGGCGCGTCGTGCCCTGTTCCTCGAGGATCATCGGCGTAGATCGTTCGACGCCGCCCCGTCCCAGGGAGGCGAGAGCGGTCTCGCGCGCGGCGGACTCAGAGACGTTGGCCGTGGCGATATCGTCCACCGTCGGTGTCGGAACCCATCGTCCGTTGAAGCTCTCGACGTTCCCGTTGGGACCAATGTGGACGGCCACTTCCCGGCCCCACACTTCCACCCCCCGATAGACCTGACGAAAGCGAACGTGGACGAAACCGAGATCGTCGCGGGTGGAGCCGATGCGCTCGAATTCAGCGGCCGGGTCGGACACGCGCAGAAGTGCGGCATTCTCCCGCAAAAAAGCCCATGCCTGCATTTCCGCGGCTCCGACGGTACGCGCGCCTCCGGGCACGGAAGAGGATTGCAGACGGCGTCCCGAGATGAAGACCGGGAGCGTTCCTTCCTCATTCCAGGCGATGGACGGCAAGCCGCCGTTCACCGTGGCGAGCCGGCGAAAAGCATCGGCCGTCGCGCCCGAAAACTGTTCCGGAGTTCGGGTGCGAGCTGCGGCGATCCGCGTCACGAGCGTTTCCACGTCTTTTTCAAAGGCAATGCGCCGGATCGATCCAACCGGAACACGCGCCGCTGATTTCACCGCGAACGGATCACGAACTGCCGAGCCGGAGGGCTTCTTGCCTCCACCGTGCACGGACACTGCAAGACCTGCCAGGCAGGCCGCCACCACTCGATGCCAACTACGCATGCTAAACTCCTGAGGAAGTAGGATGGATGTGAGATCGTGTTATCGCTTCAGACGAGAGACCGCTTGTCGGCACTCTTCGTAGAACGCTGCATATGGCTTGACGTCGCCGGGCACCGACGGGCCATACGGCCAACTCGCGGTCGCCTGCTTGCCGTGAACGCCAATGGAGATCGTGCGAGTCATGTTGCCCGCCTCCTCGCTACCGGAAAGGTCCAGAAGTTTGTGCGCTTCCGCCGACCGCCACAGGTCGCTGAGCACGGACACAGACAAGGTCCCGATCAGCGTTGAGACTGAATCAGGAGCGATCGGAGACCACACATGCACGGACCCATCCGATCGGATGACGGCTCCCGTCCACTGTCCGGTGAATCCGCCCCCCTCGGCATACTGGATGACGAGGTCCGCAGGGACTTTTGATGATGCATTCTGCGAGGGGGCGCAGGATGCAACGGCGATAATGAATGATAAGGCGACTATGCGCATATTGGCGACAGGACTTGTTCAATGAAGGGATGCACTGGATGTAATACTATTCCACCACAATCTCAATACTGAGAATGACGTCGGGGGGACTCATCGCCGCAAACGTGACGACCGCCACATTGCCCCTTTCCTCCTCGGTATCGTATATTATTCGACACTCGAATCACCCCTTCGGAGACCTCCCATGCGCGCGACATTCCTCCGCTTCATTCTCCTCATGGCCGTTCTGTGCACGCTCAGCCCTGCACAAGATACCAAGCCGCCCCTGGACCGCGAAGCGGCGATCGACCCCACGCTCTTTCAGTCATTCTCTGTACCCCGTGTCTGGTGGTTGAGCGACAATTCGGCGCTCATCCTGGACCCGCAAAAACCTCCCGCGGAACGCCAATTAGAGCGCATGGACCCCTCCACGGGCACACGAACCCCGTACATGGACGTGGCGAAAGCCAAGGTCGCCTTCGAGAAAGTCTTTGCGGACGGCGAAGCCCCGCCGCTCTCGCCCACACCCAGCCAGTTCACCGCCGACGGCAAGCGGGCGCTCTATATGGCCAAGGGAGATGTGTTCGTCCTCGACGTGGCGCCGGCAACGTTCACACGCGTCACCAATACCCCCGAAGTTGAGAAGAACGTCAGCTTCTCGCCGGATGGCGATCGGCTCGCGTACGTGCGCGAGAAGAACCTCTATGCGTACGATCTTTCCGGCGGGAAGGAATATGCCGTCACGAGCGACGGCGGCGGAACGATCCTTAATGCGACGCTCTCGTGGGTCTATTGGGAGGAGATCTTCGGCCGGTCGGATGTAGGGTATTGGTGGTCGAAGGATTCGAAAGCTCTCGCCTTCCTCCGCACGGACGAGTCGGGCGTCAGCATTCAACACTACGTCGACATCGCACCCTGGACACCTAAAGTCACCGAACAGCGCTACCCCAAGGTCGGCGAGAAGAATCCTGACGTCAAGGTGGGCCTTGCCGAAGTTGGAAAAGGAACGACGGTGTGGGCTGAACTCGACCCGGCTTCCTACGAGTACGTGATTCGCGTCGACTGGGTGCCGGACAACAAACGCGTGCTCGTGCGCACGATGAACCGGCTCCAGAACAAACTCGACTTCCGGATGGTCGACCGCGCCACGGGCAAGTCAACCCTGATTCTGACGGACACGAACGACGGCTGGATCAACATGTCGGACGATCTGTTCTTTTTGAAGGACGGGAAGCACTTCATTATGTCCTCCGAGCGGGACGGATACGAGCACCTGTACCGATATCGGATCGACGGCACGTTGGCGAACCAGATCACGAAGGGACCCTGGTCCGTCCGAACCTCGGGCGGCGGCCCATTCTGGATCCGGCAGGCCGTCTCCGGGATCGACGAAGACAACGGCTGGGTCTACTTCACGGCGCTCGAAAAGACATCGATCGAACGGCATTTCTATCGGATCCGAATGGACGGGTCGAAGATGACGCGGCTCTCGGAAACCGAGGGGACGCATGCCATCACGATGAGCCCGAACGCGAAGTACTACTTCGACCGGCATTCCAGCGTGACCGTTCCCCCATCGCTGACGCTGGTGGAAGCGAAGAATGCCAAGAAGACGGTCCTGGCTGCTCCGAACTACGGCGGGTTCGTCAAGTATGACGTCGTCTATCCTCAGTTGCTCTGGATACCCGTGCGGGACGGCTTCCAGGTGCCCGCCTCCATCGTGCGTCCGAAGAATGCCGATCCGGCGAAGAAGTATCCTGTCATTGTGCAGGTCTACGGCGGCCCGTCCGCGCCGACCGTCGCGAATGCGTGGGGATTCGACGTCGTCGAAGCGAACGCCATGCTTCACGACGGCTACATCACCTTCAAGGTCGATAATCGCGCCGCGACCGGCATCAGCAAGACGCTCGAGAACCTGCTGCACAAACGGTCGCCGGGCGAGATCGAGCTGAACGACTTGGTCGATGCGGTCCAATGGTTGAAGAAACAACCCGGGATCGATCCCGACCGTTTCGGCATCACCGGATGGAGCGGCGGCGGAACCAACACCATTCTCGCAATGACCCGTTCGACGGAATTCAAGGCGGGGATCGCCGGAGGTTCGGTGACAGACTTCCGATTCTACGACAGCAAGTGGGGCGAGGCCTTGATGCAGACGGAGGCGGAGAACAAAGAGGGATATGATCGCGTCTCGCTGTTGCAGTATGCCAAGGACCTGCACGGAAAGTTGATGCTCATCCATGGCCTGCACGACGACAACGTGCACATCCAGAACATCTGGCGGTTCATCGACGAGCTGATCAAGGGGGACAAGCTGTTTGAGCTGATGGTGTATCCGATGCGCGGCCACGGCGTCGGCGACCCGGCCGGACGCCGCCACATGCAGCATCTCACGCGCGACTTCTGGAAGCGCAACCTCTAAACGTTCGACCTTGGACGGGACTGACAGGGCCCGATCGCTACCACCCCGACACCAGAAACGACAAAGCCCCGGAACGACCGGGGCTTTGTGTTTGTGCTTCGATCTCGAGGCAGATCAAAGACCGATCATGACCGTTGCTGTGAAGCGAAGAGCATTGATGGACCGGGCGGCGCCGATGAAATGTTTGGTGCCTCCCGCGGAAATGAGCAGGTCTTTCTCGTCATTCAACCCGCCATAGGAATCTCCGCGGTCGTCTTTCGTCGGCTACGGATCGGTCCAGGCCTTCCCAAACATGTTCATCATGGCATATGAGGCGCCCAGATCGAGCTTCATGCCTGGGCCGAGGGACAGAATTGCCCCGCCGTTGAATCCGAGGCCCACACGGAGAGCCCCTTCAACCGGAAAAGTGCCCGACGAGACGCTAGAGATCCCCTTGAATACCGTCTCTCCGCCGAATCGGTTGACCTGAATATTGGCACCAACGTACGGAGTGATCGGCAGCGCCGGAAGGCTGAATTGGAACTCAGGTCCGGCGGCGATGGTGATGATCGAGTGAGAAAGCTCCACCGTACCGCCACCTGGAGCGTCCCCGGAATTCGACAAGCTGGAGTACCCCAACTCTGCGGCCAGGATGAACCCGAACAATCCCACACGGGCTTTTCCATGGATATTGAATCCGGTAGAAAGTCCGTACTTCGTCCCCGAGTAGTACTCCGTCGGAGTACCGGCGTAGTCGCCGGACGGAAAGACCGCTCCCACGCCGCCTCCAACCTGGGCGGTGATCTGGGCGGACACCGCAACGGGGATTACGGCGAGTAAGAGCACAGCGATCACGATGGTCGCAGGTCGAACGGCATGTCGTACCATAAAGCCTCCCTGGAAATAATATTGATAGGATGGACAGGCCCTTAAAGCCACCGCTGCAATGTACGCGACGCGATCTTGGAAATTTCGTGCGCCATGTCAACGGCTGACCAGTCCAGGAGTGCTAATTCCCACATTCGGGAATTGGGATGCTGTGCTGGCTTCCATGTGGGAACGAATTCTCTTACTCTTGGGGGACTTCTTTCATGTGCTGGATTGCCGAATCATTCTCTTCCGGAAAGGCAGGCACCATGACCCGCAAACCCTTCCTCGTCCGTCCCGGACACCGCGTCCGTCTCAAGGACTTCGACCCCGCCTTCACAGGTCCGTTCAAGGACAAAGACAAGACCGTTCGTAAGTTGACACGCGACATTGAAGAGATCGGCAAGTGGCAGGACATCCTCTATGCGCAGGATTCCTACGCCATTCTCATGATCTTTCAGGCGATGGACGCCGCCGGCAAGGACGGCGCCATCAAGCACGTCATGAGCGGCATCAATCCCCAGGGTTGTCAAGTCTTCAGTTTCAAGGCACCATCCGCTGAGGAACTGGACCACGACTATCTCTGGCGATCGATGAAGTGTCAGCCGGAAAGGGGACGGATCGGCATCTTCAACCGGTCGTACTACGAAGAAGTGCTCGTCGTGCGCATTCACCCGGAGATGCTCGTGAAGCAGAAGCTTCCTCCGCAGGACGACGGCAAGAGATTTTGGGAGGCGCGCTACAAGGAGATCAATTCCTTCGAACGCTACCTGGTTCGCAACGGCGTCCACGTCCTCAAGTTTTTCCTGAATGTGTCGAAGGGGGAACAGAAGCGACGATTCCTGAAGCGCATCGACACGCCCGAGAAGAACTGGAAGTTCTCCGCGAACGACGTGCAGGAGCGACAGCACTGGGATGCCTATATGGAGTCGTACGCGGAGATGTTCGAGCACACGAGCACCCGGTGGGCGCCGTGGTACGTCATTCCGGCCGACCACAAGTGGTTCACCCGGGCCGCCGTTGCCAATGTGCTGCTCTGGAAGCTGCGTTCGCTCAAGATGTCGTATCCCGCCGTCAGCAAGGCGCACCTGGAAGAGCTGAAGAAGGCCAAGGCGATGCTGGCTGCGGAGAAGGATTGAAGTGAACTGCGACGTCGTTCCCCGTGAGTGTGGAGTGTGACCATGTTCCATCGATTTCTCTCCCAACTCATTCGGCCATCGACACGGGAATTCCTGCAGGAAGCCCGTTCGACGCGGGGGTACTCGCTCCGGGACCTGATCCACGGATACTTGTACCTCCGCTTCACGTATCTCTACATCAGCGTCGGGACCGGCGAGCATCGTCTCGCCAGGTGGCTCGAACCGCTCGGCAACCTCTTTTTCCCTCATCCGAAGAACGGAGAAGATCCGTCAGCACCGAGGTCCGCCGCCAGACGCGCATTCGCGGATACGTACCATGGCAAGGTGGTTCCCCTGGAGACAGCCCGGCAACTGGTCACGATCGAGAAGCCCATTCCACGGACGGACCTGGAGCAGGTCATTCCATATCCGCGGGCGCGGGATATCATCCTCAAGAATCCAGACCATATCGTTGTCTTCGACTGCCCATGCCGAGCGGCCCGAAAGAACCCTTGCCTTCCGATGGACGTCTGCCTCATTGTCGGCGAGCCGTTCGCCAGTTTTTCGCTGGATCACCATCCGGGACGCACGCGCCGCATCACACAAGCCGAGGCGGTGGAGATCCTCCGAGCCGAAGACGCACGAGGCCACGTCCATCATGCATTTTTCAAGGACGCCGTGCTCAATCGCTTCTATGCCATCTGCAACTGCTGTTCCTGCTGTTGCGGCGCCCTGCAAGCCCATCAGCATGGAACGCCGATGCTGGCCTCGTCCGGATACGTGAGCACGATCGACCATTCCTGCTGCATCGCGTGTGGCGAGTGCGCCGAGCTTTGTCAGTTCGATGCGCTCGCGGTGATCGACGGACAGACGGCAGTCGACCATGA
>CAYIHQ010000095.1:0-1094 GCA_964362905.1 uncultured Ignavibacteriaceae bacterium
CGGGTCTGAATCGAATCCGAGCAGAAAGTCCGGCGACGAGAGATGGAAGAAGCTCAGCGCATGCGACTGAATCCATTGGCCCAGCGTGAAGACGCGGCGCAGCAACTCGGCCGTTGGCGGGATCTGGATGGAAAGGATGTCATCCCCCGCCTTGGCGGAAGCAATCTGGTGACTGGCAGGACAAATGCCGCAGATACGAGAGGTCAGTCCGGGCATCTCCCACACAAGGCGGCCTTCGCAGAATTTCTCGAAGCCGCGGAATTCATTCACGTGGAAACGGGCATCGGCCACCCGTCCGCTCTCGTCCAAGCGGATGGTGATCTTGGCATGGCCTTCGATGCGTGTGACCGGGTCGATGACGATCGTCCGGGGGTCGTTGGTCTTATCCATAGCGGAGGTACGCGTTCGGAAGTTCAGGGATCCGTCCCTGCAGCAGCGCATCGACGGCGAACCAGATCTGATCCGCGCTCGGCGGGCAACCGTGCAGGAAGGCGTCGACGGGAATGACCTCGTGCAACGGCCGGGCGGTGGGTGTCAGCGGACTAATGACCTGCGACGGCGTGGCAGGTCCGCCCGGGGCCAGTTCATGATAGGATCGTTTCAGCAGCTCGTCCACGGAGAATCGGTTCCTCAGCGCCGTGACATTGCCCGTCGTCGCGCAATCGCCGAAGGAGACGACCCAGCGCGTTCGTTGACGGATGAGCCGCGCCATGTGCTCATGTTCCTCCGTCGACACGGCCCCCTCAACGAGGACCACGTCCACGTTCGACGGGTATTTCTTCACGTCGGCCACGGGCGAGAAGACCAGGTCCATCCGATCCGCCAGCTCGATGAGACGCTCATCGAGGTCCAGGAACGACATGTGACATCCAGAGCATCCACCCAGCCAGACCGTCGCGACGCGGGGTTTTGGGGTTGCCGCCATCTCAATCCTCCTCGGTCGCCCGGGCGACCCATTCGTGCTTGGTGCGCGCGGTCACGATGTACAGCAGGAAGGCGCGATGCTTCTCCATCTCAGCGATCGTGGCTCCTTTTTCGCTCAGCGCTCCGACCGGACAGACGAGGACGCACTTGCCGCATGAGGTGCAGCTCAC
>CAYIHQ010000095.1:1104-7629 GCA_964362905.1 uncultured Ignavibacteriaceae bacterium
CGGCTGATTCATGTCGGCGACGATCTCGCAATTGATGCCCCGGTTTGCGATGTCCCAGACGTGCGCTCCCTCTACTTCATGGCAGACGCGCACGCAGCGGGTGCAGAGCACGCACCGGTTGCGGTCGATGATGTAGTCGGGGTGCGTCGCATCCAGCTCTTTGCGAGGATAAAGATACGGAACCCGCACGTGATCGAGTCCGACCTCGTACGCCAGGTTCTGGAGTTCGCAGTGGTTGTTCACGACACAGACCGCGCACTGATGATTCCCTTCGGACGCCAGCAATTCGACGATCGTCCGGCGGTTCCGACGGAGTCGCTCGGTATCGGTCCGTACGACCATGCTCTCCACCGGCGACGTCGTGCAGGCGGGGAACAATTTGACCGATCCTTCGACCTCGACCATGCAGAGCCGGCAGGCGCCGACATCCGAAAGGCCGTCGAGGTGGCACAAGGTGGGGATCCGAATTCCGTGCTGCCGGGCGATCTCGAGAATGCTCTCGTCCTGCTGGCCGCTGACCGGTTCCCCGTTGATGGTAAAGGTAATGACTGCCATAATGGTCCTGGGATGCTCAGACGACATCGGCCGGCTCGAATTCCAGCTTCGGAACGAGCAGGTCCGTGTATTCTTTCCGGAAGAATCGGAGCGTGGAGAGGACCGGGTTCGGCGCCGATTGGCCCAGTCCGCACAAGCTTGTCTCTTTGACCATGACGCACAATTCCTCGAGCAACACGAGGTCATCGACCGTCGCCCTGCCGGCTCGCACCTTTTCGAGGATCAGCGCGATCTGTCTCGTCCCGACCCGGCACGGAACGCACTTGCCGCACGATTCGTCGACGCTGAAATCCATGAAGAACTTCGCCACATCCACCATGTTCGACGTGGAATCCATGACGATCATGCCGCCGCTGCCCATGATCGACCCGACGGACTGCAGCGATTCATAGTCCACGGGAATGTCAAGGTGTTCGGCGGGTATGCACCCGCCCGACGGTCCGCCGGTCTGCGCCGCCTTGAAGGTCGTCCCTTCCGGCGTGCCCCCGCCGATCTCATTGATGATCTGGCGCAACGGAATGCCCATCGGCACTTCGATGAGGCCCGTGTTGCAGATCTTGCCGGCCAGCGCGAACACTTTCGTCCCCGTACTCTTGGGCGTGCCCATCGTAGCGAACCACGCACTCCCCTTTTGGATGATCGGGACGATGTTGGCGTACGTCTCGACGTTGTTGATCAGCGTCGGCATGCCCCAGAGGCCTTTCTCCGACGGGTAGGGCGGCCGAGGACGCGGACGTCCGCGACGACCCTGGATGGAACGCATGAGTGCCGTTTCCTCGCCGCACACAAACGCTCCGGCGCCAATGCGGATGTCGATCCGGAAGCTGAAGGAAGACTCGAGGATGCGGTTTCCCAGCAACCCGAGTCTCTCCGCCTGTTTGATGGCAGTGCGCAGCCGTTCGATGGCGAGCGGATACTCCGCGCGAATGTAAATGTACCCCTGCGATGCGCCGGTAGCGTATCCCGCGATCGCCATGCCTTCCAGCACGCGGTGCGGGTCTCCCTCCAGCACACTCCGGTCCATGAACGCGCCGGGATCCCCTTCGTCCGCGTTGCAGACGACGTATTTCTGGTCTCCTTGCGCCTTTCGGACGATCGACCACTTCAGCCCCGTCGGATATCCGGCTCCGCCGCGGCCGCGGAGTCCCGACTTCCGCACCTCTTCCACCGCTTCTTCCGGCTTCATCTCGGTCAACGCCTTCGCCAACGCCTCATAGCCGCCGACGGCCATGGCTCCCTCGATCTTCTCCGCATCGATCCGACCACAGTTCTGAAGGACCACCTTGACCTGCCGCGCGAAGAACGGCATCGCGGGGTCGACCCGATGGTCCTCGACGACACGGCCGGCCACGAGGTCCTCATCGAGGATCCGTTTCGCGGTGGGGAGGTCCACCTGGCTGTAGAGCGTGTCATCCGGAGCTACGCGCACCAGCGGCCCGTCGCCGCACAATCCCATGCAACCGGTCTCGACCACTTCCACATCTTTGGCCAGTTCTCCGTCCTTGACGCCCTGACGGAATTGTTCCACGACCTTTGCAGCGCCGCACGCCACGCACCCCGCCGACGTGCATGTGAGGACCCGTTTCTTGAATCCCCTCTGGCGGGCCTGTTCCGCCGTGGCGCGCTCTTCGAGTTCTTCGATCGTCATGATGCCACCTTCTCAGTTTCTTCGGACCATGCCTGAACCCGTCCGACCGCGGACGGCACGCTCAGCTTGCCGGCCACCTCGTCATCCAGGACCGCCACCGGAGCGAGGCCGCAGGAGCCGATGCAACGCGCGGACACGAGTGACACGGCGCCATCGGGGGTCGTCTCGCCGAACCGAACGCCGCATTTCGCCGCCACTGCATTCTGGATCGCTTCGGCCCCCTTGACGTAGCACGCCGTCCCCATGCATAGGACGAACGCATGGCGGCCCTTTGGCTTCAGATTGAAGAAGTGGTAGAACGTCGCGACGCCGTACACGCGGCTGAGCGGCAGTTTCAGGGCGCGCGCGATGTAGATCATCAGGTCGTTCTCGAGGTAGCCGAAGATACTCTGCGCCGAATGGAGCACCTCGATCAACGCGTCGCCGCGGGCCTGGAATCGCGAGATCGTGCGGTCCAGCAACTTGAACCGGTTGTCACCGCTGGGATGAGCGCGTTCGTTGACGGGTCCCGGTGTCATGCGAGTGATTCCTTCTTGTGACGGACGACCGATTCTCTGAGCCATGCACACCACGCCCCGACACCCTCGCCCGAGGTGGCAGAGACACGAAACACCTTCAGCTGTGGATTGATCGCGAGAGCGTTCGCCACCAAGGTGTCGACGTCGCACTTCAAGTACGGCAGAAGATCGAGCTTGTTGACAACGAGGACCGAGGCATTCCGGAACATGGCGGGATACTTCAACGGTTTGTCGTCCCCTTCTGTGATACTCAGGACCACCACTTTCAGCGCTTCACCCAGGTCGTAGTTGGCCGGACATACGAGATTGCCGACGTTCTCGATGATCAGGAGCTCGAGCCCGGGGAGCTCGATTCCCGCGAGGGCGTCGGCGACGAGGTTGGCTTCCAAATGGCAACCTCCGTTCGTCAACAGTTGAACGGTCGGCACGCCGTAGGCGGCCACGCGCCGCGCATCGAGGTCGGTCTGGACATCCCCCTCGACCACGGCGATCGCGAGTGCGTCCTTGAGCACTTCCAGCGTCCGTTCGACGAGCGTCGTTTTCCCGGACCCGGGTGAACTCACGATGTTGATCGCAAAGATGCCGTGCTCGCGCAGGCGATCGCGGTTCTTTCGCGCCAGTGCATCGTTCTTTTCGAGCACCTTGCGCTCGATCGTGATCACACTCATCCTGTCGGCCTGTCCAGAAGTTCAACGTGGATGATATCGAGTTCCGTGCCGCTCTCCACCTGGGTGTCGGCGCTTCCACAGAGGTCGCACACGGCGATACCCAGTTCATTCGATGTCCGCTCGCCGCAGGTACGGCATCGTACGACGAACGGCCGCTCTTCGAATTCCAGCACCGCGCGTTCAAGCGGTGTCCCGTACGTGACCGCGGTGAACGAGAAGTCTAGCGAATCGCGGACAATGCCGGACATGGCGCCCAGCCGCAACCGAACCGCAAGGACCCGCGGAAGGTCTTCGGGCGAGACGTTGCGAGTCACGTGGTCGAGAAGATGTTGGGCAACGGAGAGTTCGTGCATGGTGATAAGACCGCTTCACCACCGTGCTTCAATTTGTGTGCCTCATTCTGCGCCGCCGCATGCCAGAAGAAACGGTGGAATCGTCGTCCATTCACCCAGGCCGCCGTTGCGTGTCTGTCCGAACCGGGGACGCGATTCCCAGGATTGGGAACCGAGCCTTTTCCGGATCGGAGCATGCGACCAGTTCTGGGAGGACCTTCTGCGGCTAGGAGTGAGGTATCGAAGCGCGAAGAGGCACGGCGATCTCAGCCACGACGGGCTTGGCCAAGGTACGGAAGTCGGAAGTGCGGAGGGTCACGCAGACCTCCGGATCATACGCTGCAAAACTCAGCGCCGGTGAATCGGCGATACTCTCGTCTATCATGATCGGCACGCCGAACAGATTGCCGAGAGGCGGAATAGCCTTGAGGTCGCATCCCGGGAACAGCATCGGCAGGTCCTCATCGTGAACGCGGGCCACCACGCGGCCGCCGAAGGAGCGCCGCACAAGATCTGGATGGAGGCGGCGGGAGTCATCCATGACTGCCAGCCACACCCGGTCGTCCAACTGCACGGGAGAGACCGTCGCACGACGCGCGTCGGCGAGGACCGAGAGTCCGTGCGGCTCGACACCGGCAGGAATACTGGGAATGCCATCGACGACGAAGGGAACAGAATTGGATTGAAGATAGCGGAGGAGGTTGGAGAATGGATTCATGGTCGTTCGGTACATGTCGGGGGGATGGCGTAGAACACCCTTTTCGGGCCGGGCACCCCACAATCCGGCGGCGAAGGGCGACAACGGCGACAATCTCCTCTTCGGTCAACGGATCAGAGATCGTGATGCTCCACATCCAGCGCATGCATGTCGTTGAGGATGTGGACGACACGTTCCGGTAAGCGTTCGATATCGTTGGAACCGCAGACCGGGCAGCGCAATTCTTCGACGTGGGGGATCATCACAGCCGCGAACAGTGAGAAGATCTTGTCGCAGTCACAACAGACGAATTCGGGTTCAGACATGGTCGCACCACCGCTGTGCTCTGACGGCGTCTGATTCTCAGTTCTCGGAGAGCACTCGCGATGCCGTTATTTGTTTAGCAAGAATGGTACCGAATCCAACGGGGCACGCGGGACTGGAATCGCCTTCTTCCATTGTTTCCATTCCACTTTCGCATTGTGTGCAACCAGAAAATGGAACGACTGCGAATGGGTGTCGCAGAATCGAGACGGGAAACGACTTGGTGGGAACAGCGAGCGGCGGAGAATGGAGGGCAACATTCGCCTGCGGCGGGTCCTCAAAATCCCAAAACGACAGGAGTTGACGAGCCAGCGGGGCGAAGTCAACTCCTCCGTCGTTTTGAGGATCCCGACAAACATCGTCGGGATTCTGAAAACGCATCAGCGTTAGCATAGATCGCTAACCCTGTGCGTTTTCGAAGCGGAGAGCGAGGGTCGACTACGCCCTTTGGGCTTCGTCGACCAGAGGACTGAACTAACCCTTCGGCCACACCTGGCTAACTCAAGAAGTGTTTCTTGAGAACGGCTCGACCTGAACCGCTTTTGAAGTACCGCTCCAACTCGCGAGCTTGCTTCTCGGTCTTCACCATCACGCAAAGCTCAAGACTGAAGGGCCGATAAACTTTCGTTGAGAGTGAAAGGCCGTTCTGGTGTTCGCCGAAGCGCCGATCTAGATCTCTGGTGCGCCCGACATACATGAAATCTCTCACCAAACTCCTCAGGACGTACACATACCAAGCAAGCAAGGTGACCCCCTCCTTGAAGTGACCAGCGATGCTACGAACACCGACTACGTTCGATACGAAGTCGACCGGACCCAGACGCGCTCTAATGGCGAGCCCCGTCACCGACCTGGGAGCCTGCTCGACGAAGTCCCGCTGTTGTATGGCGGGACGTAGTCGAGCGGAGAGCGAGGGGCTCGAACCCCCAAGCCCTTTCGGGCGCCGGTTTTCAAGACCGGTGCATTACCATTCTGCCAGCTCTCCAAGGAACGATCAACGAAACAATGTACGGGAATCCGGCCTCGTCGTCAATCGGCAGGTGGAATCCCTGTGCAGCAATTAAAACGTCACCGTCACGCCGATCTGATACAGCAGGACGTCCGTTTTCGACTGTTGAAGGTCGTACACCGCCCGCCCACTGTACGGATGGAGCCTTCCTTCAAGTACTTGGCCTGACCACCGTAGACATAGCTCGCTCCCACGTGAAGGAGAACCTGGCGGACATCGTTCTCCTCGGCCACTTCCTCAGGAGCCGTCCACAACAACACGTCGATGCCCGCCCCGCCTCCGTAGTTGAACGCACCATCGTTCTCATTCGTGGAACTGGCGACTTCTTCGTTGGTCGACTCGTCCTTGATGGTCGTCGTTGTCGTGAGCAGGTTGGCTCCCAATTGGCCGGCGAGATACGGCCTGATTGATCCCGTATTCGGCTGCAACCGCCCTTCGACTTCGAACATGAGGAAGTTGTTTGATGTGTTCACTGTGACGAAGACATCCGGGATCGTGGTGCTGAACGGTTCCCGGCGGGTCTCCGAACCATAGTTCATGAACCGGAGAGTCAATCCGACAGAAAATGGGGTCACGGACGGAGCATAAGCGCCATACACCTCCGCCCCGTAGCCATTGTTGTCCACCTTTGTGGCAAATTCACCCTGCGGCACGGCAATAACAAAGCCGCCGGAAACAGCGAATTGTTGGGCGAGGGTTACGACAGGCAAGCAGATCAAAAGACACCACACGCGAACCATACACGTCCTCCTTAGACAGACCGGGTCGAAGCCG
>CAYIHQ010000096.1:0-7615 GCA_964362905.1 uncultured Ignavibacteriaceae bacterium
GAACTGAGCCAACATCGCTGGTTTCCTGAAGGGCGCGACTGCCATGCTGGACCAGGGCCTCGTCTGACGGGCCGATCGATGCATCGATGACGAGCGCCGAATTCAATCATATCGAAGACATCCAAGGGAGCCGCATCAAGAGTTTTCAGCACTTGATGCGGTTCCGCATTCGTGATATCCTGCTCGTCTCGAGCCTCTACGACAACTACCTGTTCGAGGAGGACGGGCGCCTCTATGAGTTGATCCGTCAGGAGGCGATGGCGCTGAACCTGAGCCATCCGCCGGAGTTTACCCACGCCTCGACGGCCGCGGAGGCCATGGAGATGCTCCGCGGAGGACACACCTTCGACCTCATCATCACCACGATGCACATCGAAGACATGCACGTGGTGAAGTTCGCACAGGCCGTCCGCAGCTCCGGCCACGACATTCCGATCGTGCTCCTTGCGTATGACAATCGCGAACGGAAGGAGATCGTCACCCAGTATGACACCTCGGTCTTTGAACGGATCTTCATCTGGCTCGGCGACTACCGGCTGATCATCGGCATCATCAAGGACATCGAGGACCGGCGGAACGTCGAGGACGACACTGGCACCGCGGGCGTCCAGGTGATCATCCTTGTCGAAGACAACGTCAAGTTCTATTCGTCCTATCTCCCCATCCTTTATTCCGAGGTCCTGAACCAATCGCAACGGCTCATTCGGGAAGGCGTCAACCTCACCCACCGGTTGTTGCGCATGCGGGCCCGGCCGAAGATCCTCTTGTGCAGCACTTACGATGAAGCGTGGGCCGCGTTTGTGACCTACCGGGAGCATGTTCTCGGCATCGTCTCTGACATCAACTACGTGCGCGACGGGAAAAAGGACCCCGAAGCAGGGCTGCTCTTTGCCCGTCAGGTGCGGTCGCTGCAGGATGACATTCCGATCCTATTGCAATCGACCAATCCGGACTTCGAGACGGCGGCGCGAGAGTGCGGTGCTGCGTTCCTACGCAAGGGAGACCCTCGCCTGCTGCATGAACTGCGGGAATTTGTGCTGAATAACTTCGGATTCGGGGATTTCATCTTCCGGATGCCAGAGGGTCAGGAGGTGGGGCGTGCGACGGACCTCCTTTCCCTTGAAGAGCAATTGAAGACCGTGCCGGAAGAGTCGATCGTGTTCCACGCCCGGCGCAATCATTTTTCGAAGTGGCTCAAGGCGCGAACTGAGTTTGGCCTCGCCCACCGGTTGCGTCCGCAGAAGGTGGAGGATTATCCTACGCCGGAGGCCCTCCGGCAGTCGCTGATCGCCGACCTGAGGGCGTATCGGAAAATGCGGCAACGGGGCATCATCACGGAGTTCTCGCGTGCGACTTTCGACCCTCGCACGAGCTTCGCCCGCATCGGCAGCGGGTCGCTGGGGGGAAAGGCGCGCGGACTGGGATTCGTCAGCGCGCTCATCAGCAGCTACAGCCTTCGGAACAAATTCCCGGATGTCGAGATCACCGTCCCTTCCGCTGTGGTCGTCGCCACAGACGCCTTCGACCGTTTTCTCGAGATGAACGACCTCGAGCCGTTTGCCTTCGGCGCTCCGGAGGACGACGCCCTTCGCGCTCGATTTCTGGAGGCGCCCAAGTTTCCGGAGGATGTCGCGGAACGGCTCTGGGAGTTTCTCGACGTCGTCCAGGAGCCGCTTGCGGTTCGGTCATCGAGCCTGTTGGAAGACTCGCAATACCAACCGTTCGCCGGCGTCTACGAAACGTATATGATCCCGAACAACAATCCGGACAAGCAACTCCGGATGCTGGAACTGATGCAAAGTATCAAGCTGGTCTATGCTTCGACGTTTGCGAAGGCCGCACGCGAATATATGCGCATGACCTCCTATCGGCCGGAGGAGGAGAAGATGGCGGTCATCGTCCAGCGGATGGTGGGAGCCGCCCGCAACGGGCGCTTCTATCCGGATTTCTCCGGTGTGGCCCGGTCCTACAACTTCTACCCTGTCCCGCCGCAGACTGCCACGGACGGCATCTGTCAGGTCGCGTTGGGCCTCGGCAAGACCGTTGTGGATGGCGGCAATACGGTTCGGTTCTGCCCGAAGTATCCGCGGCATCTCATGCAGTTCTTCTCGACGACGGAGACCATCAAGAACGCGCAGCAGTCCTTCTACGCACTCGACTTGGAGATGGACCTGCGGGAGGGACATGCGCACACCCCGGACACCTTTGTCAAGAACTACGGGCTGGTGCAGGCGGAACAGGACCAAACGCTGTATTATGTCGGCTCCACGTGGTCGCCCGAGAACGAATCGGTCTACGACGGGATCTCCCGTCCCGGCAAGCGCATCGTCACCTTCGCTCCGGTTCTCAAGCACGGGTTGTTTCCGTTGCCCGAGATCGTCGACTTGATGCTGCAGATGGGAACATGGGGTATGGGGACCCCCGTCGAGATCGAGTTTGCGGCGACGATGAATCTGCCGCCCCATCGCCCGAATGATTTTTGCATGCTGCAGATCCGTCCGATGGTACTGCACCGGGAGCTGGAGGAGCTCGAGATCGAAGAGCGGGACCAGGGCGAGATGGTCTGTCACAGCACACAGGTGATGGGCAATGGGATCATGACGGACATCGCCGACGCGATCGTCGTCGACATCCACTCGTTCGACCGCGCTCGCAGCGTGGAGGCAGCCCAGGAGGTGAGCCAGTTGAACGCTGCGCTCGTGCGCGAAAAGCGTCCGTATGTTCTCATCGGCGTCGGCCGGTGGGGAAGTCTTGACCATTGGCTCGGCATTCCGGTGACATGGGAGCAGATCTCCGGAGCGGCGGTCATCGTCGAATCGGCGTTCAAAGACGTCAACGTAGCCCCCTCCCAGGGGTCGCATTTCTTCCAAAACATCACGTCGTTTCGAGTGGGATACTTCTCCGTGAACGCCTTCGAGAATCTGGGATACATCGACTGGGACTGGCTACTTGCGCAAAAGCCGGTCCGTGAGTTTTCGATGGCGCGGCACGTGCGATTCGAAACGCCATTCACGATCAAGATCAACGGCCACAAGAATCGGGGTGTCATCCTGAAGCCAGGAGTGCCCTTATGACTCACCGAGAGGTTTGGACGATGAGCTATGCCTCGAGGCAGGCCGGATCGTTTCTGGCGGCATCACTAATGGCGTTCGCCTGGGTGCCTTCGGTCGGCTGTGCCCAATCGTCGCGCGTGGCGATTCGCGTGTACCTGCCCACCGGTACGCCAACGGCCGAGAGGATCACCGTCGCAGGCAATCATCCCCTCCTTGGCATCTGGGACCCGTCCGTCAGGGATTTGCGTCGTACCTCGGACACGACAGTGGAGGCAAGCTTCGACATCGAGAATGGTCTTCGACTTGAATTCAAAGTCACAAGGGGCACGTGGGATACTGAAGCGATCTTCTCTCCGACCGGCGAGGTCCCCCCCAATATCGTGGTTGCAGTGGGGGGCGACACGACGATCATCCTCACGCCGGTCGGCTGGCGGGACAGCATGCCCCGAATTGCGACCTCGCTGACGGGCGACGCGCGCGTGTTTCCCAACCTGGCGGGCGATGGGCTTCGGTATGCACGCTCAGTGACCGTGCGTTTACCGCCCTCGTATGCGACGGATACCGCGCGTCTATATCCGGTCCTCTATGTGCATGACGGCCAGAACTGTCTCGACCGGGCGACCGCTGCATTCGGTGCCGAATGGCGCGTCGACGAGATCATGGACAGCCTGTCGCAGGCAGGTGCGATCGACGAGGCCATCATCGTGGCCATCAACAATACGTCCGACCGAATGGAGGAGTATTCTGATTCACCAAAAGGAGCGGCATATGCGATGTTCGTTGTGACGAAGGTGAAGCCCATGATCGATTCTCTCTATCGAACGATGCCGGGACCGGAGCAGACGGGCGTCATGGGGTCGTCACTGGGCGGATTGATCTCGTTTCTCTTTACGTGGTGGCATCCGGACGTGTTTGGAAAGGCAGGGTGCCTTTCGAGCGTATTTGACCGACAACGGACGCGGGTGCTGGAGATGGTCGAAGCCGAGCAGGGAAGGAGAGCCGCGTTCCGCGTGTACATGGATTGTGGAGGAGCTCCCGGAGAGGTTTCGCTCAAACCCGGAATGGAGGAAATGGTGCACGTCCTCAGCGGGAAGGGATATGAACAGGGGAGGAATGTCGTTTCATTCTTCGACCCGCAGGCGGAGCATGACGAACGCGCGTGGGCCGCCCGATTGTGGAGGCCCCTGAGATTCCTGTTTGGCAGAACACCGTGACGCACGGAAACGCATGAGAAGCCAGGAGGACCAGATGAGATCAATTGTGAAGGTGTGTGGAGTGATCGCGTGCGCGACCTCCATGCTCGTCGCGCAGGCGCCGCGTCCGATAACGGTCGAGGACCTGTTGGCCATGCGACGGATGTCCGATCCTCAGCTTTCTCCGGATGGCCGCTGGGTGGCCTTCACCGCCACGGACCATTCGATCGCAGAGAATCGCACATCCAGCAATATCTACCTCGTCGCGACGACCGGCGGATCGGTCGTGCAGCTCACATCCTCCAAAGGGTCGAACAACTCGCCCCGGTGGCTGTCCAGCGCGCAGCTTGCCTTCGTGTCGACCCGCGACGGTGAATCGCAGGTGTGGACCATCCCCGTGACAGGGGGCGAAGCGCGAAAGCTGAGCACCTTGTCGACGGGGGCATCGGGGCTCCAGGTATCAAGGGATGGGGCGTGGGTGGCCTTCGCATCGGAGGTGTTCCCGGACTGTCCCGACGATGACTGTAATCAGCAGAGATCTGCGGCTGAGGGACAACGCAAGAGCAAGGCGAAGGTCTTCGACCGCCTTCCCTACCGCGTGTGGAATGCGTGGAAGGATGGTCGTCGAAGTCACCTCTTCGTCCAATCTGTTGCCGGAGGTGCGGCGCGTGACCTGACCCCGGGCGATCACGACGTTCCCCCCATCGACCTTGGCGGATCATGGGACTATGCCTTTTCGCCCGACGGCACAGAGATGGCGTTCACACGGAACACCGACTCGACGGTTGCCACGAGCACGAATAACGATCTGTTCCTTGTTCCGGTGGGAGGTGGCACGGCGCGTCGCATTACGGAAAATCCTGCCAACGATGCGCAGCCGACGTATTCACCGGACGGGAAGTTCGTTGCGTATCTGGCAATGGAGCGTCCCGGATTTGAGGCGGACCAGCACAGCCTGGTCTTGTATGACCGTGCGTCGGGCACACGAAGGGTTGTCGCTGGCTTGACGGACCTGAGCGTGGGTGAGATGGCTTGGTCTCCGGACGGAAAGACGATCTACTTCGCCGCCGACAGCAGGGGCAATCGCTCGGTCTTCCGGGTCGACGTACGGGACGGCAACGTCCAATCTGTTCTGGTCGAAGGAACCAATGGCGGCATTCGCGTCACTCCCGACGGCCGGTCGCTCGTTCTGATCCACGAGCGCATGCATCAGCCGGCGGAGGTGATTCGGGTGGATGTGAACGGTAAGAACCTCACGCGTCTGACGGGCTTCAACGATGAACGTGTTCGGTCTCTCGTGCTGCCCGCAAAGGAAGACTTCTGGTTCGAAGGATCCGGTGGAACAAAGGTCCATGGCCTGCTTCTGCGGCCACCCGGCTTCCAGGAGGGGAGTCGGTATCCCCTGGTGTTCCTCATCCACGGCGGGCCGCAAGGCCAATGGGCGGACCAATTCCACTATCGGTGGAGCGCACAACTGTTCGCCGCGCGCGGATACGTTGTTGCGCTCATCAATCCAAGGGGAAGCACGGGGTACGGTCAACGCTACACGGATGAGATCTCCGGCGACTGGGGTGGCGCCGTCTACGAAGACCTGATGAAGGGGCTGGACCATCTGATCGCCACCTATCGTTTCATCGACGGGTCGCGTGTTGCGGCCGCGGGCGCGTCGTATGGCGGGTACATGGTCAACTGGATGCTTGGCAACACGGACCGCTTTCGGTGCTTCGTCAGCCATGACGGCGTGTTCAACCCCTGGAGTATGTACGGGACGACGGAAGAGCTCTGGTTTCCGGAATGGGAGTTTCGAGGGACGCCGTATGACAAGCCCGATCTCTACGATCGCTGGTCGCCCATGCGAAAGGCGAAGAACTTTCGGACCCCGACACTCGTTATCCATGGACAACTTGACTATCGGATCGATGTGAGCGAGGGTTTTCAGCTCTTTACGGCTCTTCAACGGCAAGGAGTCCCTTCGAAAATGCTCTATTTCCCGGATGAAGGGCATTGGGTGATGCGGCCCGCGAATGCGGTTGTGTGGTACGCCACCGTCCTGGACTGGATCGATACGTATACCAAGTGACACTGACCAAGGAGAACGACGTGGAACACTTCAAGGGCAGCATCCTGAACCTGGTCGTCGAGACCTCGACCAATCTCCCTCCGGATGTTCGGCGCGCGCTCGCGCGAGCGATGGAACAGGAGGACGCTTCTTCGCAATCCGGGCTCGCGCTGCAAATGATCGCCGAAAATGTGGACATGGCTTGCGATCACAGCGGCCCAATCTGCCAGGACACCGGCATGCCTACGTTCGAGGTGCTCGCACCCGTCGGCGCAAACCAGATCGTTATGCGACGCCAGATCCGGGAGGCGGTTGCGGAAGCCACGAAAATTGGGAAACTGCGTCCGAACTCCGTCGACTCGATCACGGGCAAGAATAGCGGCGATAATCTGGGTCCCGGCACTCCGGTGGTGCATTTCGAACAACATGAGAGGGACGAGATCGAGATCCGACTGTTGCTCAAGGGAGGCGGCTGCGAGAATAAGAACATCCAATACTCTGTGCCCGTAGAATTGACGCACCTCGGTCGCGCCGACCGGACGCTCGAAGGTGTGCGCAAGTGCATCATGCACGCGGTGTGGCAGGCCCAGGGTCACGGTTGCGCTGTCGGCGCGATCGGCGTGGCGATCGGGAGTGATCGCGCGTCGGGGTATGCGCACGCGAAGGAACAACTCTTCAGGTCCCTCGACGACGTAAATCCAGATCCGCAGCTGGCCGCGTTGGAAGAACGCATCATGAAGGATGCGAATGCGCTTGGCATCGGAACGATGGGGTTCGGCGGCCGCGTGTCGCTGATCGGATGCAAAGTAGGTTCGTTCAACCGTCTGCCGGCCAGCTTCTTTGTCTCGGTCGCCTACGATTGCTGGGCATTCCGCCGGCTCGGTGTGGTGCTCGACAGTCGAACGGGGGCGATCAAGCATTGGCTGTACAAAGAGGACGGTCCGGTTGTGAAGATGGCCAAGAAACTAGGATTGCCGGCCACCGGGCGAGAGGTGACGTTGACGACGCCGCTGAGCGAAGGGCAGGTGCGAAGTCTCCGGGTGGGAGACGTGGTGCTCCTCAGCGGCATGGTCCATACCGGCCGGGATATGATCCACCATCATTTAACGACGCACGATTCCCCGGTTCCCCTGAATGGCGAGGTCATCTACCATTGCGGTCCGGTGGCATTGAAGGAGGGGAACACATGGAGCATCAAAGCGGCCGGTCCGACCACGAGCGGCCGGGAGGAACCCTATCAGGGAGACCGTCTCCGGAAATTCCGCGTGCGCGCCGTGATCGGGAAGGGAGGAATGGGCGCAAAAACTCTC
>CAYIHQ010000097.1:0-7596 GCA_964362905.1 uncultured Ignavibacteriaceae bacterium
TCCTCGGGACAGAGATCCCCGGCCCTCGCATGCGGGAATTCCTCGAGCGCATCGGAGCGAAGGTCGCTGAGCCGTACACAGGAGAATTCGCCGTCGTTCCTCCGAGCTACCGTGTTGACCTGACGCAGGAAATCGACTTTGTAGAAGAGGTCGCACGCGTCCACGGATACAACAACATCCCCACCCAGACCCGCTCGGCCATCGATTTTTCACCATCCACAGCACCGCCGAAAGTCGAGGAAGAGGTCCGAGCACACCTCGTCGGTGCCGGTTGGCGTGAGATCCTGGCCATCTCCCTCCAGCAGGAATCGCTGGCAGCTCTGACCGGAGAGACACCCGTCAAAGTGCTCAACCCCGTCAGCGCCGAAATGCAGGCCCTCCGAACCAGTATGGTTCCGGGGACGCTCGAGATCATTCGAATGAACCACCATCAGGGTTCCAGAAACCTGCGTCTCTTCGAGGTGGGAAAGGTCTACCACAGGCGGGGGAGCGACACCAACGCACTGGAAAGCTACGTGGAAGAGGTCCGGTTGATGCTTGCGTGGACGGGTGACCATCAGTTGGCGGCGTTTGACCGGGCAGCCCGCAGCGTCGACCTGATGGACCTGAAGGGAGAGCTCGATGGTCTTCTGAGCCGCCTCTGCCTTGACAAATACCGGTTTATTCCTTATCGTGCCGACAACACTTTAACTGAATCGTCCATTGGCGTTGAAATCAACGGTACTTATGGGGGTTGGTTCGGTGAAGTGAGACGCGAACTCGCGCAACGATTTGAGATCGAGACTCCTGTCTTCGCTTGCGAGTTGTCGCTTCCGCTCTTGGAGCGGGTCTGGACGACCGAGCGAACGTTTCGTGCGTTGCCCCGATACCCCCAAGTCGTGCGCGACCTGGCGTTCGTGGTAGATCGAGCATTGCCGCAAGGGGATCTCGAGGCGTCCATTCGTTCGAATTCGGGATCGCTTTTGGAGTCTCTCGTGCTCTTTGATGCATACGAAGGTGCCCAAGCGGGTGAGGGCAAGAAGAGTCTTGCGTATTCGCTGGCGTTTCGCGCCGGGGACCATACGTTGACAGACGAAGAAGTGGACGCCCGCATCCTGGCCATCGTTGAGCAGGCTCGGACCTCGTGCGGTGCAGAGTTGCGCGGCTGAGCAGCCGACCATTGACCACCACGACTGTGTCAGAATCCAACCCGGAGATTGCATCAGAGCGGAGGGCGACGCCTCGCTCCTTGGACCTTGTCCTCCAGCAATTGTGGGACAAGGCGCGGCGCGTGTCGACGGTCGTTGTGAAGTTGCGCGAAGAGAATGCGGGTCTGAACGAGCGCGTGCGGGAATTGGAAGAGTCGAACCGTATGATCTTCGGCGAGCGGGAGAAGCTCATCGTTCGGTCGGCACAGCAGGAAGCGGCGGAGCGGAATACCTTCGACGAGGTGGCGACCCTCCGTCAGCGGGTGCGCCAGCTGGAGGACGCGGAGACCAACGCCCGTCGGAGGCTGGACGAAGTGTCGGTGCAACTCGAGCAGGCGCGGCGCGATGTGGCAGGGTTGCAGGCGAACGGCACCGGGCCGTTCACGCGGGAAGAGAAGGACCATCTCCGCCAGCGTGTTTCGGAACTGATCACCAAGATCAATTCCCGGCTATGACGATGCGAAGTGAACGCCCATGACGAGCAAGAGCATCAAGGTCAAGATCTTCGGCGCGGAATACCCCCTTCGCGGGGAGAATGAAGATTTTACCCGCCGGGTGGCCGAACATGTGGACGTGATGCTCACGAAGATCCATGACAAGATCCCGGAGCAGCCGCCGCTCACCGTGGCGGTGCTTACGGCGTTGAACATAACGGAAGACCTGCTCAAGGAACAGGTGCAGCACCAGGAACAGCAGGCGCTGTCCGAATCTGAGATCACCAAGTTGTCGAACTACCTTGACAATCTGTTGATCGCCGACGAGGAGTCCTCTTCCTGACGTCCAGGGTGTTCTTTACATAGAGCGGTTGTGCTGTGAATGCATGAACCGCACCATCGGCTGTTGTCAACCATATTAAAGAACCTGACAGTGATTTAATATGGGAGCCTGACTCATAAGTGTGGAGCGCACGCCATCGTCCCTTCGGGGAGCGCCACGCGACGACCCTCCGCAATCGCGGGGGCGAGCGGGTCCAATGGAAGCGTAAAATGCTTAGGCGGGTACCCACTGTGTCTTGAAGAGGTTCTTTCAATACACTTGATAACGACGATGCGTGCGGTATTTTTTTTCTTGGAATGTGATCGGATCGTGAACGCGAGGCGAGTATGGATGCGTATCTCTTGATCGTCATCGGAGCGGTCATCGGCGGAGCATCGTTCTTCCTGGGATGGTTCCTCAACCAGCGCGCCGGGCAGAACAAGATCTCCTCGGCGGAGGACCGCGCCAAACAGATCCTGGAAGACGCGAAGAAGGAGGCCGAGACCTCCAAACGTGAGAAGTTGGTCGAGGCGAAAGACGAGTGGTTCAAGCGGAAGAAAGAGACGGACGCGGACCTCCAGTCCAAACGCAACAAGCTCCAGGCCTACGAGAAGCAGATCCAGAATCGAGAGGAGAATGTCGAGCGGAAGCTCGACCTTCTCAATAAGAAGGAATCTTCGTTGCAGCAGCTGGAACGGGACATCCAGGACCGCCAGCGGCGTGTGTCAGAAAAAGAGCGCGAACTGGAGCGCCTCATCGAGGAAGAAACCACGCGCCTGGAACGTATCGCCGGGGTGTCCCGTGACGAGGCGAAGAAACACCTGACCGAGCACCTCATCGAGACCGTCAAGACCGAGGCCGCGCAGTCCATCAAAGACATCCGCGACCAGGCGAAGGTCGAAGCCCGGCGGGAGGCGCAAAAGATCATCATCCAGGCCATCCAGCGGACGGCCGCCGAGCATACGGTCGAAACGACGGCCAGCGTCCTCACGCTCGCAAGCGACGAGATCAAAGGCCGCATCATCGGCCGGGAGGGCAGGAATATCAAGGCCTTCGAGGCCGCGACCGGCGTCGACGTCATCGTCGACGATACGCCGGAGGCGGTCATTCTCACCGGCTTTGACCCCTTCCGTCGCGAGATCGCCCGGCAATCCCTCGAACGCCTCATCGCCGACGGCCGCATCCATCCAGCTCGAATCGAAGAAGTGGTGGAGAAGGTCCGGAAGGAACTCGAGGACGAGATCCTTCGTACGGGAGAGAACACGCTCCTCGAGATCGGCCTCCATACGGCGCATCCCGAGATCCTTCGGCACGTGGGGAAGATGAAATACCGTTCGTCCTATGGACAGAATCTGTTGCAGCACAGCATCGAAACGGCCTACCTCACGGGCATCATGGCCTCGGAACTCCGGATCGACCCGATGCTCGCCAAACGCGCCGGACTCCTCCACGACATCGGCAAGACCATCGACCGAAGCGTCGAAGGTCCGCACGCGCTCCTGGGAATGGAGCTGTGCAAGAAATTCAACGAGAATGCGATCGTCTGCAACGCCGTGGGGTCTCACCACGAGGACATCCCGATGGAGCACCCGATCTCGGCGCTCGTTCAGGCCGCCGACGCGATCAGCGGCGCCCGCCCGGGAGCCCGTCGTGAGTCGGTGGAAGAGTACGTGAAACGGCTCGAGCGGCTCGAGAGCATCGCCAAGTCGTTCAGCGGCGTGACCAACACGTATGCCATCCAGGCGGGCCGCGAAGTGCGTGTGATCGTCAATCACGAACGCATCGACGACGCCCACGCGGAACAACTGTCGCACGACATCGCAAACAAGATCCAGCAGGAAATGGAATTCCCCGGACAGATCAAAGTGGTCGTCATCCGAGAGGTCCGGTCCGTCGCCATTGCGAAGTGATCTGCGCCCGTGGCATCGCAGCGCCTTCCTCTCCCCACATTTGGAGTCACCGGCGGCATCGGCAGCGGCAAGTCGGCTGTCAGTGCGATCATTGAGCGCTCGGGGGTCCCGGTCTGTTCGGCGGACCTGATCGCGCGCGACCTGAGTGAATCCGATCCCTCCGTCCGCCGGAAGATCATCGCGCTCCTCGGCCCGAAGGCGTACCGTCCGGACGGCACGTATGACCGTCCCTCAGTCGCCGCGCGTATCTTCAGCAACCGGAACGCACAACGAGGGCTCGAAGCGATCGTTCACCCCGCCGTCGAACGTGAGATCCGTTCCCGGCTCACGACGATCAAGGCCGAAGGACACAGCCTCGCAGCCGTCGAGGCCGCGCTGGTCTATGAGGCCGGCATGGACGCATGGCTCGATGCCGTCCTCCTCGTTGACGCGCCGGAAGCACTTCGGAACCAGCGGGTGATCAAGCGCGATGGTGTTGATGCCGCCTCGGTCAGACGCCGGATGCGCGCACAGGGATCGACCGCTGAATTCCGGCGCCTGGCAGACGTCATCATCGACAATGACGGATCCCTCGAGGACCTCGAACCGCGCGTCCGGTTCGCACTGATCATCCTCCGTACCATGCTTCTGAAAGGTTGACCGTGTCAACTCTGGCCGAACGCGAACACGCGCACTTCTTTCATACGTACAAACGCCTCGGACTCGAGATCGAACGTGGCGAAGGCGCGTATCTGTTCGACCGCGACGGGAAGCGCTACCTCGATTTCTTCGGCGGGTTGGCGGTCAATTCCCTCGGCTACGGCCATCCGGGCGTTCTGAAAGCCATCCAGGACCAGGCCGCACGCTACATCCATCTTTCAAATTTCTTCCTTCAGGAACCACAGATCCGGCTGGTCGAACGATTGTTGTCCGTCACCGGATTCCGGCGCGCGTTCCTCTGCAACAGCGGCACGGAAGCCCTCGAAGGCGCTGTGAAGCTCGCGCGCAAATGGGGACATGGACGTGGAAAAACCACCATGGTCGGCATGTCGAATGCCTTTCATGGCCGCACGTTCGCCGCGCTGTCACTCATGGACAAGCCGAAATACCGGGACGGATATGAACCGTTCCTCCCGCACATGACCGGCGTTCTATTCAACGATGTTGCAGCCGCGACCGCGGCGATCAATGCCGAAACCCTTGCCGTCGTGCTCGAGTGCATCCAGGGAGAGGGAGGGATCTTTCCGGTGTCTCCTGAGTTCGCCGCGGCTTTGAACCAGCTGCGCGACACATACGGCTTCCTGATCATTGCCGACGAGATCCAGTCGGGAATCGGACGGACGGGCAAATTCTTCGGGTTTGAACATGTCGGCCTACGTCCGGATGTGGTGTTGGTCGCCAAGGCGATCGGCGCAGGACTTCCCCTCGGTGCGATCCTCGGAAATGAACGGGTCGAAGAAGCGTTCACCTACGGCGTCCATGGAACGACGTTCGGCGGCAATCCGGTCGCCTGCGCGGCCGGGAACGTCGTGCTCGACGAGGTGGTGGAGGGAGGATTGATGCGGAACGCGGCCCGTGCGGGAGAAATGCTCCACGGGACCGGCGAACGTCTTCGCCGGGAATATCCGCGCCTCGTCAAGGAGACGCGGGGGTACGGATGCATGATCGGTATCGACATGCACGTCGACAGCCAGCCCGTCGTGGATGCGTTGCTGGCGCGCGGTGTACTCGTGAACAGCACGCATCAGACAGTCCTGCGTCTGCTACCGCCTCTGACAGTCACTGTCGATCAATGCGAACATTTTGAACAAGAATTGCGATCGGTCTTGAAAGCGAACGGCTCATGATGACAGAACTCGAACCCCGCCTCGTTCATGCGCCGGAGCTGTATGGGTCGGCGTGGCTGAACGGTGGCCCGGTGTCGGTGCGCGACCTCGAAGGGGCCGTCTTACTCCTCGATTTCTGGGACTATTCCTGCATAAGTTGTCTCCGGACTCTCCCCTATGTGAAGTCGTGGGCGGAGAGCTATCGTGCTTCGGGACTCGTGGCCGTTGGCGTCCACACCCCGGAGTTTGCCTTTGCGGCCGACGAGGATCGGGTGTCGTCCGCTCTGCGCACGCTCGGAGTCGAATACCCCGTCGTTCTGGACAACGCCGCGGTCATTTGGGGCGCGTATGCCAACCGGTATTGGCCTACGCGGTATCTCATCGATCGCCATCGATTCATTCGCTTCGTACAACACGGCGAGGGCGGCTACCAAGCCTTCGAACGTGCGATCCAGGTGCTGCTCCGCGATGCGGGGGTCCATGGCGAACTGCCGTCGCTCATGGAGCCGCTGAGGGATGAGGACGTCCCTGGTGCCCTCTGCCATCGACCGACCGGCGAGATCCATGTGGGATATCTCCGGGGAGCGCTCGGCAACGTCGAAGGATACGTGCCGGAGGCGCGCTGGAATTACGAGGATCCGGGCTTCTATCTCCCCGGTAGGTTCTATGCGGTAGGTATCTGGTGGAATGGGCGGGAATGTTTCCGGTCCGGCAATCAACCCGGCACACCCGTCGCGTTGGTGCTTCCGTACGAGGCGAAAGAGGTCCACGCCGTCATGGGATCAGCGGACGGCCGAGTGTTGATGGTGACGGTCGAGCAGGACGGCGCGCCGTTGCCGGAAGCGCACGCCGGCGCGGATGTCCGACGGTCGGCGTCCGGAGCGACGGTCGTCGAGGTTCAGGAGCCGCGGCTGTATCGCTTGGTGCGAAATCCCGTCTTCGGGACGCATCACGTGCGTCTCACCATCCAGGATGCGGGTTGCGAAGTGTATGCGTTCTCGTTCGTCACGTCGGTCATCGTCCAGTCTTTCTCCGAGAACTGACCTTGCGGTGCGTGCGTATCCATGCCCACGGCGGCCTCGATCAACTGCGCCTCGATGAAGTGCCCGAACCCGCGGTGCGTCCCGACGAGGTGCGCGTCCGCGTGCGGGCGACGTCCATCAATCACATGGACATCTGGGTCCGCCAGGGACTGCCCGGCGTTCGCGTGCCCTTGCCGATGATCCCCGGCGTCGACGCCGCGGGTACGGTGGAGACAGTCGGTGAAACAGTCCGGCATGTGAGGACCGGAGACCGTGTGGTCGTGGCTCAAGGGATCTCGTGCGGACATTGCGCACAGTGTTTGAACGGGAGCGATAATCTCTGCAGGGACTACGTACTCATCGGGGAGCATCGGGACGGTGCGGATGCGGAATTGCTGGTCGTGCCGGGTCGTAATGTTCTTCCCCTGAGTGAGGATATCTCGTTCGAGGGTGCGGCGGCGACCGGGCTTGTTTTTCTCACCGCTTGGCAGATGGTGGTGGACAAGGCCAGGGTCCAGCCCGGCGAGACGGTGTTGGTGCACGGGGCGGGCAGTGGCGTGGGCAGTGCCGCGATCCAGATCGCCCGAATGTACGGGGCTCGCGTGATCGCAACGACGAGTTCGGAACGCAAGGCGGAGTTGGCCCGCTCCCTGGGAGCTGATGAGGTCATCCTGTACACGCGCACGGAACTTCTTTCAGAAGTTCGTCGCCTCACGGAAAAACGCGGAGTCGATGTCGTCGTTGACCACGTTGGGACACCGGTGTGGGACGTCAGCATCAAGAGCCTGGCCAAGGGCGGACGCCTTGTCACCTGCGGTGCCACAGCGGGCCACGAGGCGGCGACAGACCTGCGCTACATCTTCTACAAGCAACTCAGCATCCTCGGGTCGACGATGGGGCGCAAGGGCGACCTGCT
>CAYIHQ010000098.1:0-7591 GCA_964362905.1 uncultured Ignavibacteriaceae bacterium
CGCGCACTCGGTTTTGTACAGGCTCAGAAGTGTCTCTTTGAGGGGTTTGCCGGACCACTCCACCGTGCGATTGGTCAAACGGTCGAAAGCCGCACGCAGCTCGTTCAGGTCGACCGGTTCAACCTCGGTCTTCACAATGAACCAGGCAACGGGGTTGAGGTCCACTCCGATCACCTTGCATCCCAGCCGGAGCGCTTCGACCACCGTCGTACCGCCCCCCATGAACGGGTCGAGAATGATCTTACCCTTGGTATCGGGGTCGTTCGTATGATTTTTGTAGAACTCTTCCATGATATCGGTACCCGCGGGCTTCAGGGCACCCAGCAAGATGGCACGGAACACGGATGAGGAACGCCGGGCAAACCATTTGTGCATCGTGTAGATGGGTTTGAACGCGTTCCGCTCCGGTACTGCGAGCCGGTTGACTTCGACGATGGGAAAGTATTCTTCGATGGCGCGCTTCATATGGACTGTCCGGCCGCTGAATGTGACTTCATTCTCACTTCCCTTGTCGTTATGGGCGATTTCATCTTTCAGGGGTGCTGGGAGCATCTCAGAATGCCACTAATCCTGCAGGTCGTCGGGAGAATATAGGATGACCCCACGGACCATTGAAAGTGCCTTATCTGCGCTCGCAAGAGCCTGGATGCGCAGCCGTTCGCTGATCGCAACCATCAGCGCATCATTTGTCATCAGTCCAAACTGGCGCTGCACGGCCAACGCTGACACGAAGTCCTCCTTCAAGAGCGGCTCGTAGCGCAGACCGCTCGCGAGGAGACCTTTTGCCGCTTCGGCATAGCGTGAGAGGGCTTGAATGCGGTCAGGGCGCTCAGACAGGATTTTCGCCGGATTTCCCCCCTGTGTCCAGCCATTGTCGTGGGCTTCGAACATCATCAACCGATGCACCACCTCCGCGAATTGAGGCATGGCAACTACGCCGATCACGTCGCCTTCAGAACAACGGCGCAGCAATCGAATGCACTGTTCAGATTTCCGGAGAATCGCATAGATGAATATGTTGGCGTCCAATAGAACAATGTCCGTCTTGGGAATTTGGTCGAGGTTCATTGGTTGTAGTAGTCCTCTTCCATGATACTCCGCAGGTCGTCTCCGGAGATGCTGAAGCGAAGGGCCAGCACGGATTCGAGCGCCCGGAGACGCAGCGCATAATCCGTAGCGTCGGCCTCTTCAAACCGAAGCACAGCTTCTTCGATGATGGTGCTGATCGGCTTGTGGTCCCGTGCAGCGCGCATTCTCAACTTCTCCAGCACTCCGGTGTCGAGGATCGTCCCGATCTTCACTTTGACGCCCTCGCTGCGCTTCCGTCGGATGGTTTTATGGGTGTTCATGATCCACCTTTCGAAGATTCATGTTCCAAGACGACGTATGGTGTCAACATCTCCATCAATGACATTCCGCCGTGACGATATACTTTGTTTGCGCTTGGTCCCTGGGGGCGGTTCTTGACCCTGCCCCGCAACATCACCGTACGCCGCTGCTCGACATACTGTAATTCCGGTATCTCCAGAGGTGACGCTTCTTCTGGACCCAGGATACGAGAGCGGTTGTTTTCAAGGAATGTCAGGGCTTTCTCGGCTTTGAATTCAGAGTCGTAGCCAGAGTTGAGGTACGCGTACCCGTGGTCGCTTGTGATCACGATGCGAAAGCCACGCGGTATGCTCAGGACCATGTTCTTCCAGACAACATCGAACTGCTTGACGATGGCCTCAAAGTGTCCCGATGACTTTGCTTCGAAATTCATGTAGGTGCCGTCTGGAAAACTGGACCATAGCAACAGGGAATCACCGAGGCCTTGGAGTTCATGTACGCGGATTGTCGAGTCATAGTATCTGGCTACGATCCCTGCCTCCTTCAGTTCCTTCCTCGTCTCTAATTGTGAAGGCGCTACGCGCTTGCCGATCAGGCGTTGCTCCACGAACGACATCGTGTCGCTTGGAAGGCCAGCTACGGCGTAACGCACCTCGGCGGCCGTAAACCCTGTTTGCCCTGCGAGTTGCAAGATCAATGGCAGCTCACGAATTGAGCTTCCATCGAGTACGACGAGCGCTGACTTTGGTTGTCTTGCCACGGCGAGTAGACTCATGGATGACTCTGCAGCTGCGACAAGTTCATCATACAACTGTGGCGCCCCCGACAAGATGAGGTCGTCAGCAAACCGCGCCATCCTCTCTCCTGTCTCGAGGTAGTCCCGAGGAGAGAGACCCGCAAATCGTTCCTCGGACCAGACACTGTTCCTCAACCATCCTTGAACGCCGGCGAGGCGGCCGGCAGGTCTGACGAGAATGGAGAAAAGGTCTCGGAATGAATCGTTCATACGACACGCCTCAATGTTGGTCCGCTGAGTTCTTTGCGAAACCCTTCAACTCCGCGCGGTAGTACGCCCCGGGAAACGTCGGCAACTGCTCCACCATCTGCTCGATCTGTGCTTTTCCAAACGACCCCTGTTTCTGGATGTCGATCTCGCAATTGATTTCACCCAATCCCGCAAGCGACCCTCTCAATGCTGAGGGCAATGTGCCCAGCTCAACGCTCGGATTCTGCAAGTACACGACAAGCCGGGCTTTCGTGATTTTCGGCTCTGTCAACTCAACCAGTTTCTCAGCCACGCGTTGACGCAATTGATTGAGGGATGTTTCATTTGGAGTCTGAATGTACACCGGAATTTCGTCCGGCGAAGGAATGCCCGGCTCGTCCGGTCTACCGGCGGGCGTGGGAGCTGGAGAACTGCCTCCGGACGGTATTGGCAAGGCACCCGGCGGCAACGGAAGACCGCTCGTTTCCTCGATGAAAGGTTCAACGAGGATGGCTTCATTCCATTCGCTTCCTGTAAACGATGGTGTGCTTCCACAGTGCCTCGTACGTGCGTTGTGAAGTCCTATTTTGCGTTCCTTACACAGGCGAATCAGCGCTTGTGTTAGAATTGTCTCTGTCGTAAACACGGGAAAGCCAAGTGTCTTCTTGTATGTCCCTTTCACTTCTGCAACAGACCTCTCAAGTAGAAGCTCTCGTCGTTCATCTTGAAGACATTCGAGCATGTGATCTTCAAACCGTTGTGCCGGATGAAATTCCTGTTGCAGGCGTATGAGGATGTCTTGTCGTGTGGTCGCAGATCCCAGGGATTCCAGTTCGAACGTGAGGGGCGAACCCGAGCTTGTCACATGAACGGAGACGTAGGATACACCAGCTTTTTTGAATGCTTCATCGATGAAGCGGATGTTCTCTGAGGCGATCTTCTCATATTGCCGCTTGCGCTCGGCCTCTGTCGCGGTCACCTGAAGATCGTTAGCAGCCTTTGATAGCTGAGCCCATTTCACAAGGTCCGGATGCTCAAGGGCGTTGAATGTCTCCGATCTTGGTTCCAACAGAATAATCTGGTTTCGGTTCTCTGTGCCGTGGTAAATTTCTCTTCGTTCTTCATCCACCAGTCGGCGGGGGGCCAGCACAAACCGAGGGGTATTCTTGTCCAGCTGGGCAAGTGCGGTCCGCGTTTGTGCTGCATCTCGGAAAATGACGGCGTTTGTATCGCCGAAGACATTTGTCTTCCAGCGATACAATGCATGGTCGCGTGCATCAGACGCATCCACCCTCAGTGAATGATACTCGACTTTCGCGTAAGGCTTTTCCTGAGTATCGAAGAGATAGTTGCCCTCGACCCGCTGAAAGTAAGACCCGAAGCGCTCAAGGGCTTGTAACGTTCCTTGAAGGACGTTCTGGTCGTCTCCGGGCTTCAGGGCTTCCGTGATCAGCACCTGGCTGCTTATCCCCTTCACCTTGCCGCTGCTGGCAAGGGTCGCGAAGAGCGTGCTGGCGATAATCTCCTTGCAATGAGGCTGGTTTTCCAGAATCTTGAGGTCGCTTTGAGCGCATTGAAGAAGATGTTGGCCTGGGTCAAGATCCACCAAGCGGTTGCGTATGCTGTTGTCCGAAATGTCGAGATGGGCGGTTGAAATCACGTCTGCCTTCTTGTATGTGTTTCGAACAACAGCCCCCAGCAAGCCCAGTGGACCGCGGTTGCCTTGAAAATCCCGTTGGAGTACGCGATGCAACAACATCTCCAGCAAGTCTGGAGTGAAGGGATAGCTTCGAACAAAACTCTCGACTTGCTTTTCCTGAACACCAATACCCGCTTTCTTCCAAGCGTTGGCGTAGCTACGAACAACAGTCTCTACTTTTGACCGATCTACTGATTGAGCATTTGAAAAAAGTCGATGCAAGACGATTTGTTGTCGATCCAAGGGTTCCGTGAACTTGATGTCGATTCGGGGTACTCGTTTGAGCGTGGATCCGGGCTCTCGGTTCGCATCGTAGACGGATGCAAGAAGTGTGACAGAGGCAGTGTCGGATCTCGATCCCTCCTCGCTGAGCATTTGGAGAAAACTCAGGTTTTGCGTACGGATGTGGTCGTTCGCGATGCTCTGAATGCCCATCTCAAGTTCATCAAGAATAAGCACCAATCGCTTTCCTCCAAGGGCACTTCGAAGCTCGTCCAGGTTAGGCAGCTTATTGCGATTATCTCCACGTTCAACGCCAAGTTTCTCAAAGACCAACCTCCAGATCGAGTCCAGAGGAAAATCGGTGAATTTGTGGATGGTGATTGTTGCGTCTTGCGGAACTGAACATTCGATACCGTGTTTCTTCAGCCATCCTTTCGCAATCTGGTGGTTTGCGAACAAGTGGTAGACGAGCAGCTCCAAGTGGGACTTGCCACTTCCTTTGAGTCCCTCAAACAAAAACAGACCCGGGGTCCTTTCACTTGAACTGAACCTCCGATGAAGGTTATCGAGAACCAATCGAACATCGGTTGTCGGGAATGTGAGGTCAAAGAAATCTTCGGGCCGGGATTCGATCGAGTGCTTCTTCTGATCTCGAAGATTCTCAATGTCGATGACGCCTTCGATGCCGTCCTTCCGGAGAACTTCAGGACGCGGTTGAATGATATCGCTGAATGGCATGCTCTTTACCCGCTTGTTAGTGGTTGCAAGGTAACCATTTGCACCATGCATGTCAAGTGTGAATGTCGTGAATTATTCTATTATTCTAGATCATGTCTAGAATAATTGTAATTTCAATCCCGTCGCTCTGTCAGACTTGTCCACCCACAGCAATAGGTGCATATTATTGGCATATTTGTTACCGAGATGTCCACCCCGTCCCTCCCCGTCGAATCCGTACTCCCCCGCCTTGCTGAGGCGCTGAATGTCCATTCCGCCGCGGTCCTGATCGCCGCCCCCTTCGACTTCGCTCAGGGGTCGGCTTCACAAGCGTTCCGGCTGACAGCAGGTAGATCATGATCGCCTTTCGAGACCACCTGCCCGTTGACGACATTCTCCCTTCGCTGAGGTCGGCTCTGAGTGCCAGCCCGAATGCCGTTCTCGTAGCCGCCCCCGGCGCCGGCAAGACAACGCGCGTTCCGCTGGCGTTGCTGAGCGAACCGTGGTTGGCCGGTCGCACGATCATCATGCTCGAACCGCGACGCCTGGCCGCGCGGAGGGCTGCGGAGTACATGTCGGGGCTCATCGGCGATCCCGTCGGAAAGACCGTGGGATACCGCATTCGGGGAGAAGTGCGCACCGGACTGGAGACCCGTGTTGAGATCGTCACGGAGGGGATTCTCACTCGCATGCTGTTAGGCGAGCAGGACCTGCCCGGCACAGGCCTGGTCATCTTCGACGAATTCCATGAGCGGAGCATCCATGCGGACCTCGGGCTCGCGCTGACGCTGGATCTTCAGAAGCACCTTCGGCCGGACCTTCGCATTCTGGTGATGTCCGCTACGCTGGACGGCGCGGCGGTGAGCTCCCTCCTCGACGACGCCCCCGTCATCGAAAGCGAAGGCCGCGTGTTTCCCGTTGAGCCCATCCATTCCCAATTCGTAGCCGATGGGCCTCTCGAAAAGCGCGTTGCCGAGGTGGTCGTGCGAGCACTCAACAATCACGAGGGAGACGTACTGGTGTTCCTCCCGGGGATCCGGGAGATCCGTCGCACCGATGAAGCTCTCGCTTCGCGCCGCTTGCCGGAGGATGTCACCGTTCATCATTTGTACGGGGATGCGGGACTGCGAGCGCAGCTCACAGCACTTGCGCCCGCCCCAGCCGGCACCCGCAAGGTCATCCTTTCCACCAGCATTGCCGAGACCAGTCTCACGATTGACGGCGTGCGCATCGTCGTCGATTCCGGGTTGGCGCGAACGGTACGATTCGAACCCCGTCGCGGAATGACAGGACTTGTCACTGTGCCTGCCTCGAAAGCGACTGCTGACCAACGTCGCGGCCGCGCTGGCCGACAGGCACCGGGCGCTTGTTATCGACTCTGGACCGAAGCGGAGCACGCGTCCCTGCCGGCATTCCCCCCGCCTGAGATCAAGGCCTCCGACCTGGCACATCTGGCGCTCGACCTGGCGGTCTGGGGGGACCCGCTGGGCACGTCGCTTCGGTTTCTCGACCCCCCTCCACCTGCACACCTTCAACAAGCGCGATCGCTGTTACGGATGCTCGGCGCTCTGGACGATACTGACCGCCTGACGGCCCACGGCAAGTCGCTCGCAACGCTCCCCATCCATCCACGACTTGCTCACATGATCATCCGGGGACATGAGATCCGCATGGGCGCAATGGCGTGCGATCTGGCGGCACTGTTGGAGGAAAGGGACTGGGTGACCGCACCCCCGGCGGCGATCGGCGGAAAGAGCCGCGAGAGGGAGGTCGACCTTGAACGACGCTGGCATGTGTGGATGGCGAGGCAGGGAATTGATCGTGGCGTTGCACGACGGGTCGAGGAGCAGGCGGCCCGGCTTCGTTCTATCGCCGGTGTCACGCCGGGCAAAGCCGAGGACAGTATGGCGGGATTGTTGCTCGGACTTGCCTATCCGGACCGGGTGGCGCGCAGGAAGCCCGGTACCGAACGCTACCAGACCGCTGGCGGGAGCTGGGCCATCCTCCCGAGAAGCAGCCCGATGAGCAGCCACGAGTTCCTCGCCGTCGGCGATGTGGACGGCGTGGGAACCGACGTGCGCATCCTCCTCGCCGCTCCGCTCTATCCCAACCACCTTGACCTGCTCTTCGAAGGTCAGGGCACTTCAGGAGAAGAGGTCCGGTGGAGCGAAACGGAGGAACACGTCGTGGCCCGGAGGGTCCGAAGGGTCGGCTCCCTCATTCTCGACGAGACGACGATCGTACCCCGCGGTGAACGGGTCGTCGCGGCCATGGTGCAGGGAGTGCGATCGCTCGGGCTCCAGTCCCTTCCCTGGGCAAAGGACACGGCATCCATCCGCGCGCGGAGCGAATGGTTACGCCGTGTCGGCGAGGTCCCCGCCGATTGGCCCGACCTCTCGGACGACCGCCTTCTTGCCACGCTCGAAGATTGGCTGGCGCCATTTCTAGGAGGGATCTGGAAGCGCGAACACCTGGAACGCCTGCCGATGTCGGAGGTCATCATTACCTTGTTCACGCTTGATCAGAAACGGTTGCTCGACCGTCTTGCGCCGGCGCGTCTCGACGTCCCGAGCGGCTCGTCGGTTACGGTCAGCTACTCAGGCACTCAGCCGGTGTTGGCGGTGAAGCTGCAGGAATTG
>CAYIHQ010000099.1:0-7494 GCA_964362905.1 uncultured Ignavibacteriaceae bacterium
CGTCCGAAAACCGCGGGAAAACGCAGGGAAGCGGAAGGGGAGGGATTCGAACCCTCGATACCGCGGTGCGGTATACCGGTTTTCGAGACCGGCCGATTCAACCACTCTCGCACCCTTCCGGGGTGACAACCATGAAATATACCGAGAAGAGGCAGGATTTCCAAAGAACGATACGCACCCTCCGGTGCTTGATGGTCTTCTGCACGCTCTTCGTCGCGAGGACAATAGCCCAAGAGATCCCGTGGCCGACACCGGCCGCGGCGCCCGAAGTCTTGGTGGGACTGCAGGCGGGACTGGAAAGTTACGATCGATTTTTTTCTCCGCTTCAATCCATCTCATTGTTTGCAGGGAGCCGGAGCCGAGCGGGAACGTTCATTGGCAGAGTCAGCGCCGGTCAGCGGGCTGATCACCAGGGTTTTCAGGCAGAAGCGGAGAATTATCCGATCCTCGGGGACCGTTCGTATGCCTACCTCGGATACGCATGGGGATCGGGTGATCCTTTCGCGCGGCACCGGGGCGGGGTCGAGTACTTCACGGCTCTCCCGGCGGCCTTCGAAGTATCGGGAGGGATGCGCGTCTATCAATTTCACGATCGTCGAACCGTGGTGCTGGGTACCGGAACTCTCGCACGCTATACAGGGAACTTCTGGTTCTCGGGCCGTCCCTACATCTCTGTCAACCTCCGGCGACCCGCCGTGTCGGCCACGCTGGCGGGTCGCTATTACTTTGGCGAGAAGGAAGAATTCTGGTTTGCCCGGATCGGCGCCGGATTAACGCCAGACGAGCGCTCCACCCTGACGGCCACTGGCATGCCGGGGATCGAGGTCTTCACGCTCCATGCGCAGTCGGTCAGCGGGGGGGTGCAGGCACTCCTCGCACCCCGGCTGTTCGGGATGCTGGACGTGAGCCTGACCCGGCAGGAGGTAGCGTTTCGACGTGGGACGTATGTGGTCAATGCTTCGCTCCTCTGTGGGATCCGATTCTCCCGCTAGGCCGGCTTCGTTGACAATCCCCGCGAATCTTGGTATTTTTGGAACGTATGGAGATCCAAGGAAACAAACGAAGCAGGCAGCGTGAGCGCATCTATCACGCTCTGAAGCGCACTCGCAAACATCCGACGGCCGAATGGCTCTTTGAGCGTGTCCGGCAGGAAATGCCAAAGATCTCGCTGGGAACTGTCTACCGCAACCTGCATGTTCTTGCCAAGCAGGGAAAGGTTCGAGAGTTGGATTTTGGCGAAGGGACGAAGCGCTACGACGCCTTCCTGGGTCCCCATTACCACTTCGTGTGTGAAGTGTGCGGCACGGTTCGCGACTTGGAAGTGCCGCCGATGAACGATGTGAACGACCGGATTCAGGAGTTGGTGCCGGAGCAGATACGCTCCCACCGTCTGGACTTCTACGGTACATGTTCCGAGTGTCAACAGGCTGCCTGACCGCCTACGGCCCGGTATCCCAGCCCCCGCACCCACCCGAATTCTTGTCACCCCTTTCCAATTCAGGAGGATTCATGGCAGTCCAGGTAGGACAAAAGGCACCGTCGTTTTCGCTCGTCGACACCTACCGCAAAGAGCGGTCTCTCGATGAGTTCAAGGGCAAGAACACCGTCCTCGCATTCTTCCCGGGTGCATTCACCGGGGTGTGCACAAAGGAAATGTGCACCTTTCGGGATTCGATGACCAACTTGAACGAGTTGAACGCACAGGTGGTAGGGGTCAGCGTCGACGCGCCCTTCGCCAACAAAGCGTTCGCGACGCAGAACAACCTGCAGTTTCCACTTCTGTCCGACTATAGCCGAAAGGCCATCACGACCTACGGGCTCGCACACGAGAATTCTTTCGGACTCGAGGGATACACTGCGTCGAAGCGGGCCGTATTCGTTCTCGACAAGGACGGGATCGTGCAGTACTCGTGGGTGTCCGACAACCCGGGTGTGGAACCCAACTACGATGAGATCAACGCGACGCTGGCGAAACTCTAGGCCGGCGCCAGAAGGCAGGCACGTCGTGGTCTGCTTTTTTTCTTCCGGAGTGACGCATGGTGAAAATAGGCAACAAAGCCCCCGCGTTTTCCCTCCGTAGCGGCGAGGGGACGACCGTTCGTCTCGCGGACCTCAAGGGAAACAAGGTGGTCTTGTACTTCTATCCCAAGGACGACACGTCCGGTTGCACCAAGGAGGCATGCGCATTCCAGGAGAGCAGCGCGGCAATCATGAAACGCGGTGCGGTGGTCGTTGGCGTGAGCGCTGACAGTGAAGAATCACACGCGAAGTTCGCGGCAAAGTACAGCTTATCGTTTCCACTCCTCAGTGATCCGGAGAAGGCGGTGCTGAAAGCATACGGCGTGTGGAAACAAAAATCCATGTACGGCCGGAAGTACATGGGCATCGAACGGACGACAATTCTGATCGATGAGCGTGGCGTGATCCAGGCGGTCTTCGAAAAAGTGAAGGTCACAGGCCACGTCGACGAAGTGCTCGCCGTATTGTAGGAGGCCCTCATGATTTATGTCACACGTCGCGAGACGTTCAGCGCCTCGCATCGGCTCTTCAATCCGGCATTCTCCGATGCCAGGAACGAGGAGGTCTTTGACAAGTGCAACAATCCGAACGGGCACGGCCACAATTACGAGTTGGAAGTGACGGTCGTTGGACCGGTGCTGGATGACACCGGCTATGTGGTCGACCTGAAGGTGCTCAAGCAGGTCATTCGCCGGGAGGTCATCGCGAAAGTGGACCACAAGCACCTGAACCATGATGTGGATTTTCTGAAGGGCGTGATCCCGACTGCGGAGAACATCGCGCGGGGCATCTGGAATGTCCTGGCGGCGAAGATCCCAACCGGTCGACTCTTCTCCATCCGGCTCAGAGAAACCGAGAACAATTTGGTCGAATACCGGGGGGAGGCATGAAAAACGGGGGCATGGAAGCTTCGGTCCGGGACTTGCTCGTGGCGATGGGGGAGGACCCCCGGCGGGAAGGATTGCGTGAGACGCCCCGACGGGTCGCCCGCATGTACGAGTTTCTGACGAAGGGATATCGCGAAGACCTGAAGTCGGTGTTGAACGACGCCGTCTTCAATGAACGGTACAGCGAGATGGTGATCGTCAAGGACATCGATTTCTTTTCTCTGTGTGAACACCATCTGGTCCCGTTCTACGGCAAATGCCACGTTGCCTACATCCCCAAGGGTCGGATCATTGGCTTGAGCAAGATGCCCCGGATCGTGGAGGTCTTCGCCCGGCGCCTGCAGGTGCAGGAACGGTTAACACAGCAGATCGCCTTGACCTTGCAGCGTGTTCTGCGGCCGCAAGGCGTGGCGGTGGTCATGGAAGCCCGTCATCTCTGCATGACCATGCGGGGCGTGGAAAAGATCAATTCGGTCGCGACGACGAGCGCCATGTTGGGGACGTTCCGACGAGACGTCAAGACGCGGACCGAATTCCTGACACTGATCGCTCCCAGCATGGGAGTGCGCGGATGAGCGGCCGCGTTGTGTGGATCACCGGTGGAGGCACCGGGATCGGCTGCGCGTTGGCTGAGCGGTTCCACGAAACCGGATGGAGCGTGGCGGTCTCCTCTCGCAAGGGCGTCCGGTTGCGACAATGGGCGCGCCGTCGTGACCGCACCCTGATCGTCACATGCAATGTCCGCCGGGAATCGTCCGTCCAACGAGCGTATCGACAGGTCGTGAAAAAGCTTGGGGCACCGGAGATTGTCGTGAATAGTGCCGGCGTCACGGCATTCAAAGGGTTGACAGAGACGACGTTCGGCGAATACCGCTCCATCATCGACACGAATTTGACGGGGCTGTTTCTCGTGGCACGCGCGGTTGTTCCCGCAATGCAGCGCCGCAGGTCGGGAACGATCGTGAACATCCTCTCGTATGCGGCCAAAGCCGTCTACACGAAGTCGTCCATCTACTCCGCTTCCAAGGCGGGAGCCGATGCCATGATGCGGGTCCTTCGGGAGGAGGTGCGAGCGGATGGAGTCCGGATTCTGAATGTGTTCCCCGGAGCTGTCGAGACGCCCATGTGGCCCGAGCATCTGCGCCAGAAGTACGCGGGTGTGATGATGTCCGCGCCTCATGTCGCGATGGCGATTCATCATGTGGCGACGTTGCCTTCGGATATCATGCCGGAGGAGTTCGTGATCCGACCACAGATCGGAGACCTGCGCATATGAGCGAGATCGATCCGCGTCCGACCAATCCATGAGACTTGCCAGCCATCGATCGCATCGGTATATTGGGGCTGTCCTCCCCATGTTCTCGATATCCTTCCGCACCGCATTGTTCGCGGCGCTGGTGAGCCTAATCTCCCTGAGCGGTTGCGCCGTGTTCGAGCCCGTGGGCGGTTTCTTCGCCCAGGGGTATCGCAATACCGTCACGTACTTCAACGCCTACTACAACGCGCAACGGCTGTTCCGCTCTGCAGAAGAGGAAATCCGGGCCGCCGATCGGCAGCGGCTTCGCGGAGTCCCTTCGAGTGCCCCAGCGCCGCAGGGGCCGGCTCGAACGATCCCCGCGCCAGCCCGACAGAAACTGACGGCGGTGATCGACAAGTGTTCGAATATCCTAGCCTTCCATGGAAGCAGCGACTACGTTGACGATGCACTGTATCTGGTCGCCAGGTCGTACTTCCTCCTCGGAGAATACGTTAAGTCCGAGCGGAAATGCGCCGAGCTTCTGGCGCAGTATCCGGCGAGTGAGCTCACCGTCCCTGCCAGGGTCTGGCTCGGAAGGGCTTTGCTCGAGCAATCTCGGGTCAAGGAGTCCGAGGAGGTTCTGATGGAAGGGCTCGCGATCGCATCCGTGCGGGAAGACGAAGAGACACAGGCGATGGCGCTTGAATCGCTGTCCGCGCTGCATCGGAAGAAAGGGGACGTCGGGTCCGCCCTCCGCTACGCCTCGCAGCTTCGCTCTCTCGCACCGGACAACGAATCGGTGGCCGCCGCCATGCTCGAAGAAGCGCGCCTATTGCTCGAGGAAGAAAGGGCAGAACAGGCCCTCGAGCCATTGTCCTCCGTGGCGCAGGTGACCGACGACCCGTTTGTCCAATTTGAAGCCGGCATGTTGAAGGTGGATGCGCTCCGTCAATTGGACCGCCTCGAGGATGCGCTCGGGAGTCTGCAGGCAATGGAGCAGGACTTCCGTTTCCGTGACCGCCTCGGTGAGGTTCAGCTGGAGCGGGCACGCTTGCTCGAAGAAACCGGCCGCCTGGAAGAGGCGATCGCGGCATATACGACCGCCGACACATCGTTCGTTCGGACGCCGACGGGGGCCTCAGCGGCATTCGAACTTGGGTCACTCTACGAGGCGCGCAGGGGAGACTATGCCTTGGCGCTCAAACAGTATGAGCGTTCTGCGGCACTGGGTACGTTTCCCATTACGATCCAGGCTCGTCGTCGGGCGTCACTCTTCTCCCGGTATTTCCAGCTTCAATCGCGATTGCTCCTGGCGGACAGCCTGGCCGGCGTCGCGCGCCAAGTGCCTCCGGATTCGACGGGCGCTCTCACCAATCGTTCGGTACGAGATTCGCTGGAGACACTTCACGTCGTCACGATGCAGGATGTGGGGGAGTGGTTTTACAGCGAATTGGATGTTCCCGACTCCGCCGCCGTGTGGCTGCGACGCTCGTTGGCCTCCAAGCGGGGACACCGGACGACAGCCCGCGGTCTCTTTGTCATGGCGGACCTTGCGCGCGCAGACAGCACGGGTGAACGCGGGTCTGCCGAAAGCTTTCTGCGACGCATCGTCGACGAGTACCCGGAGACACCCTATGCGACGGAAGCGCGGAAACAACTGGGCCTTCCGGACGACGCTGAAACGCGGGATAGGCCGGCTCGATTGTATCGTGCAGCTGAGGAGGACCTCGAACAAGGAGCCTTCTCGTCTGCGGCCAACAAACTGGACTCTCTGAGCCGCACATATCCCACATCGTCGCTGGTGGGGAAGAGCCTGTACGCGTCCGGATGGGTGTACGAGAATCGTCTCAGTCGGCCGGAGAGCGCGGCGGTCCGGTATCGTGCCGTCGTCCAGGGTTTTGGCGCCACCGAGTATGCTGAGTCGGCCCGCCGCCGCTTGATCGAGATCGGCACCGCGACCGCCGACACGTCCGCCCGCAAGGCGCCCGTCAACGACGAGATCGTGCCTGCCGCCCGGCAACGCGACCATAAGAAAGTACCGGATGACAAGATGAAGCCCAAAGCGAGCGGGGAGAAGCCTGAGGTGATCGATTGAACCGTTTCCAACGAGATGCGCGAGTGGTCCGGCATGAAGTGGTGGCTGAGGGCATCCATGTGCTTGCTGTGGAGTGCGCCGACATAGCTCAGCGGACCCTCCCTGGGCAGTTTGTAAATGTTCGCCTCCAAGATGGTTCGTATGGTCCGCTGCTCCGACGGCCATTCAGCATTTCAAGAGTTGATGGGAATGTCCTGGAACTGCTGTACAATATCGTCGGTGCGGGCACGCGCCTCATGGCTTCGCGACGCCCGGGCGATGTCCTCGATCTCTTGGGGCCGCTGGGGAAGCAGTTCGGCACGGAGACCCCGTTCGAGACGGCCATCCTCGTCGGCGGAGGGCTCGGAGTGGCGCCGTTCCCGATCCTGACCGAAGATCTGCGACGTCGGGGAATATCGGTGCAAACGTATCTTGGAGCTCGAACGGAACGACATCTTGTCCGGCGACATCTGGAGAACGTCCATGTGGCCACGGACGACGGGACGGCGGGAGATCGGGGGACGGTCGTGGACCTCGTCCGGCGTCATCTGCACGACCGCATGCCGGTCGGTCCGAAGATCTTCGGCTGCGGCCCGACGCCGATGCTCAAGGCGCTCGCAACTATGTCTCTTCAACTCGGTGTGGAATGCGAGTTGTCCCTTGAGGGGGACATGGCGTGCGGGATCGGCATTTGTCAAGGATGTCCTGTCGAACGAACGAGCGGTCCCAAAAAATACGCCCTCGTGTGTACGGACGGACCGACCTTTCATGCTCAGGATGTGAGGCTCTAGATGGTCAAAAGCTCCTTCCGATTGGGCGACGTCGAATTTGCGAACCGGGTGTTCGTTGCCTCGGGTACGTTCGGTTACGGAGATGAGACCGGCGACCTCGTCGACCCGAACCGGCTCGGCGCCATCATCACGAAGTCGCTGTCCTGGAAGCCCCGGGATGGCAATCCGCCCCACCGCATTGTCGAGACGGCGTCGGGCATGTTGAACTCGATCGGGCTCGCGAATATCGGCGTCCACGAGTTCATCGAGAAGAAGCTTCCCCACCTCCGCTCACTCCGGACGCGCGTGATCGCGAACATTGCGGCCAGCTCCATCCAGGAATACTGCGATGTCCTGAGCCTCCTCGAAGCCCAGGAAGGGATCGATGCGTTTGAGATCAATGTCTCGTGTCCAAATGTCAAAGAAGGGGGGCTGAGTTTCGGCACGAACGTCGAAATGACGCGCGAGATCACAAGGCAACTCCGCCTCCTGACGCGGCGCCCGCTC
>CAYIHQ010000100.1:0-7457 GCA_964362905.1 uncultured Ignavibacteriaceae bacterium
GTGGCAGATAGGTCGGGCAGCATTCAACGCATCGAGCGCGTGCTGAACCAGGGACTTGTCACCGCGTCGGGCAGGAACCTGTTTACCGGGCGCTTCACGTATCTCAACACGTGCGGACTCTCCCCGGCGCAGGTCTTCGACGAGACGCTCGCGATGCTCTTCAACGCGCCCGGCGGCGGCCAACTCTACGTCGAGAACTTGAAGGGCGCGACGGGCGAGGTGGCGCTACGGCTGGGCGCCGAGAACGACGCCTTCGGCGTCATCAACGTCGGCGACGACGCCAAACTCGTGAAACTGTGCGAGGAACACGGCCTCGCCACGGGCGAGCGCGAGTTCTCTGGATCGCTGTTCCACGAGATCAACAAGCCCCACTCGGCGGTGAATCTGCTGATCGGCTCAAAGAAGTTCACCGAGGGCTGGAGCAGCTGGCGGGTCAGCACGATGGGCCTGATGAACGTCGGCAAGGGGGAGGGTGCTCAGATCATACAGCTCTTCGGGCGCGGCGTACGCCTCAAGGGCTACGATTTGAGCCTCAAGCGCAGCGATAAGACAGATCTGCCGGAGGCCGTGGAGCGCCCGAAGTATATCGGCGTGCTGGAGGCCCTGGGCATCTTCGGCATCCACGCCGACTACATGGCGCAATTCCGCGACTTCTTGGAGGAGGAGGGCCTGCCCCCCAGCGACGACCGCATCGAGTTCCTGTTGCCGGTGATCAGGAACCTCGGCACGCAGAAACTCAGGACGATTCGCCTCAAGAAGACAATCAACGGCGTGAGCACCGAGGTCGGCGACGCATTTCGCAAGATTGCGCCGGTGCCGACACTGGCCAGGCCGGATCCAGCCCGTGAAAAGGGCACGGAATACCTACAGAACAACCAGGTCGTCCTCAACTGGTATCCGAAAATCCAGGCAATGAAGTCGGGCGGCCTCGTGGGGGGCGATGCGGACGCGGCGCCGAACGAGACTCACCTGAGCGCCCGGCATGTGGCCTTCCTCGACCTGGATCACCTCACCTTCGAGCTCGAGCGCTTCAAGGCCGAGCGCGGCTGGTACAACCTCAACCTCACCCGGAAGGGCATCGAGGCGCTGCTGGCCGACCAGAGCTGGTACCACCTGCTGATCCCCGCCGAAGAGTTGGTTTTCGAGTCGTTCGAGAGGGTGCGGCTGTGGGAGGAGATCGCCCTCTCGTTGCTCAAAAAATACACCGAGCGCTACTACACTTTCCGCAAGCGCGAGTGGGAGCTGCCACACCTGGAGTATCGCGAACTGGAGGGAGACGACCCGAACTTCCTGGGCGTGAAGGAATCATCGGACGAGGGCTACTACCGCATCCTGATCGACAAGTCGCGGGAAGACATCGTCGCCAAACTCGAAGAGCTCAAGGCCGCCATCCAGAGGGGCGACGTCAAGCCGTGGGAGTTCCGAGGGTTGAAGGCCATCTGGTTCGACAACCACCTGTATCAGCCCTTGCTCTATCTGGACTCAAACATCGTCGAGATCAGCCCCGCGCCGCTTAACAAGGGGGAGCGGCAGTTCGTCCTGGACCTCAAGGCGTTCCACGATGAAAACGCCGATTTTTTCGAGGCCAGGGAGCTCTACCTGCTGCGCAACCTGAGCAAGGGGCGGGGCATCGGCTTTTTCGAGGCCGGCAATTTCCACCCCGACTTCATCCTCTGGCTGCTTGCGGGCGGCAAGCAACACGTGATCTTCGTGGATCCCAAGGGCATCCGGAACCTCGGCGCCACGGACCCGAAGATCCAGTTCCATGAGACCATCAAGGAGATCGAACAACGCCTCGGCGATTCCGCCGTCCATTTGCAGTCGTTTATCGTCTCGAATACGCCGTCCACCACGATGAGGTTGCTCTGGAACATGGAGAAGAGCGAGATGCAGAAGCGGCACGTCCTCTTTCAGGAGGAAGACAGGGACAGCTACGTGCGGAGCATGCTCGAGGCAGCTGATACTGGCGGCGCAGCGTGATGAGCAGAGGCTTCGATCGCGCCGGGGCACGGTGCCGATGCGATGGGCGCCTAACAGTAGTCTGAAGTTGATTTTTTTTCTAATTTCGAATGACCATGAGATCACTGACCTTGTTCCCTGCTCTTCTGTTGCTCGCCGCCTGTTCCCGAACTCCCATGAACTCCCCAGAAGCCGAATCCCTGAGATCGCATCTCGCGAAGTTCGTTCCGGTCGAGCTGACGGCCGATGTCACTTCGCTCTCGGCCGGCGACCACGCCGCGCTCGAGAAGCTCATTGTCGCATCACGGCTGTTGGACAGCATCTATCTGCGCCAGGTCTGGAGTAGAAACATCGAGACTCTGGACCGCCTCCGCGCCGACGGCTCCGACATCGGCCGGCTTCGAGAGCGACTGTTCCTCTTGCACATGGGTCCCTGGTCGGGCATCGACGGGAACAAGACCTTCCTCGATGCCATCCCCGATCGGCCTCAGGGTGCCGCGCACTACCCGGAGGACATGCTGAAAGAGGAATTTGAAGGATGGGTAAAGTCCCTCACTCCGGCGCAACAAGATGAAGCGCGCGGATATTTCTCCGTGGTGCGCAGAAACGTGGACGGATCGCTTCGCATCGTCCCCTTCAATGACGAATATCGTGCCTGGCTGGCTCCGGCCGCCCAGCTCCTGAAGGAAGCCGCAGAGGTGGCGGAGAATGCATCCCTTCGGAAATTCCTGGCCGCGCGAGCCGAATCGTTCCTGTCCAACGACTATTACGACAGCGAGGTCGCGTGGATGGACCTCGACAGCCCCGTGGAACCGACGATCGGTCCGTACGAAGTGTATATGGACGAGCTCTTCAATTACAAGGCGTCGTTCGAGGCATACATCACGATCCGGAACGACGCAGAGACCGCCAAGCTCACCCGCTTCAGCACGCTCCTTCAGGAGGTCGAGGACCATCTTCCCATCGCGCCTGCGTATCGCAATCCGAAGCTTGGCGCCGCGGCGCCCATCCGGGTCGTCGACCTCGTCGCCACCGGCGGCGAAGCCCGTTCGGGCGTTCAAACGGCTGCGTTCAACCTTCCGAACGACGAGCGCGTCGTCCAGGCAAAGGGGAGCAAGCGCGTGATGCTTAGGAATGTCCAAGAGGCAAAGTTCCGGCGCGTCCTCATTCCTATCTCTGGGATCGCCCTCGCGGACGAGGACCGCCGGCATCTCTCCTTCGACCAGTTCTTCACGCACATCCTGGCGCACGAACTCATGCACGGGCTGGGCCCCCATGAGATCACCGTCAACGGCCGCCGGTCGACGGTGCGTCAGGAGATGAAAGAACTTTCGTCCGCTCTCGAAGAGGCCAAGGCCGACATCGCCGGACTGTTCGCTCTTCAGTACTGGATGGACAATGGCACCCTTGACAAATCGCAGGAGCGTGAGCTCTACACGACCTTCCTCGCTGGAGTGTTCCGGTCCGTTCGGTTCGGCATCACGGAAGCTCATGGCAAAGGGATGGCGGTGCAATTCAATTACCTTGTCGACGAGGGGGCATTCGTCCACGATTCGACCCGCGCCACGTTCAGCGTGGACATGGCCCGTATCAAGCCCGCCGTCGTCAAATTGACCGGCCTCATCATGGACATTCAGGCCCGCGGGTCGTACGCCGATGCCCGCCGACTTCTGGATTCGTACGGTAACATCCGTCCGTCGCTCCAGGCCGCGCTGGACAAACTCGCAGACATTCCGGTGGACATCGCCCCGCGCTATCCGCTCGCGGGCAACTGAGGATCCGACCAATGACCGATGTGCACCCCTCGCCCGGCGATGCCGGCACGCCCCGACACCGGAGCGAAGCGCTCGACGCCATCCTCGGCCAGCCGTTCAAAGTGCTGGACGATGGATTTGTGCGCGTCGTCGACTATCTTGGGACCGACGAAGCCATTGTCCAGGCCGCGCGCGTCTCGTACGGCGCTGGGACGAAAAAATCGCGTGAGGATCGCGGCCTCATCCGGTACCTCCTGCGTCACGCCCACACGACGCCGTTCGAAATGTGCGAGCTGAAATTGCACCTTCGCGTGCCCATGGATTGCTGGCGTCAGTGGATCAGGCACCGCACCGCGAATGTGAATGAGTATTCCACGCGCTACTCCGTCGCCATCGACGCCTCACAGCAGACGGAACCCGGCCAGTGGCGGCAACAGTCGACCGACAACAAGCAAGGAAGCGAAGGGTGGATGGACGAGGAGACGGGACGACAACTGAGCGCAGAGGAACGGGAACTGCAAGAACACGCACGGCGCGTGTACGCCCAACGGCTCGAGAGGGGCGTCGCGCGAGAGCAGGCGCGAAAGGACCTGCCGCTCTCGACCTACACGGAGGCCTACTGGAAGGTCGACCTCCACAACCTGCTGCATTTCCTCTGGCTTCGGATGGACCCGCACGCGCAATGGGAGATACGACAGTATGCGAACGTCATCGGACGGGAGATCGTGGCTCGGTGGGTGCCCATCGCATGGGAGGCCTTCAACGACTACCGGCTGAACTCCACGACGTTGTCGCGCATCGAAGTGGAGTTGCTCCGGCTCCTGAGCGCGGGGAACGACGACGACCTCGTCTCCTTCCTCGCGACCGAACAGCTCGTTCGTGTCCGCAACGGAGCTCCGGTCCTCGCCGGCGAGCTCAAGGAGTTCCTGGCGAAACTGTCCCGCTTCGGAGCGTCGGATCGCATCGAACCACTTCTCACACGGCCTGACGTTCTCACCCGCTTCCCGGCCTGACGGCATGCGCCTTATCCTGATCGCGGCGGTGGCGAAAAATCGCGTCATTGGCAACGACGGGGACATCCCCTGGGATATTCCGGAGGACCGGCGCCGGTTCCGCCGCCTGACCGTCGGCCACGTCGTCCTCATGGGCCGTCACACGTTCCGCACTCTGCGGCGTCCCCTCCCCCTGCGCCGCAACGTCGTCCTCAGCCACGAATCGCTGAAGGGCATCGAATCGTACGCGTCGCTCGACGTCGCACTGACGCAACTCAAGGACGAACCAGTGGTCTATGTCGTCGGAGGCGGCAATGTGTACCAGCAGACGATCGGACGCGCCGATGCCATGCAACTGACACTGCTGGACCGCGATTTTCCGGGCGATGTGGAATTCCCGCCATACGAGGGGGATGTGGGGAAGGTCTGGCGTGAGACGGCGCGCGAACGGGGCACGTGGTGGGACTTTGTGGACTACGAGCGAGTGCGATGAGCGGAGCCGGAGCAACACCGAGGGAAAGAGATGAACCGCCAATCTTCATGGTCTCCTCAGCGATTGTGGATCGCTCGAGGCCCTTGGCGTCATGGCGGTGAGTTGTATTCTCGGAGCCCTCAGCCCCGCATCATATTCGTCAGCCGAGCGTCATGCCCTTGGCTTCGAGGTGACGACGAACGATGGCCCGCACCTCTGATTCCGGCAGGTTCGTCCGAACGCCCGCAGCGCGGATGGCCGCATCGAGAGTACCGTTCCGTTCTGTCAGCCACGCCCAGACGCAGTAACCGAGCCGGGCGCGGTCGTTGGGTTCGCGCGTGGGAACTTCGGCGGCCGCCCCGTAGGCGATGCCTTCGATGGTGCCGTCTTCGAACAATTGAACTTTGGAGGGGGGCTTCGTGCTCATCGGGATGTCCTGCAAATGTGCGAGTCTAATATAGAGAGAAATCGCGGGAGAAAGATCCTCACCGCCGCCGCGCTCTCCGGGAGGACCGAAAATTCCCGCGATGATAAATGAGATGCCGAATATCGCGATCCTCCAACTGGGATCGATCGTCAGGTCATAGGCGCCCTGTTTGCCGCCCCTCTCGTTCCACGGTGTACCGGGCGTGGCCTCCAGCGACCTGGTTGATGAGGCCCTGCGCCTGCTGATCGGATCTGAATTCCTGTCCGTTGATCTTGATCAGATGATCGCCGTCGCGAATGCCGGCCTGTTCGACAACGCCGCCTTTGACGATGTCGGTGATCAGGAGTTTCGAGGCTCCCTTCTCCACCACCACCCAGCGGCACTGATCGTTGCCGATCACACGCAACACCATCAACTGGTGAATATTGGCGGCCCCGAGCAGGACCACGACGGCGGCCACAGCTCCGTAGATCGCCCGGATGGCCTTGGGGGAGAGTCGATCGAAGAGGTTACGCGTCATTCCGGCATCTACGCGGTGAGGGGGAGAACGTTTCAGTCCAGCGGATAGCCGATGCTGAACGAGACCACCACGCGGCCCAATGCCAGGGGCCGTTCGAGGAGGTCTTTGCGCAAATAGAAGCTGCGTCCCACAGCGAATTCGGCAGGGCCTACGGGAGTGTCGAATCCCAGCCCGACGCCCACAGCGTGCTGGAGGTCGATCAGCCGGATCTCCTCCGGCCGGAGCCAGATCGAACCGATGTCGTACCGGACCTTGAGATACGTGTCGAAGAAGAGCCGGAACGAAAGCTTATGCAAATACTCCAGGCTCGCGGCGAGGATCTGCCGGCCGCGCGCATTGTCTTCCCGATACCCATAGAAACTCTCGGGCCCTCCCAGCGAAAACTGTTCCGAGGTGGGGACAGCGTCATCACCCAGCCCGATCACGAGCCGCGGCCGAAGCGTGTGCCGGCCGGCGTACGTCTGGGCCACTTCGTACCGGAACAGCATCTTCGTGAAACCGACGGATCCTGCCGTTTTGACGAGGGCCGATTCGTACGAGAAGTCCATGTTCACGCCCTCGGTCGGATACGGATACCGGTCCTGCGTGTCGATCCTCGTGGCAAACCGAAACGAGGAGATATCGTACTCCTCGTTCGTGATGGGCGTGTTGAAGATGTTGTAGACGTGATGGTGCTCCAGGCGGCCCGTGACGGTCACGTTTCCCAGCCGTTCCAGTTGCGTCCCGAAGCTCAGGGATCCGCCCCGGCGCACTTCCCGCATCTCGCCCGTTCGGAGGCGGTCGAACCGGTCGTCCCGTGTCCGGGGTGCGTCGCTGTAGGCGTTGATATCGCGGCTGGCGATATACCCTCGCAGGTTGCTCGTGAGGTACGAATCGAAGATCCGCACGGCCTTGAATTCGGCAACCGCCGCATAGTTGCGCGTGCCGCCATAGGCCCGCACGCCCAATTCCGCGCCGATGCCCCGAAAATTCTCGTCCCGGATGTCGACCGAGGGCTGGATGTTCCTCTCATTGTCCACCCGCAGGCCGAGCCGGATCAATTCGGTATTGCGCTCGCGCGCGCTGATGACGACCACAAGCTGCTCATCCTTCTCGCCCTCCGTCATCACGGAGACAGAAGCCTGCTCGAAAAGATTCGTGCTGTAGATGTTCGCCAACCCTTCCGCCACGCGGGTGGCGCGCAGCACATCCCCACGCGCATACGGCAACTCCCGCCAGATCACATAGTCCTTCGTCTTGCGGGTCCCGCGGATGTCCAGGCGCGAAATGACGCCCTCATCGATCTCCACCGTGGCCCGGCCCGTCGTCGTGTCGAACACGAGAGAGTTCACGT
>CAYIHQ010000101.1:0-7433 GCA_964362905.1 uncultured Ignavibacteriaceae bacterium
CGTATCTCGCCACGCTGACACGCTCCGAGTTATTCACGGTCATGACGAGCGGAATGGCGCACATCGCGGGAGGCGTGCTCGCCGCGTACGTTCAAATGCTCGCCGCTGCCACAGCCGGTGCAGGGGGCGTCACGCTCGACGAGGCCCAGGTCACCTTCGCCGGCCATTTGCTGGCGGCGAGTATCATGGCCGCTCCGGCAACGATGGTCGTGGCGAAGATGCTCCTCCCGGAGCGGGAGAATCCCGTGACGATGGGAAACGTACGGCTGTCCATTGAGAAAACGCATTCCAGTACGATCGAGGCCGCGGCCGCCGGCGCCGGAGACGGCGTCCGACTGGCCATCAACGTCGGCGGCATGCTGATCGCCTTCATAGCGATCATCACGCTGTTCAACGCCCTCCTTAGCTGGGTCGGGGATGTCTCCGGTCTCACATCGGTCACGCAAGCGCAATTCGGCAAGCCGTTGTCGCTGGAACTCCTGTTTGGCCTCGTCTTCCAGTTCGTGGCCTACGGGATCGGAGTGCCATGGCACGACGCGCTGAATGTCGGCAGTCTGATGGGGATCAAGTTGGTCGTCAACGAGTTTGTGGGCTACCTCCAGATGGCCGACCTGATGAGCGCGGGCCAACTTTCCCCGAAGTCCATCGTCATCGCGACGTATGCCCTGTGCGGGTTTGCGAACTTCTCCTCGATCGCCATCCAGATCGGCGGTTTGAGTCCCCTCGCGGAGAATCGGCGCGGTGACATCGCAAAGCTTGGTTTGAAGGCCGTGCTCGGCGGCACTATCGCCACATGGATGACGGCCTCGATCGCCGGCATGTTCGTCCAGTAGTCCACACCTTTCACCGCAATCGCCAATGACCGACGCACGGAAAAAATACCGCTGGTTTGTCCTGGGAGACTGGAATGGGTTCTTCGGTCTCATGTTCGACAACCTCACCGTCCTTTCGTTCCTCGCCGGGATCCTGATCTTCGTGTTCAAGTTCCCTGCCGACATCGTCTACACGAGGATGTTTCCCGGGACGGCTTTCGGTGTGCTCTTCGGAGACCTCGTGTACACTTGGCTGGCCTTTCGTCTCGCACGACGCTCCGGCCGACAGAACGTCACGGCGATGCCGCTGGGCCTTGATACGCCGTCGACGATCGGCATCGCCCTTGTCGTGCTGGGTCCCGCGTTCCTGGGACTGAAACAAGAAGGCATGAGTGAACACGACGCGGCCATGATGACGTGGTATATCGGCATGGCGACGATGGTCTTCATTGGCATTCTGAAGGTCGTGTTCTCCTTCCTCGGGCAATGGGTCCAAAAGATCGTGCCGCAGGCCGGGCTGCTTGGCTCGCTGGCAGGCATTGGCCTCGCCCTCATCGGCTTCATTCCCCTCGTGGACATTTTCGGCATGCCGCTCGTGGGTCTCGTGGCACTCGGCCTGATCTTCTACTCGCTGGTCGCCGGCATCAGCCTTCCGCGGGGCATTCCGGGCGTTCTCGCGTCAGTGCTTCTTGGCACCGCCCTCTACTATGGACTCGGACCGTTGGGCCTCGTCGGGGGCACGTACGCGGCACCGCCCCCCATGGACCTGCACTTCGGTCTCCCGCTCCCGTCGCTCGACTTCGTCCACGGCCTCGTGCCGGCCCTCAAGTATCTTCCCCTCGCCATTCCCTTCGGCCTTATGACGGTCGTGGGCGGCATCAACGTCACAGAGAGCGCCCGGGTCGCTGGCGACGACTACAATACACGCGACATCCTTCTCACGGAAGCCGTCGCAACGCTCGTCGCCGGTGTCTGCGGCGGCGTCGCGCAGTCAACTCCGTACATCGGGCAACCGGCATACAAACGCATGGGTTCGCGGGCCGGATACACGTTGTTGACGGGCGTTTTCATCGGCCTTGGCGGCATCCTCGGCTTCGTCTCCTTCTTCGTCGAGTTGATCCCGCGGGCGGTCCTGGCCCCCATCCTCGTGTTCGTCGCCCTCGACATCATGACACAGGCATTTCTTGCTTGTCCGCCGCGGCACGCTGCGGCGGTGGGATTTGCTTTCTTCCCGACAGTCGCTCGCTTGCTGAGCATCAAGCTAGGCAATCCCGAGGTCGTACCGACGGAGACGTTTCAGCATCTCATGTCTGCCGGAGGGAAATCCTTGCCGGAGATGCTGACGACAATCGCGCTCGGCAATGGGTTCATCGTGACGGCGATGCTCTGGGGCGGTTTTCTGGCCGAGCTCATCGATCGAAAGCTGCGATCATCGGCCACATACCTCGTCATCCTCGCGGTTCTCGCGTTCTTCGGCGTGATCCACTCCTCGTCGCCCGACGGCGCGATGTATCTCCCCTGGACCCTCGAAGGGCTTGCGCGCCAAATCCCGTACCAGTTCGGCGGAGCATATCTGGCACTGGCCGTGATGATCCTCGTGCTTTCCCTGACCAAGGAGAGCAAGCTCCCTGCCGAAGGACCTCTGCACTAGAACACCACCCCGCGCGAGGATCACCCACGGTCCTTCCGAACCAATCTGGGAGTTTGCATGAACGCGTTGCCCCTGATCGTTGGCGCGCTATGCGTGATGGCCATCGCGTACCGCTATTACAGCGCCTTCATCGCCGCCAAGGTGCTCGTCCTTGACGAAAGCCGGACGACGCCAGCTCACACCTACCGCGACGGATCCAACTATGAACCGACGAACAAGTGGGTCCTGTTCGGGCACCATTTTGCGGCCATCGCGGGCGCCGGTCCGCTGATCGGTCCCACGCTTGCGGCGCAGTTCGGCTACCTCCCCGGCTTCCTGTGGCTTCTCATCGGCGTGGTGGTTGCGGGGGCCGTTCATGATTTTGTCTCGCTGGCCGCGTCGTTGCGGCGCGGAGGCCGTTCCCTCGCAGAGATCGCGCGGATCGAGATCAGCCCACTCGCCAGCATCGTCGCATCGATCGCGATCCTCATCATCATCGTGGTCAGTCTCGCGGGCCTTGGGGTGGCCGTGGTCAACGCACTCACCGAAAGCGCCTGGGGCACCTTCACGATCGCGATGACGATCCCCATTGCCATCTTCGTCGGACTGTGGATGCGGTTCCTGCGGCCCGGCCGCATCATCGAAGCGAGCGTCATCGGCGTCGTCGGAGTGTTGGCCGCCGTGGTGGCCGGAGCGTATGTTCCCTCGACGGCCGTGGGCGCCTGGTTCACGTTATCGCGCGAGCAGTTGATCGTTCTCATGGCGATCTACGGATTCACCGCGTCCGTGCTTCCGGTATGGCTCTTGCTGGTACCGCGGGACTACCTCAGTTCGTACATGAAGCTCGGCACGGTGTTCGCGCTGATCATGGGCGTCATGATCGTCGCACCCGAACTCAAGATGCCCGCGATCACGGAATTTGTCCACGGTGGCGGTCCCATCATCGCCGGCAAGATCTTTCCGTTCATGTTCATCACGATCGCGTGCGGTTCCATTTCCGGATTTCACTCCCTGGTCGCCACCGGAACGACGCCGAAGATGGTCAACAACGAACGGGACGCGCGCATGATCGGATACGGGGCGATGCTCATGGAGGGGGTCGTCGGGATCGTCGCCTTGATCGCTGCCACCTCCCTCCATCCGGCCGACTACTACGCCATCAATCTTTCGCCGGAACAGTTCGCCGCCCTTGGGTTGGAGCCCGTAAACCTTGCGCTCCTCTCAAAAGAAGTGGGTGAGCAGGTGGCCGGACGACCCGGAGGAGCCGTGTCGCTTGCCGTCGGATTCGCGCAGATCTTTACGGCGCTTCCCGGCATGGCACCGTTCATGTCGTATTGGTATCACTTCGCCATCATGTTTGAAGCATTGTTTATTCTCACGACGATCGATGCCGGCACGCGCGTCGGTCGTTTCTTGATCCAGGAGTTCGTCGGCAAGGTCTGGAAGCCATTCGAACGCACCAACTGGCTGCCGGGCAACATCCTTGCGACGTCGGCCATCGTCTTCGGATGGGCGTACTTCATCTGGAATGGCAGCATCAGTCTCATCTGGCCGATGTTCGGCACCGCCAATCAACTCCTCGCGGGAGTGGCGCTCTCCGTGGGCACGAGTTATATCATCAATGCCGGACGGTGGCGGATGGCGTGGGTCACCGTGGTACCCATGCTGTTCGTCACCACCACCACGTTGACGGCCGGCTACTACAATATTGTCGATAACTTCTGGCCGCTGACGAACCTCCCTGAAAAAGCCACGCAAGGCTATGTCAATTCCATCCTCATAGCCGTGATGATGGTGTGTGCCGTGATCGTGCTGGTGGAGGCGGTGAGGAAGTGGTTCCGAGTGATCTTTCTTCATCAGGATCCCTATCAAGGACAAAACCTGGGTGCACCACGAATGTCCACGATGGTGATGCGCTGTTGCTGAGGCGCGCGCACCGGTTTCCGGCCGCTTCCCTCCTGTGAAATGTCCCCCGTTTTTCATATATTTGCGACGCTTCCAACTTCTGACACAAGTCGAAACCTTCCTCATGGCTAAGAACACAGGCCCGGCCCCAACCAAGAAGTCGCGGACCCTGGGCCTCCCGAAGGAGACGTTGCTGGCGTGGTATGATGACATGCTCCTCGTCCGAAGATTCGAGGAGAAAGCCGCGCAGTTGTACGGCATGGGCCGTATCGGCGGCTTCTGTCATTTGTACAACGGGCAGGAGGCCATCTCCACCGGCGCCAATGCGGCACTCAGTCCAGATGACTACATCATTACGGCATACCGGGACCATGGGCTCGCCATCTCCCGCGGTTTGGACCCGAAAGCCTGCATGGCCGAACTCCTGGGCAAGTACACGGGCACGACCAAGGGAAAAGGCGGGTCCATGCATTATTTCAGCCGTGAGAAGAACTTCCTCGGCGGCCACGCCATCGTCGGAAGCCATGTGCCCATCGGCGCCGGCGTGGGATTTGCCATCAAGTACAAGGGTGAACGCAAGGTCGTTCTGGCCTTCATGGGAGATGGTGCGACGAATATCGGCTCGTTCTTCGAAGCACTGGGCCTTGCCTCTCTGTGGGAATTGCCCGTCGTGTTTATCATCGAGAACAACCGCTACAGCATGGGCACCTCAGTGACGCGCTCCTCTCCGGTGGAGAACCTTCACAAGAAGGCGCTGGCCTTCGACATGCGATGGGACGTGGTGGACGGCATGGACGTCGTGGAGGTGTATGAAAAAGTGAAAGCCGCCGCCGACATCGCCAAACAAGAGTACAAGCCCTCCCTCCTGGAGATCCGCACCTACCGCTACCGTGGACACTCGATGTCCGACCCGATCCATGGCCACTACCGAACCAAGGAGGAGGTGGAGGAACAGAAGCAGCTCGACCCCATCACCTACTTCCAGGCGGTGCTGGTGGAAGAAGGGATTGCCCCCGAGGAGTATTTCCAGTCGGCGGAAAAGCGGATCAAGAAGATCGTCGACGAATGCGTCGAATTCGCCGACCAATCGCCCGAACCACCGCTCGAAGAGCTGTGGAAGGACGTGTACCTGCCCTAACGGAGAATCGGAACCATGCAAGTCGTGAGTTTTCGGGAAGCATTGAATCAGGCGATGGACGAGGAGATGGCGCGCGATGAGCGCGTCTTCTTGATGGGAGAAGAGGTCGCGCAGTACAACGGCGCCTACAAGGTGAGCCAGGGCCTTCTGGCGAAGTGGGGCGCCAAGCGCGTCATCGACACGCCGATCGCCGAAGAAGGGTTCTCCGGCATCGGTGTGGGGGCTGCGATGGCAGGCCTCCGGCCCATCATCGAATTCATGACGTGGAACTTCTCCCTCGTCGCCTACGATCAGATCGCCAACCACGCGGCCAAGATGCTCTCCATGTCCGGCGGGCATTTCAGCGCCCCGATGGTGTTCCGGGGTCCGGGAGGATCGGCGCGGAATCTTGGGGCCACACACTCGCAGTCGCTGGAAGCCATCTACGCACACATCCCCGGGCTTAAGGTCGTGATGCCGTCGAATCCATACGACGGCAAGGGATTGCTGAAGAGCTCCATTCGGGACAACAACCCGATCATCTTCATCGAAAGCGAGGTCATGTACGGCGATAAGGGGGAGATTCCCGACGGCGAGTACACGGTCCCAATCGGCGTCGGCAACATCATTCAGGAAGGAACGGACGTCACGGTCGTCTCCTGGTCGAAAGTGCTCCAGCGCTTCGCGATCCCCGCCGTCCAGGAGTTGCAAGAAGCGGGCATCAGCGTTGAGTTGATCGACCCACGCACCATCAAGCCCATGGATTGGGACCTGATCGTGAACTCCGTCCGCAAGACGAACCGGCTCGTCGTGGTGGAAGAAGGCTGGCCCTTCGCCGGCGTCGGCGCACAGATCGCCTCCGAGGTGCAACACCGGGCGTTCGACGACCTCGACGCACCCATTGAACGCGTCCATCAGGAAGACGTTCCGCTCCCGTACGCGGGAAATCTGGAGCGCGCCTCGATGCCCAGCGTCGAGAAGATCGTGAAGGCCGTCCACACCGTCCTGTATCGCAGTTAAGACAGAGGAACCACTCCCCATGGCAACCAAGATCCAGATGCCCAAGCTCAGTGATACGATGAGCGAAGGCACGATTCTGAAGTGGCGCTACAAGGAAGGCGACAAAATAAAGCAGGGCGATGTGCTGGTGGAGATCGAATCGGACAAGGCAGACATGGAGCTCGAAGCCTACGATTCGGGCATTCTCCGGAAGATCTTCGTTCCCGAGGGAGGCAAGGCGGCTATCGGAGCCCCCATAGCCATCATCGCGGATGCCGGCGAGGACATTTCCGCACTGGAGCGAGAGGCTCCTCCCGTCAAACTCACCGCTCCCATCCAACCCGCATCCGGCGCTCCTTCGCCGGCGTCGACTGCTTCGCCTCTGCCAGCGGTAACCGTCGTTTCGGCGGGCGTCGCTGATGGTCGTGTGAAGGCCTCACCCCTCGCCCGGAAGATCGCCTCCGATCGCCAGATCGACCTCCGGACGGTGCCGGGATCAGGGCCGCAAGGCCGCGTCGTGAAGCGCGACCTGGACGGCGCCTCAGCTACCGGTTCCGCTGGAACAGTCCTGCCAGGCCGTCCATTCGTCAGCAGGCCTACACAAGATGTCCCCCTCTCCCCCATCCGAAAGACCATCGCAAAGAGGATGGCTGAGAGCAAGCAGACCGTGCCGCACTTCTACGTCACCATGGAAGTGGACATGGAGCCGGCGATGGCGTTCCGCGATCAGCTCAACAGCGTTGACGGAGTGAAGGTGGGCTTCACCGATATCCTCGTCAAGGCCTGCGCGAGCGTTCTCATGCGCCATCCCCAGGTCAACGCTTCGTACCTCGGAGAGTCGTCGCGACAGTACGGGTTTGCCCACATTTCTGTGGCTGTGGCTCTCGAAGAAGGCCTAGTGACTCCCGTCCTGCGCCACTGCGAGCAGAAGGGGATCGAGCAGATCAACGCTGAGTTGCGCGATCTCGTC
>CAYIHQ010000102.1:0-7409 GCA_964362905.1 uncultured Ignavibacteriaceae bacterium
CCACCACACCCACAAACACCAGGCGCAGGATATCGCGGCGCGCCACCCGGAAAACGGACCGGTCGCGGCATGCGAACCACGTCCCGAGAAGAACGAAGGCGATCGACGTGCGAGTCTGGGTGATGATGAGGGGCGAATAGTCGCGTTGGAACAGGTACTTCGCGAGACCGGCGGAGCCGCCCCAGAGGATCACCGCCGCCACCATGGCCAGTGTCCCCTTGAGAGCGTGTCCGTGCCCGTCAGTTGCGGAGGCGCCCGATGTCATCCGCGAGCCTGCGATAGTACTGACTTTGCTCCTGGTCGCCGGTCATTTCGCAGATGTAAGCCAGCCGATGCAGGAGCGATTTCTTGTTGGACACGAGCGGAATGCCCGACCGGAGAAATGAAAGCAATTGGTCGGCGGGAGGGATATTGAGGTCGGGATTGTAACAATCCGCTGCGTCGAGGTACGGCGCCACCTCCTCCGGTCGCGCACCCGCGGCCTTGCGGTAGTAGAGCAACGCCAGCTCGAAATTGTCGTACGAGGAGTAGGTGACTTCGAAGACGCTGGCCAACCATGCATAGACATCGTACGCGATGTCCGGGTACGATGCCGCCAACTTCTCCCCGAACAGACGCACTTCGTCCGGCGAAAGCGCCGTGTTCCAGAACAGCACGCGGTAGAGTTCGACGTCCTTGAGCCCCATCGCCACGGCCACCTCGAACGCGTCGAAGATCTCGTTGAAATCTCCCGACGTCGCGAAGACCGCGCGAATCTCGTCTGGCGTTCTGGGGAGCATGGGGACGTGTCGCGCTTCCGCCTGTTCTTCTTGACTACTTCAGCAACACGATCTTTCGTGTGAGACGAGCACCGTCCGCGTCGAACACCAGCAGATACGTTCCCGTCGCCAACCGGTCCGCGTTCCAGATCACGGTGTAGACACCGGCGGGACGCGTTTCCTCGAGGATAGTTTCGACCGTTCGCCCGAGGACGTCCACCACCCGCAGCCGAACACGCGCATCATGCGGCAGCGCGAACCGCACCGTCGTGGAAGGGTTGAAGGGGTTGGGATATGGCGCATCGAGCGCTGGAACTTCCGGCACCTCACGGCCCTCCGTCAAGGACGTGATGGAGCCGGTGCCGCCGGATTCGCTGTACCGATTCGAGAACTCCCGCACAAATTGGCGCGCCACAGCGCCCGAATGAATAATGACCGTGTTTTCGTCATTGTCCGTGTCGGCCGCGCTCGACCAATTGTGGCTGCCGGTCACCACGATCGGATCGCTGGCGTCATGGAACGGATCGACCACGCCGTACTTGTGGTGGAACGCCCCCACGACCACTCCGTGGCCCGCTGACACCACATCGACGCCCGCGGCCTGGAGGACGGGATATTCCGACCCAGAGTCGTTGATGTTGTCGATGATGCCACGGACAATCACTCCCGCGCTCTTACGCGCGATGATCTCGGCGGCGATCTCATCGCGCGTGAAGCTAAAGAGGCCGAAGAAGATGTTCTGCTGCGCCGAGTTCAGGGTCCGCGTGATCGCCGCGGAAGTTCGATCGCTCGGACTGAAGTAGACCTCCACCTTCGTCCCGCCGACCATTGTCCAGTGCGGCGTGTCGTCGCGCTTCGTCGGGCCGAATCGCGCCAGTCCGCTGTTCGCAACGTCGGTGGCACTTCCGAACATCTCCTCAAACTCCTTGGTGTAGATCGCCGCCAGCGACCGGTCCTGGATGAAGACCGCGTTCTGCGCGTCGCGATACGTGCCATCGTCCGTCGCGTTCCACGATCCCGTCACGACCCAGTCATCCGTCGCGCCGACGGTGTCGCGCCCGTCGAAGACCCAGAACTTGTTGTGCATCCCGGAACCCGCAGAGGGTACGGTCCGCTTCAGCACGGGTATCCCGCCGTTGATCAACGTGGTGAGCGCTCCGGTCGATGCGCGGTCGTGGAACACCATGCGCACCTTCACGCCGCGTACCTTCGCTGCCACGAGCGAGTCCGCCAGACGTTGCGCAATGTCCGTCGCGGAGGCGTTGAAATCATCGAATGAGTACAACGCAAGATCGATGCTGCGGGTGGCCGCGGAGATCTTCTCGAGGATCCTTGCGCCAAGGTCGACATTCCCCTGTGCCTGCTCGGTAAACGGCAACGCGGTATCGACGGGATAATTGAAGTAGACGCGGATCTCACCCGTGCTGGCCGACGATGTTGTCACCACGTACGCCTGGCCGGCATCGCTCGTTCCGGATGCGTTGGTCGATACGACCCGATACGCATACACCCGTCCGGGCTGCAACCCGCTCACAACGACCGCGTGCGACGACTGTTCCGACGCCACAATGCTCGAATCCACCGTCGTTTCGCCGGGGCCGTAGTACACCTTGCTCGTGCCCGGTGTCAAGGTCGTCCACCGGACCCGGAAGCCGCCGTCAGACAGCGAGTCGACGACCGGAGCCGCCGTGATCTGCGGGCCGGGCAGGGCCACGAGGTCCGCCTGCAACCGCGGCACAAGCTGATACCGGGCCTGGAATTGGCCCAGCACGCCGGCGGCGTCGATGGCTCCCGGCGGGATCGGGGTCCCCACCAATGACGAGCCCGTGGGGATCCGCACGTCCAGCTGGTTCAAGCCATCGCTGATCTGATAGGTGGTGTTTCCGGCGAAGGTGCCGGACTGGGCGAACCGTACATTCCTGAACCGGACGAGCATGGCTTCGGAGGCCTCGCTTGCCTGCGTCACAAGCAGATTCCGCGGCGGGGGCAACGGATGGCCGGACCCGAACGACCAGACGCTGTCAATGTTCTTGACCTCTTGCAGATTGTTGAACACATCCATGGTGCCGCGCACTTCCGCCGAGTCGCCTTCGACAAGCCCGTTGGCAGCCGTGCTGAACAGCGCCATCCCGCCGGTCGCGTCCTGGATGAAGATCGTGCTCGTGGTGCCCGGTTGGTTGTACGTCACGATCCCCCGCACACGCACAGGGGTCCCGACCGTGTAGCTCCGAGCCACAGCCATGTCAACCCACGTCTGATTGGGCACCGGGTCCGACACGCCGATGTCTGCGAAACTGCGCGGCATCAGGCGATAACTTCCGTTGAAGTCATTGACAACGCCGACGATGTTGACGGAGTCCGCTGGGATGAGCGAGCCCGGAATGTTCGAATCCTTGTCGATGCGAACGGGGAAGGTCCCGAGGGCGTCCGCGACATTGTAGGAACTGTCCACGCCGGCTCCGAAACTCCCTGTGGCCTGGAACTTCACGCGGTTCAGGCGTACGAATCGCGATTCCACGGCCTCGTTCAGGCCTGCGCTTGTGACTGTGAGCGCGGCGGGCGGAGGATTTCCCGTGCTGACGCGCAACGAGTCCGTCACCGGATCGACTTCGAGAAGCCCGTTGAAGCTTTTCAGGCCGCCAGAGACCTCCCATACATCGCCGGGTTTTGCTCGCTGACTGAAGGAGTTGTTGAAGACCGCCAGAGCTCCGGTTGAGTCCTGGATGTACGACGGCGTGGCGAATTCATTTCCCACCGTCACGATCCCCTGGATACGGACGCTTGCTCCAGCCCCGAGAGTCAGGGCCTGGCCGATGGAGATGATTCCCGAGGCAAACGTCAGGACCTGCGGGGCCGCCATCATGTTGTTGCTCGTGTCCTTGATCCCGGAGACCGACAGCGAATACACGCCCGGTGCCATGGTGCCCGTGGTCAGAGTGACGCGTGACGGTTGTGCCCCGCTCCGCGCGGCGGCATTGACAGTCACGCCGCCGTTGAGCACGTAGTTGGAGGCGGTCGAGGCCGTCGCAGAATCAACGGCTTCATTGAACTGGACGAGGATCGACGTGGCGCTCAATGGCTGGAGCGCCAGGACGGTCGGTGCTTCCGTGTCGGGACCGGTGAAAGGTTGCTCGATGGCACTCAAGGAATTCTGCGGGTACGGCGCGTCGTGTAGGACAAAATCAAGCGAGTTGTCGTTGCTGTCGTATCCGTTCCCCAGCAATGAATCGGCGTCATGCATGGAGGAGGAGGTCGACGAGGACTTGGCCTTGCGCTCGATCGATTTGGGATTTGAGGACGTGAAGCCGGCGGCCGTGTATGCAGTTCCTTCGAGGCCCAGCGTGTTGGCGCCATCCCAGGCGACGAGATCGACGACAGCGCTCGTGACGGTGTTGATGATCCGAACTGCGGCGCGCGGTCCGCTATTATTAAGCCCTTTGCCGGCCGGAATTGGCAGGTCCGGAGCCGGGGAGACGGCGCTCTGTCCGACGAGAAGATATCCGTAAGCCTTGATGATCGATCCACCCAAGTTCACGTGCCAACTTCCGGCATTACTGGAGTTAACGACGATTTCAGTCTGCAAGGACAGGTTCGTCAGGGCAATATCGCTCCCTGTCGGGTTGTAGAGTTCGACAAATTCTGTGTTGGGCGCTGTCGTCGGTGCGAGGTAAAAGACCTCGCTGATCACGACGTGATTGGCGACTTGAGCAGTCGCAGTGGAGAGCATGATGGACACGAGGGCGACGGTGGATCGCAGGAACTTCATAGAGGTCTTCCGTCTCGAATGGACGATGGCCGCCCCGTCGGGCGGGAAAGGCATGCCCACGAATGAACGGAAATATACTCCTAATTTCACGACCCGCCAAACGACGAGGCCGGTCGAATACCGCGGCGTTTGATGTGCTTCCCTCTTTCCGTACATTTGTCGCCATGAGACATGTTGCCGTCGGCATTCTCGTCGACCACGGACGGGTCCTGATCTGTCAGCGCAAAAAGGGGGCCCGATACGGCCTTAAGTGGGAGTTCCCGGGCGGCAAGTTCGAAGAAGGTGAACAGGCGGAGGCATGTCTTCGACGGGAACTCCACGAAGAGCTGTCGATCACCGTCGGTCCGATCGGGAAAATGGAAGTGGAAGTATCCCACTATGATGACGGGGGGATGTTTCAAGTCCACTACTGCTACGTGACGGAATTCTTTGGCGCGCTCGTGAACAATGTCTTTGAAGATGTCCGATGGGTGACGCCCGAGAAGCTTCAGTCGCTGGATATTCTCCAAGGGAATCGCGGCATCGTGCAGCGTCTCATTGCCTCCCGGTTTGCTCTCTAACGACCGTCGATGCCGGCCATCCCCCAACTGCCTCTCATCCAGCGTCGCATTCTGCGGTGGTATCGGCATTCGGCTCGCGATTTTCCGTGGAGGCGAACCCGCGACCCGTATCGCATTCTCGTTTCCGAGGTCATGCTCCAGCAAACGCAGGTCAACCGGGTCGTGGGTTTCTATCGGGCTTTTCTGAAGAGATTTCCAACGATGAAATCCCTTGCAGTCGCCTCACCTGGATCCGTCCTGGAGGCTTGGCAGGGCCTGGGTTACAATATGAGGGCGTTGCGACTCCACGCATTGGCGGTCCAAGTCCACAAAACTCTGAAAGGCAGATTTCCGAAGAAGGTGGAAGACCTCGAACAATTGCCGGGAATCGGTCCATATACCGCCCGGGCCGTCGCTTGCTTTTCGTTTGGCGTTCCGGTTGCCGTGCTCGACACGAACGTGCGGCGGGTGCTCCATCGCCTCTTCCCGCGTGCAGCAGGATCTGGCAACCTGTGGAACCTTGCAGAGAGGGTCCTTTCCCGGCGTTCGTCAAATGATTGGAACCAGGCCTTGATGGAGCTCGGGTCGACGATCTGCACGGCCGCGGCACCGTCGTGTCCTGATTGTCCCGTCGGACGGCGGTGTCCATCCTACGGACGCGCCGCGCGCGTCGCCGTACGGGCAGGATCTCCGGAGCGGCTCTATCGCGGCTTCCCGCGTCGTATTCACCAGGGGCGTGTCGTCGGGCTGCTGGGAGCGGCAGGCCCCCGAACATACAAGACCGTGCCTTCGATCGGGCGGGCGATCCTCCCCTCCTTCACGCGAGGCGACGAGACCTGGCTGCGGGAGGTGTTGCTCGGACTCGAGCGGGACAGCCTCATTCGCATCAAGAAAGATGGACAGCGGTGGTCCGCGTCCCTGGTGCGCTGATGTCTCGTTCGATCGCCTCGCACAGGAACCGGGAAGCTGTTGCCGCGCTTCGGGTGCTTCATGTAAAGCGGGCGGGGATCATCCGACGACGCCTGGGAGAATTCGCAGCCGTACCATCGTCGGAGTACTTCTACGAACTCGTGTATTGCCTGCTGACACCCCAGTCGAGCGCCATCAACGCCGACGCAGTCGTGCAGGAGCTTCGTAGCGGGGAGTTTCTGCGCACGGGATTCGACCCGGAGCCGTTGTTGCGGAACCCGCGCCACTACATTCGTTTCCATCGCGTCAAGGCGCGCCGCCTCCTGGAGGCGATGGGAATTCACGCCCAGATCCAACAGCTCGTGGAATCCTCGAGTGACCCGCACGCGCGACGCGACCTCCTTGTTGCGCGGGTCAATGGCTTCGGTCTTAAAGAGGCGAGCCATTTTCTGCGGAACATCGGCCGGAATGACGGACTCGCGATCCTGGACCGCCACATTCTGCGCAACCTCAAGAGATATGGCGCCATTCGGGCGATCCCCTCTTCCCTCACCCGGAAGAGATATCTCGCGGTGGAGAAGCGCTTCACCGATTTCTCCTCGGAGATCGGAATTCCTATCGACGAACTGGACCTTTTGTTCTGGTCGATGGAGACTGGAGAGGTGAGGAAGTGAGAGAAGAAGGAGACAGGAGATAGGAGATAGGAGATAGGAGTGGTCAGGGCGCAGGTGATTTGCGATTGACGGTTTACGATTCACGATTCACTTCGCCCTGAGAATTTGTTTATCGCTTCGCGATAGTTGTAATGGGCCTCCGGCTACATTTCACTTTTCACCATCTCAGCTCATCCATGAAATATCTCGTTCTCGGCTCTGGCATGATGGGCTACGCGCTGGCCTACGACCTCGCGCGCTCCCGAGGAACGACATCGGTGACGCTGGCCGACATCGACCTTGACCGGGCGAAGGCTGCAGCATCCAGGATCCCTCACGGCGTAGTCAAACCGGTGCAGGTGGATGTGACCGACGAAGCCGCCGTCGTCTCGTTGATGCGCGGACACACGGCCGTCGGGGTCGCCGTGTCATTTCGGCACAACGAAGCGCTGACGCGAGCAGCGATCCGTGCGGGGTGTCACCTGTGCGACCTTGGCGGCAATGATGAGGTTGTCGCCCGCCAACGAAAGCACCACCGCGAGGCAGTGGCCGCCGGCGTCACGATCATTCCCAATTGCGGCCTGGCTCCCGGCCTCGTGAATATCCTTGCGATGGGAAGTTTGGGAGAATTCGATTCCGTCAGATCGATCCGGATGAGGGTCGGCGGACTCCCGCAGCATCCGCTTCCACCGCTGAACTACCAGGTCACGTTCTCGGTGGAGGGCCTGTTGAATGAGTACTCCGGAGCCGCTGAAGTGTTGCGGGACGGAAAACGAACAACGAT
>CAYIHQ010000103.1:0-3492 GCA_964362905.1 uncultured Ignavibacteriaceae bacterium
CCATCCTTGTTCTTCATCGGCATGCAGAGCATGCTCTTCGTGTGGTACCCGGTCCGTTTGTCGAAGTCCGAATTGAAACGCGGGTCCTTGTAGCAGTCGGGGATGTTCACGACCTCGCCCGTCTCGCCGACGACGCCGGAGATGCCTTTCCCAAGCGGCAGGCGGATCTCGGCCATGTTCTCGCCCTGGACGACCTTTGACCAGAGTTCTTTCTTGATGTCGTCGATCAGATAGACGGTGCCACGGTCGGCATCGATGCTGGATGTGGCAGCTTCGAGGATCCGGGAGAGAAGTTTGTCCAGGTCGAGGGTGGAGTTGATGCTCTTCGATGCCTCGATGAGCTTGTGAAGCCGGTGCATGCGGGCTTCGATGTTCACCCGCTGCTCCTCGAGCCGTGCGACGATGTTGTCGTTGGCCTTACGGAGCCGGCTACCCAGTTCCCGGAGAAGGTTGAACGAGACCTCATGGTTCGACTTGAGGAGCTGCTCGAACTCCGGGCCGGACAGGGTCAGGAGCGTTGCGTCTTCGCTCACTGTGACGCGGGCGGATCGGATGTGGCCGCTCAACGACGCAAGTTCGCCGACGATCTCCCCCGGACCCAGGTCGTTCAAGGTCGTTTCATCCCCGTATTTCGTCACGCGGGAAATGCGCACCCTGCCTTGTTCAATAAGATAGACCTTGTCGCCGGGCATGTCCATGTCCATGAGGATGGTACCGGCCTTGGTCTGCTCAACCGCCAGCAAACGGGCAAACTGTTCCAGACTGTCACGGCTGAGGCCGTGAAAGACCGAGGAAGATTGCAGTCGGGCTATTCGGTGGTCGATGTTGGGCATGAATGTGCTCTGGTGCGGTTCCCCCCCGGAACTCGCAGAAACATACCAAGATTCGTTGTCACGTGCAACCAATCCGGCCGGCCGCTTCACACACACAAGCGGGCGAGCATGAAACGGCACGCCCCGATCAGCCACCGGGACGGGCGGACGAGGCACGTATGACCGGTCCAAAGAACACTGCATTCAAAAGGAGATGGTTGGTGCCGTACCAGAATCCGCGGAAGGCGGGATTGTCGGACAGCAGGATCGATCGGCCACTGCGCACCGCGGAGACGACGACAGAGCCTCCGCCGGAGATGTTCTTGAGCACATCTTCATGAATGTACCCGCTGACGAGGGGATCCGTGCCGAATTGGACGGGCAACGCGAATGGGCTCTTCGGCACATCGAACACTAACGGAGTGCTCTTGAAGAGCGAGATCGTCGCCGATCGGTAACCAAAGGTCAGCGGGTGCGTAAGGTCGAGTTGCGCCTGTACGATCGCACCCGGCATTGCGCGCGCGCTCCGATACGATTCCTCGTCGGCGTACGGCAAGATGAGCGCAGAGTCTTTTCGGCTGGGAAGAGGCCGTTTGACCGCCGCGGTCGCCAGTCGATTGGCAATGGCCCACTCCGCGGCCTGTTCCGTCGCGATAAGGGTATTGCCACGACCCGTCCATTCCTGCGCAGCGGCCCGACCGGCGGAGTCGATGGTCGCAAACGATCCGCCGGCCATGATGAGAACATTGAACGCATGGAGGTCGACGCGACCCAGCGCATCGGGCTCGAGCAGTGTGACGGGGATCCGCAGACGTTCATCGAGCAGGTGCCAGACCTCGCCGGCATCCGTCCCGGATGCACCGGCGCCGGCGAGCAATGCGATGCGCGGCAACGGGACGGGGATGAGGTTCGACGAACCCAGGTCAATGCCGGATCCCGAAAGTCCCGTGGTCAGTTGTTCAACGATGATCCCATCTTGCGCAGCAGCTTCCTGTAGGATGGACTGGAGGATGGCGCTGCGGTCAACCTGCGAGATGACGGGCACGACAATGCTGCCAGGGGCAAAGCTTCGCACTCCTTCGGCAGTCCGAGACTCAAACGGCTTGACGGAGACCCTCGCATGAATGCCGGCAGCGAGGAGTCGGTACAGCGTCACGGACGACCGGAAATTGTGCCACGCGAACGCATAGGCGATCGCTCCTTCCCGGGGAGTGAACAGCGTTCCGGAGACGGCGGGCGATGCGACCCGCGGCCCAACAAGTCCGGATGGAATCGTGGTAAGTTCCACGCTCGGCAGGTTGAACGCCGACGGCAGGTTCCATGCCGAGACGTCGTAGAACAGGCTGTCCTCAAACCGGGTGCGACGTTCGAACAGGGAAGTGACCAATCGGAACTGCGGCTGCCGAACGGGGATGACGAAACCCTGGCCGGCTTCGATCTCCTTATCTCCGTGACGCACCGACTTGCCCGTTCGGAATACCTCGATCTGGTGCCGCACGAGGATGTCGACGAAGGCGGCAGACCGAACCGGGTCATCATCGGTGCCGACGACATAGGCCTTCACCGGAGAAGCCGCCGCCGCCGTCAGAGCGGAGGACGCCATCTCACGCTGATGACGCAGGAGATCTGTTCGGAGCGCCACGGACCCGCGCACAGAGGACAGCGAGGCCGTTACGTGGTTGCGTATCGCGAACGGGAATGTGATGGTGCCGCCGGGGCTTTCCTGCGCGTGTCCCCGTGCCGATGCCTGTTCAAAGAGAATGCCGATACCCCCCGTGATGTCGGGGTACGAGGAGCCCTTTCCGACGTAGAAATCATCGAACGATTCCCGCGTATAGTAGAGCGATCCGATGCGGTCCAACGCCTCTGCGTGGTAGACTGCCATCCGGGACGTGAGATCGCCTACGGACGACGGCGTCAGAGGATTGTTGCGGGACGGGATCCCGGGCTGGAAGAAGAACGTCGCGTTCGTTCCCATCTCATGGTGGTCCGTCAGCACATTGGGGCGCCACGCATAATAGCGTTCAACGCGCGCGCGGCTCTCCGGATGCTGCAGCGGCATCCAATCCCGGTTGAGGTCGTACCAATAATGGTTGCCGCGACTACCCGGCCATGGTTCGTTATGCTCGCGCGACGAAGCCTGCGGGGTGACCACCGCACCACGATGTGCGTTCACCCATGAGGCGAAGCGATGGAGCCCATCGGGATTGATCGAGGGATTGAGCAGAATGACGGCATTGCGGAGTTGGTCCTCCGTCTCCGGGGAGCGGCTCGCAGCAAAATGATATGCCACGAGCGCCGCCGCATTGCTGCCACTTGCCTCGTTGCCGTGGACGGAGTAGCCCATCCACACGACGACCGGCATCCGGTCAATCGCGGGTGTGCTTCCGCCGGTGGGGGCGCTGAGCCGGAGATGTTCCTGGCGGATCCGTTCCAGGTCGCGCTGGTGTTCCGGCGCCGTGATGACGAGGAGCAGGATGGGGCGCTGTTCATGCGATACGCCCATCGGTTCGATCCGGATGCGCTCGGACAGATCGTCCAGACGGCGGACATACGCATGGATCTGGTCGGGACTCAGGTGCCATTCGCCGACCTGGAACCCAAAGAACTGCTCGGGCGTGGGGATCGCGGGATCGTAGGTAGCGGTGTCGGGCAGGTAATAATTGAGCGGAACGCGGAC
>CAYIHQ010000103.1:3502-7388 GCA_964362905.1 uncultured Ignavibacteriaceae bacterium
GTTGATCTGAGCGGAAGAGACAAGCACCACAACGACGGAAAGTGCGACGGCACGGATCATAAGGGTCCTCTGGGTCAGCCGAGCCGACGCCGCAGGATGTCGCGCAGGGCGGCGAAGGCGCGGAAGCGATGGCTGATGCGGTTCTTTTCTTCCTGCGTGAGCTCGGCGTAGGTACGATCCAGGCCGTCGGGAGTGAAGATCGGGTCGTAGCCGAAGCCGTTCGTGCCGCGGGGCACCTCCGTCAGATGTCCCTGACAGAAGCCGGTGGCGACCTCCTCTAATCCGGGACCGACAAGGGCCAGGACGGCACGAAATTGGGCGCCCCGACGCCGCGCCGGAACACCGCGCATCTGGCGCAGCAACTTTTCGTTGTTCTCGTCGTCGGTCGCACCGTCACCGGCATAGCGGGCGGATCGCACTCCCGGTCGTCCGTTCAGATAGAACACCTCGAGCCCGGAATCGTCGGCCAGGGCCGGCGATCGCGTTCCTTGGAAGACCTCGCGTGCTTTCTTGAGCGCATTCTCCGCGAACGTGAGCCCGTCTTCGACGAGCACGAGGCCGGGATGCGCATCGTCCACAGAGACCACCTCGACGGGGAGATCTTGCAGGAACGTGCGAAGTTCCAGGAGTTTGTGACGATTCCGGGAGGCGAGGACGAGTTTCATTCCGGACGGTTACGCGGGAAGAGTTTGTACGTGAGATTGAGAAGCGCACCCGACGTCGTGAGAATGTTGACAAGCGTGAAGACCGTGTCGTGGCGCAGCACGGCGTACAGGGCGAGCGCGGCGCTTCCGAGCGCTGAGAGGATGAGGAAGCCGAGGTTCACATCGCATCGGCCGCTCCGGAGCGTATCGACCGATTGAGGGATCCAACAGACTGCCAGGGCGGTCAGGCCCACGTACCCGATCCATTCCATGGCTGCGGTCAGGTCAGAAGGGCATCCATGGCCTGGTCGATCCGGTCGACCGGCACCAGTTCGATCCCTTCCACCTGCTTGAGGGAGCGGGTGTTCGATCGCGGGAGGACAATGCGTTTGAATCCGAGCTTCGCCGCTTCCTGCACGCGTTTGTCGATGTGTCCGACGGCGCGGATCTCGCCGCCGAGCCCGATCTCGCCCACGGCCACGGCCTGCGGGTCGACGGCGACGTCGCGATGGCTCGAGGCAATGGAGGCGGCGACACCGAGGTCCACCGCGGGTTCATCGATCTTCAGCCCTCCGGCCACGTTGACGAAGACATCCTGCTGGCCAAGTCGCAATCCCACCCGCTTCTCGAGCACGGCGAGCAACAACGAGAGTCGGCGATAGTCGATGCCTGTCGAAATCCGCTGGGGGGTGCCGTAGTTGGATGTCGACACCAGCGCCTGCACTTCGAGCAGGATGGGGCGCGATCCTTCGATGGATGCGACGACGGTGGAGCCGGACGACCCGCCGTGGCGTTCGGCCAAGAATACCTCGGAAGGATTGAGGACCTCCCGGAGGCCGGTGTCGTGCATCTCGAAAATGCCGATCTCATTCGTCGAGCCGAAGCGATTCTTCAACGCGCGAAGGACGCGATAGGAATAGTGCGCCTCTCCTTCGAACTGGAGGACGCAGTCGACCATGTGTTCGATGACCTTGGGACCGGCGATCATCCCCTCTTTCGTCACATGGCCGATCAGAAAGATGGGAATGCCGCGCGTCTTGGCCAGGCGGAGCAGCAGCGCCGCAGATTCCCGCACTTGGCTGACGCTTCCGGGCGCGCTCTCGAGGCCGGGCCGGAACATCGTCTGGATGGAATCTATGACGAGCACATCCGGGGTGCCGCGCTCGACGACGTCGAGGATCAGGTCGAGGTTGGTCTCGGCGAGCAGGAGGATATGCTTCGTCGAACGTCGTTCGAGACGTTCCGCCCGAAGTTTGATCTGCCGGACACTCTCCTCCCCCGTCACGTACAGCACGGTCTGATCGACGAGGGCGAGCGCTGCCTGCATCATCAACGTGGACTTGCCGATGCCGGGGTCTCCTCCGAGCAGCAGGAGCGAGCCGGGGACGATGCCGCCACCGAGGACGCGATCCAGTTCCTGTATGGACGTCCGGAAGCGGGGCACATCTTCCCTTTCCACCTCGTCAAGAGACACGGGTTCCAGCGTCGAGGGTATGCCGGTTTTCCTCACTGCCCTCAGCGGTACAGGCGCCTCCTCGACGAACGTGTTCCATTCGGAGCAGTTGGAGCACTTGCCGACCCATCGCGGAGATACGTAACCGCAGGATTGACAGACGTATTTGGTTTGGAGTTTCGCCACGGGGGGAATATACCAATTGGAGACCGCTTCTCAAAAAAGACGTTGCACAGCCGAAGGCCCACGACCCTATCGCGAAGCGATAATCAATACTCCTCTGAGGAAAAGTAGTTTGTCGCTGCGCGGCATTTGTGGTGGGCCTCCGGCTCTGTGGAACCCTGCCTGCCGGCAGGCAGGTCTGTGTCCCGCTTTCGCTCCAAAATGCGAAGCCCCATCGCGGGGGACGGGGCTTGCACGATCACGGGTGATGCGGGGACGGTTAGAGACGTGCCCAGCGTTCCTTTGCTTTCTTCACCACTTTGTTGAGCGGATAGTCCTTCACCACCTTCTCATATCCCTCTTTTGCCTTCGCTTTATTCCCCAGACGCTCGTAGGATTGGGCGATCATATACTGAGCGTCGCCCTTCTTCTCGGATACGGCGTAGGACATGACCTGCACAAAAGCGGCGATCGCATCTTTGTATTGCTTCTTGCCGAATCTCGACTCGCCGATCCAGTAGGTGCAATTGTCCTCGAGGTCCTTCGAGACACCCTGGCTCAACATTCCTTCCAAGGCCGCGATCGCGTCGTCGTATCGCTTTCCATTGAACGCCTGGAGAGCCTCCTCGTACGATGTGATGCTCATCGGAGTCTCGGGCACGTACGCCGGTTCTTCGCCCGGGGTGACCGGAGCAGCCGCGGCCATCGGCTGACTGGCGAGAGCTTGTTGCAGGCTGTCCCCACGCCATCGCTCGGCCTGGATCTTGCTCTCCGACTCCGCCATCATGGTGTTCAATGTGCGGTTGTCCTGCTCGAGCTTCACGATCTTTTGCTTCAGGCTCGTGTTCTCAGTGCGCAGGTCTTCGATCTGCTTCTCATACTGACCCAGTTGACCTGTCGCAGCCGCCGTTTGCGCCGGCTTTTCGGACTCAGCCGCAGCCGGCTCCTTGGCACCGATGAACGACGTCAGCGCCTGGTCACCGGCATCCGCCGGCTGTTCCTGCGTCTGGCCTTCGCCGAGCGTCTGCCCTTCTTCCCCTTCGGTCACCTCCTCAGACCCGCCGCAACCGGCGAATGACAACCCGAGAACGACGATCGAGATAACAAAAAGTTTCCAGCCGCTTCGATTCCATGCGGTACTCATAGTTCCTCCCAGTGATGGCAGTGACAAACGAGTTTTATATCGTTGGGGCTAAAGTATTAAACCCCTAGTTGAAAATCAAGGGCTAACCCATTATGAATACGTGGACCCAACGGAAAGGGCTGCGATCCGGTCGGCGATGCGCCGAACGACCGCATCGGGAACCCCGTTGGGAGTGCTGGATTGGACGCGCATATCGCACATTTCGTTCACATAATCGACTGCGACAAGCCTTCCATCGGGCGTGTGGGCCAATTCCGTTGAGAAGAAATCCAAGCGGCACACTGTCGCGATAGTCCGCACCGCCGCATGGATCTTTTCCAAGCCAAAGTACCGCTGATCCTCCGCGGACACTTCTTCATAGACATGCGTCTGGTCGTCCCACCAACAGGGAATGACCTCTCCGCAGACGTAGAACACCCGGAACCAAGCACGGAAATCTCCGAGATAGGCGGGACGGATCGTCTCCTGGAGCAGGTATTTATC
>CAYIHQ010000104.1:0-7358 GCA_964362905.1 uncultured Ignavibacteriaceae bacterium
GTGCCGGGTTCACGTTCGCCATTGCCACACAGCGCAAAGCACATCTGCTGAGAGGCTTCTCGCGTCCTGTTCTACGCCGCATCTGGCGCGGGGTCTCCCTCATCCTGATCGGCTACGCGCTGCACCTTCCGTATCTCTCCCTCACCAAGACCCTCGAGACGGCCACTCCGGCCGAATGGGAGTCGTTCCTCCTATTCGACGTGTTGCAGCTTATCGGACTCTGTGTGGTCGCGCTTCGCCTGCTCTACGTGTTCTTCCGAAAGGAATCGGCATTCCTTGCGGCCACCGCAGTCGCCGGGTTCCTGTTGGTTCTCGGAACACCGCTCGTCTGGGATTCCGCAGCCGTTCGCAACGGTCCATTGTGGCTCTCGACGGCGTTGACGGGCTGGTTTCAGTCCCCGTTTCCGGTCTTTCCGTATGCAGCATTCGTTCTCGCAGGCGTGCTTGCCTCCTGGGGATTTCTCCGGGCTCAGCAGACCGATCAGGAGCGGCGCTTCATGGTCCAATTGTTGATCGTGGGAGCGTTGATGATCTTCGGAGGGATGGTCCTGGACCTGCTGCCGGTCACCGCGTACGGGTGGGAGGACTTTTGGTATACCGCTCCCAGCTATTTCTGGTTGCGGCTGGGGCTTCTTCTCGTGGCGCTCGGTGGACTCTGGTTTCTCGAGGATCGTGTCGTGGGCACTCGTCATGAAATGTTCTGGATGCCGCGTTGGATCACGACGATGGGGGTGGAGTCGTTGTTCGTGTACATCGCCCACCTGTTGCTCCTCTACGGATCTGTTTTCAATCCAACGCAGCACATGGGTGCTTGGTTGGGGCGCGATCTTTCACCTGCGGTCGCGGCCTTGTGGGTCATTCCGTTTGTCGCCGTCCACGCCGTGGGCGCCCGGTGGTGGCGCCATCTGAAGAAGCGGCATCCATATTGGATGGTGATGGTGTATTGGTGGATGGCACTGACGCTCGTCGGCGAGTTCTTCCTGCGGTCATACTGATCTACCGGCCGTCCCTCCCCGCCCGTCGTCTCCTCATCCTCTCTCAAACACTTCATCTCACAGCGACCTGCCTGCCGGAGTGTCCTCCGGCACGTAGGCAGGCGCAAGGGCACAACGACCGCGGCGAACAGCAAGAGCATCTGAACAAGGGGTGACTGCATTCCATCTTACTCTATTCCACTGCCGTCGTGGCGTCGCCGCGAGCAACTGTTGTGAGACAGATCTGTGGCGCGCATCTGTCTATCCTCCCAGAATCATTAACATGAAGAAAGTCCGCAAGAACTCTTGACAAGGGTTCGCGGCACGAGTATATTCGCAGAGCGCAGCCGCGCAGTGGTCGGATGTGGCGCGCGTCTTCTATGAGGGGAGCATTACGACAACGTCGCCTGCTGGTCGCCGGCGCGGCGTTGATCATCATTGGCGGCATCGGTCTCGTCCTTCTTCTCGCGGCCTTCAACCGTTTCACGGTGGAAGGTTCTGTGCGTCCCCCGTTGAACTTCCGCACGGTAGAAGGATCGCCGGTCCGTCTGGCCGCACCCTACACGCGACGGCATCTCCTGCTGTTCTTTCTCGTCTCGTGTTCCCATTGCCGCGAGGAGTTGGAGCACCTGCGGCGCTTGCGACCCGCGATCTCCTCGTGCGATGTGTTCGGGGTTTCGCTCAGCCATCCTGCGGCCACGAGCCAGTTTGCGCTGGAACATGCGTTTCCGTTTCCCATTTGGACGTTGCCGGCGAACGAGGCGCTCGTTCAATTGGGTGTCCGGAAAGTGCCGACGCTGTTGTTCGTCAACGAAATGGACCATGTGAATCGGGTGCGTACCGGTGCCCGGTCGTTTCTTGAAGACAGCTTGGTGTTGCTCCGCTACTGCCAGGGGGATGCGCTGGGGTTCTCGGCGGTGGATTCCTTGGGGGAGGATGGGTCGCCGACGGATTTCAGAGGCACCTCCGGCAGGGCGGGCATTCGTTGATGGGCCGCGGGTCGTTATCGCGCGGCTGCCTTAGAGTTTGAGATGGAATGCGGCAGCGCCGCTTTCTGTCCGCTGAACCGCAGCGGCATCACGCAAAGCGGATCCCGGCCGGCCCCCGGGGACTGTGAAGCGCGATGGCGCGGCGGACGGGCCGCAGCGGGCGGACGGCGGCATTCACGATCCATTCACGGTTATTCTTGAAGGAGATTCATTATGCTACGCTCACGGATATTCATTCTGGCGGTCCTGTTCGCCGCCGTGCTGTGGGGGGCCGGGCTGGCTCCTGTGTCGGAGAACGACCTCGCGGTGGCGACCGTTTCGACCCGCCTGTCGGATGCGGAGGCGGATTGCATTGTGGGAGGGCAGCAGGGATGTGTTGAAGCAGGCGGGGCGGCCTACGATCAATGCATGACGGATAATTTCAATCCGTTTAACTCATCGGCGGGGACCACAATTCTGAGGTGCGGGGGGGTGGGGGCTTGGACGACCGTCGCGTGTGTGGTGAGTTGGTTTTGGAGTCTCTTTTTCTAACGTCAACCAGCCCTTCGCACCTTCCCACCCTCGGTAAGTGAAGTTGCATATCGCCACCCTGGCTGGCGGAAGGAATCTCTCGATTCAATCTTGAGTAGGGGCTGGTGACCATCACCCCCAGCCCCTGCTCTTTGGAGTCACTATGAGACATCATTATGCAAGTGTGGTGGTGCTGCTTGTCGCGGTCCAAGCGACTTCCGGGCAGATTGTGGCCAAACCTGTGGATCCATTTGAGTCTGTCGCGTGGGGCATGACTCTTTCGAAGGTTTCGGAAGAAGTTATTGTCGACCCTCCGCTCACGCTGTCAAGACACGTGAAGACGGGGGAGATGATCGAGAACAACGGCCACTTCTTTTTCCGTCGGGCCGAGCAGGCATTTGGGGTATCTGTTTCAGCCTCGTATGCGTTCTCGATGAAAGACAGCCTGCTCAGCTATGTGCTCATTACAAAGATCGAGTCGGACCGACTTCAAGGCTCGATCAGGGGAACAATCGACACATTATGGAATCGGATTGCCCGCCGGTACGGGGTCTCGAAGGAATCGACAGAGCTTGGTGTCGTACGGAAACGAGAGTGGCAGATCGGTGAAACGTACATCGTGTGTCTTCGCGCGGACCAGGCCTTGAAAACAATAACGCTCTCCCTGGCTCATAAACGAAAGGAATGAGCTTCCTTCGTTTTGTCGCATTCTTCCTCATCTTTGAACCGCCCGGGCATGAAGACCCGGGCGCGTTCATTCATACCTGATCACCCCTGTATGCCCCGACGCTTGTGGTTGAGCGCATCGAGACTTGACGCCCGGGAAATGTTGCCGTACGTTGTCACGTCCCTGACGACCATCCAGTTCCCATGTCCACACTGAAACGCACTCTCGCAACCCTTGTTCTTGCCATGGGGCCGCATCTGTCGGCCTTCTCCCAGACCATCGCCACGCTCCCCGTCGACGGAGCGGTGCTCTCATACCGCGAGTACGGAAAGGGGGATCCCCTTGTCATTGTGGGCGGCCTGGCTGGGGTATCGGGCGATTATCTCGTGCCGCTGGCGGAGGAATTTGGCAAGCGATACCGAACGTTCTTGATCGACATGCGCGGAACCGGGGGGTCGTCGATCATTCGTCTGGACTCGGGCAACGTGAATGCCCGGAGTGTCGCGGCAGATCTCGAAACGTTGCGCGGGCATCTGAAGATCAAGCAATGGATCGTCGTGGGGCACGCCTGGGGAGGAACGGTGGCGCTGAACTACGCCGGCTTGTATCCACGGGGCATCCGTGGATTGTTGCTTGTCGGTCCGACAGGCATCGACCTGCGATTTTTTGATTACTACAACCTGAACATCGGAGCCCGCATGACGCGCGAGGACTCCACGCTCTTCAACCAATGGCGCCACGTGGGTCGCTGGTCGCCGCAACGGCCAAAAGCCAAGCTGGAACAATTCCGGGCGATGTTGGGGGGATACGTGGTCGACCGCAAGGTGCTCCCCGCTCTGCGGTCGGCGATCAACGAGCACACGTACATTTCAGCCGTGGCGGAAGTGTACTGGACCGCCTTCATCGATCATAGCCCTCCTCTGCATGATATCCTGCCATCGTTCACGGCGCCATCGCTCATCATCCAGGGTGACAAGGATCCGGTGGACAAGCGGACGGCGGACCGGATCCGAAAACCCCTCAAAGTGGCCCGCTACAAAGAGATCAAGGCCTGCGGCGCATTTCCCTGGCTGGAACAGCCGAAAGAATTCTGGTCGGCCGCGAATGTCTTCCTCAGCAACCTTCGAAAATGACCCGGGTCTTCGACGCAGATCCTTCAACGTCAACGTTCCATTAGGTCTGGACGGGGCGTTCTTTGTTTTTCTGAGCTCCTTACTTCCATTTCCGATCTCAGTTCTCCGTTCTGCTCTCTCCTTGCTCCTGACTCCTTACTCCTGCTTCTTGTTCACCATTGTCACCGATGCCTGCGCCGTGGGGAGGATCAGGATCTCGGCGATCTGCACATGCGGCGGTGCTGCGGCGCAATAATGCACGGCGTCTGCGACATCCGCCGGTGACAGCGGGGTGTATCCTACGTAAACCTTTTTTGCGCGTGCCGTGTCTGCGCGGAATCGAACGTCGCTGAACTCCGTCTGCACCAATCCCGGATCGACGGTGCACACGCGCACCGGCGTGTCCACGAGGTCCATCCGCAATCCCCGTGTGATGGCATCCACCGCGTGCTTCGTCGCGCAATAGACATTTCCCCCCACGTACACCTCGTGCCCGGCGATCGAACCGATGTTGACGATCGTCCCCCGGCGCCGTTCCACCATCCCGGGAATGACCGTCCGGCTCACGTAGAGCAATCCCTTCACATTCGTGTCGATCATCTCCTCCCAGTCCTCCAGTTTCCCTTCATGCAACTTGTCGATGCCGCGGCTGAGGCCGGCGTTGTTCACCAAGACGTCGATGGCCTGCCATCCTTCCGGCAACCGATTGAACGCAAGGGCGACGAGTTTCGGATCGCGCACATCCAGCTCGAGTAGGAATGACTCGGTGCCATGTTTCGCCTTGAGGTCGGCCGCCAGTTCCTGGAGCCGGGTCTTTCGACGGGCGGAGAGGATGAGCCGCGCACCCGCTGCAGCGAATCGCTCCGCACACGCGCGGCCGATGCCGCTGGAGGCGCCAGTGATCAGTACAATGGCGTTGGCAAGAGAGGTCATACGGATCGGCCTTTCAGGATGGTCCATCGATCCACAATGTCGCCGTTGCGCACGACGACGAATTCGTCGAAGTTCGGGACCGCCAGACAAGAATGATGCTCCAAGATGCGAACGCGATCGCCCACCGGGAAGAGACCATCCAGGGATGTGGACTCGTCGGCCACCACCTTGCCATGCTCCTGGGAGAGCGTACCCATGTGGATGTGCGCGTACAGCCTCTTTCGGTCGTAATCCTCGTAGATCGGTCCCATGCCCATGGGGTTATGCACGTGGGCCGGACCGGTATCTTTGGAGAGCGCGAGAGCGCCTGCGTCCGTCAGGAAATGCCGCCCGCCCGGCTGGTGAGAAATGACGCTCGCCAGCACGGTGAGAGCGCAATCCTCCACGCCGCACACGCCGAGCATCGCCATCGTGTAGTCGTAGAATGCGTAGTTGCCGGGCCGGATCTCGTCAATGCCGTCGTAGTGGTCGATGACGCCCACGGCCGGCGTGGAACCGACGCTGATCGACGGGATACGGTATCCCTTCCCGCGCATCCTCTCGGCAAACTCGACCATCACGTCCCGCTCTTGGAGCGCCGCTGTAAGGATCTCATCGCGGTTTCGCCCAGCGTACGTGTGGCCCGAGTGCGAGAGGATTCCGTCGAACGAGAGGACCTTCGATTCATTCAACTTTTGGACGAGCTCTTCCGCCAGTGCAGAACGTGGGTCGACGCCTGCGCGGTGATATCCGCAGTCGACCTTCAGCCACACGTGGATCTGATGGCCAGCAACGCGTGCGGCCTTGTCGAGATGCCCCTTGGCATCGAGACTGTCCACTACCACGCGCAGTGTGATCTTGCCGGCGAGCTCGGCAACCCGCGTCGCATAGACCGGAGGCAGCGGGAAGGCCCAGAAAATGTCGTTGAACCCCGCCGCCGCGAATTGCTGTGCCTCGTAGAAGGTTGAGACCGTCACACCTTGCGCACCGAGACGCTCCTGCCAGCGGGCGACCTCCAGGCACTTGTGGGTCTTCAGATGCGGACGAAGCCGGACCTTCAGGCCGTTCGCCCGGTCCTGCATCCGACGGAGGTTGCGCTCGAGAATGTCCTTATCCAAGAGCAGAGAGGGAGTGGGAAGTGCGTAGAGGGGCATGGCGGGTTCGGTCAGTACGACAGCAGTTCCTCCAATGTGCTCGCAAGGCGCGTACGGGCAAGAAAGTCTTGCTCCAGTCTGCCGTTGAACGGCACGGGCGTGTCGAGGGAGCCGAGCCGAAGCACCGGGGCATCCAGGGATGCGAAGCAATCCTGCCCGATCGACGCCGCCACTTCCGATGCGAACGACCCGGTGAGCGTATCTTCGGTCAACACGAGAACGCGCCCCGTCTTGCGCACCGATGCATACACTGTGTCACGATCCCACGGTTGGAGCGAGCGCAGGTCGATCACCTCGACGTCACGACCGATTCGTTCCACGGCCTCGAGCGCCCAGTGCACCGCCCAGCCGTACGTAACGATCGTGGCTTCGGCGCCTGCCCGCGCCACACGCGCTACGCCAATCGGAAGTGTGTAGTACTCGTCGGGGACGAGCCCCTCAAGGCTGCGATACAGATATTTGTGCTCGAAATAGAGCACCGGATTCGGCTCGGCCAGACTGGCCGTCAGGAATCCCTTGGCGTCGAACGGCGTCGAGGGATAGACGACCTTCAATCCTGGCACATGCGTGAACCATGCCTCGGTGCTCTGGGAATGGAATGGACCCGCGCCCACGCCCGCACCGGTCGGCATCCGAACCACGACGTTCACCGGGTGGCCCCAGCGGTAGTGCGTCTTGGCCAGATTGTTGATGATCTGGTTGAATCCACATGTCACAAAATCGGAGAACTGCATTTCCATCATCGTCGGACGCCCGGCGATCGAGAGGCCAAGCGCCGCACCCACGATCGCGGACTCGCACAAGGGCGTATTCCGCACCCTCTCCCGCCCGAACTGCTCCACGAATCCCTCCGTCACCTTGAAGACGCCGCCGTAGTCGGCGATGTCCTGCCCCATGAGCACGAGTTTTGGGTCCCGCTCCATCGCTTGCCGCAGGCCGTCCTGAATCGCATTCACGAACCGCTTGTATGACTGATGCGTCATGTCCGGCTCGATGGTCGGCGCCGATGCGGGAGCGTAGACATCGTGCAACTCTGCTTC
>CAYIHQ010000105.1:0-7328 GCA_964362905.1 uncultured Ignavibacteriaceae bacterium
GCCGTCATGCAGGCCGCGCAACTCGGCCTTGAACCGGACGGCATACTTGGCCATGACCCGTGGCGAAGGGGGCCAGAACCTGATCGGAACCGAGCAGGGCGACATTCTGGGTATGGTGCGGACTCAAGAATTGCTTGCCGCTCGGAGAATCGATGGGGCAGAGCAATACTTTACGCGGGCGATCGACTTCGGGTATTCAAAGACGGCCGAAGAGACCCTACGGTTGTGGGGAAAGGATGAGATACTCTCCGATGCCGTGCGTGTGATCCGTCGCTTCCGGCCAGATGTGGTCGTGTCGCGATTCACGCCGGAATTGGGAGGCCATGGGAATCACACGTCCTCGGCTTCTATCATCGGGGAAGCATTCGCCGCCGCCGGGGATCCGGCGCGTTTCCCTGAGCAGCTCTCTTCCTTGGCTCCCTGGAAACCGCGCCGCCTTGTATGGAACGTATTCCGGTTCCAGGCGGGGGAAGGGGCGGCCAAGCCTCCGATCGCCGTTGCTGAAGACCTGGGTGCGTATGATCCCATCCTCGGACGATCGTACACGGAACTCGCCGGCGAGGCGCGGACGATGCATAAAAGCCAGGGGTTCGGAGCGGCGCAGAATCGAGGGTCCTTCACCAACTATTTCCAACACGTGGCAGGCGACTCGGCGCGTTCCGACCTCTTTGATGATATCGACCTCACGTGGCGGCGGCTGCCCGGAGGCGACCGCGTCCAGGCGTTCGTGGATTCTCTCCGGCGCACGTTCTCTGACCGTGCACCTGCGGAAAGCGTACCGCTCCTTCTGCGGATCCGTGCGCTCATCGCCGCGCTTCCTGACGACCCGTGGATCCCGACAAAGCTTGCGGAGACGGACGAACTCATATTCGGATGCGCCGGTATCTGGATCGACGCGCTCACGAACCAGGAGGAGTACACGCCTGGCGACAGCATCCAGATCAGCCTCTCGGTTGTCAATCGCTCCGGATGGAACGTGCAGGTCGAAAGCTGGAACGTGAGTCGCGCGGGGATCGCGGGTCAGCCGCTGTCGGACATGACTTCCAACATGATCAGGACCCAGCAACAACGGGGTATCATCCCCTCTGACATTCCTTTTCGCCAGCCATCATGGTTGGTGAGGCCGCCGACCGCGTTCCGGTACGATGTCGCCGACGAAGCCCTCATCGGAGAAGCCGAAGATGCAGCCTCATTCGTCGCAACGGTCGCAGTGCGGATCTCCGGAAACACGATTCGCCGCGAGATCCCCGTTCGATATCGGTTTGTCGATCCGGTGGACGGAGAGACCTACCGGCCGGTCATGGTGACGCCTCCGGTGCGCGTGGCATTCGATGAGCCTGTGGTCATGGTTCCGTCAGGGAAATCAAAGGTGGTCTGGGTCTCTGTCGAAGCTGTTCGCGACATTCGGGCAGGGATCGTGCGACTGGAGCTTCCGTCGGGATGGACGGCAGCACCACAGGAGCGACGGTTCGCTCTTCTTGCTGCGGGTGAAAAGACGACGCTGGCGTTCGATGCTCAACCTACTGCGACTGCCGCTTCAGGCGTCGCGACCGCGGTCGCGATCGTTGGCGGCATACGGTACACTGCGTCGGTCGAAAAGACCTCGTACAAGCACATTCCTCCCCAGATACTGCATGTTCCCGCTCAATCCCGTTTCCTGCGGACGGATCTCCGAGTAAAGGCGCGCGCTGTAGGATATGTCATGGGTGCGGGGGACGAAGTTGCGGACGGCCTCGGTCGCATGGGATGCCGGGTGGAAATGCTGACGGATGAAGCACTGCTCTCTGCGGACCTGTCCCGGTTTGATGCCGTGGTCATCGGCGTCCGCGCGTACAACACTCGGCCGGCGTTGCACGCCGCTCAGTCTCGCTTCGAGCAATTTGCGCGCGGCGGTGGCACTGTCCTTGTTCAATACCAGACCACGGGGCGGGCCGAGTCCGAGAATATCGCTCCCTACGCACTCGTGGTCGGCCGGGATCGAGTGACCGAAGAAGATGCCGCCATCCGGTTCCTTGCCCCACGGCATCCGGCGTTGACGACGCCCAACGCGATCACGAGCACCGATTTCGATGGGTGGGTGCAGGAACGCGGGCTCTATTACGCTTCGTCCTGGGGAAAGGAATTCACTCCGATCCTTGGGGCGAACGACACGGGTGAGCCGTCGCGCGACGGGGGATTGCTCGTTGCCCGAGTCGGCAAGGGTCACTATGTCTACACGGGACTCTCATTCTTTCGTCAGATTCCAGCGGGGGTCTCCGGAGCGTATCGGCTTCTTGCCAATCTGGTTTCATTGAGTCGTCCATGAACGAAGAACCGCAGAGGCCGGGCTCGCCAGTCGATCCTCCGCCACCTCTCCTGGGTACGTGGCGCAGGTGGTATGCGTTGGTGATTCTGGAGCTCGTCATTGTCATCCTCGCATCGTACGTTGTGACCGAGGCATTCCGATGAGCGGCATCGATTGGAGTGTCCTGATTGCCACGCTCGTATGTCTGATTGCCTGGGGTGTGTGGAAAGGCCGCGGCAGCCACGATGTGAAGGGCTTTCTCCTGGCCGACCGGCAGATGCCGTGGTATACGGTGGCACTCTCCATCATGGCCACGCAGGCGAGTGCCATCACGTTCACCTCTACGCCCGGACAAGCGTATGCCGACGGCATGCGGTTCGTGCAGTACTACTTCGGCTTGCCGATCGCGATGGTCATTCTGTGCATCACGGCGGTTCCCCTCTATCATCGGCTCGGTGTCTACACCGCGTATGAATTCCTGGAACAACGGTTCGACCTGAAGACGCGCACGCTCACGAGCATCATGTTCCTCGTGCAGCGCGGCCTGGGCGCCGGTATGACCATCTATGCCCCGTCGCTCATTCTGTCCGTGTTGATGGGTTGGGACATTCGCTGGACGTCCGCGGCGATCGGCGGCGCCATCATCATCTATATGACAACAGGGGGAGTGAAGGCGGTCAACTGGGTGGATGTGCAGCTTCTCACGGTCATCATGACCGGCATGGCGGCGGCCTTTGTCATCACGTTTCTGGTGTTGCCCGAAGACATCGGCGTGGCCGATGCGTTTCGCGTGGCCGGAGTAGGCGGACGGATGAATGTCATCGACTTGACCTTCGACCTCGATAATCGCTACACCTTCTGGTCCGGATTGATCGGCGGTTTGTTCATTGCGCTCGCGTACTTCGGCACTGACCAGTCTCAGGTGCAGCGATACCTGACCGGCGCCACGGTGGCACAGAGTCGGCTGGGACTGCTGTTCAATGGGATGGCGAAGGTCCCGATGCAGTTCTTCATCCTCCTCATCGGCGTGATGGTCTTCGTCGTGTACCAGTTCGAACGTCCGCCTCTGTTCTTCAACCCGGTCGAAGTGGCCACGGTGCGTTCGAGCAGCCATGGAGAAGCGTATGCCGCTGCGGAGGAGGCATTCGCGCGCGCCCATGCGGGGCAGCAGGAAGCGTATAGGGATTTCCTGGCTGCGGATCGAAGTGGAGATGCAGTTCAGGAGGCGAAGGCGAAGGAATCGGTGCAACAGTGGCAGTCGGCGAAGGACGCCGCTCGTTCGGAAGCCCAGGCCGCCATCCTTGCGGCGCATCCCGGCGCAGATCCGAGCGACACAAACTATGTCTTCCTCACCTTTGTCATGACTTACCTGCCGGTCGGACTGGTCGGATTGGTCTTCGCCTGTATTTTTGCCGCATCGATGTCGTCGAGCAGCGGGGAACTCAGTGCCCTCGCCACGGCATCGATCGTGGCCCTGTATCGACGTCACTGGCGCCCGCAGGCCACCGATCGAGAGGTCTTGACCGCTGCGCGCTGGTTCATGGCGGGATGGGGCGTGTATGCGGTGTTCTTCGCCCAGTATGCAGCCCGCCTGGGATCATTGATCGAGGCGGTCAACATCATCGGGTCGCTCTTCTACGGCACCGTGCTGGGGATTTTTCTGCTGGCGTTCTATCTGAAATGGATCGGAGGGAAGGCGGTGTTCTGGTCGGCGTTTGTCGGCGAAACCGCCGTGTTCGCGGTCTTTCTGTGGACCGATGTCTCCTGGCTGTGGTACAATGTCGTCGGATGCGGTGTGGTCATTGTGTCAGCAATTGTCCTCCAGCAGCTCATGCCGCGTCGTCTGTCTCGGGCCCCGAAATAGCAGGGGCGGCCGAAGCCGCCCTCACTCCATTCCTGCACCACACCGTTCCTCCAATCCTCCATCACTCCATCCTCTGCCGTTCCTATTTCTTCTCCGCCTTTTCCTTCCAATCCTTGATGAAGTTGTCGAGGGCGGTCGTATTGAAATTGGGATTCCTCGACTTTCCGACCTGGATGGCCTTCTCCGCGGTCTTCACTGCATCTGCGTACTTTCCCTGCTTCGCCAGGATCTCCGCCTTCAAACGGAGCGTTCCGGCGCCTTCCTCGATCGCGTTCGCCTGATCCACGATCTTCGCCGCGTCAACGAGACTGCCATCGTTCTCCAGCAGGTACCGCGCCTGGGCTGTGAGTGTGCCGAGCACTGTTCCGTATGCGCTGCGCGCAAGCGTTGCGTATTTCCCGGCCGTGTTGACCTGGAGGGGAAGAGGAATGGCGATCTTCTCCCAACGAAGCATCAACGTCGCGCCGGCTGCGGAGAGATCAGTGAACGTGAACGACATCCACTCTTCATGCGGTGCGGTGACAGGCGTGACTGGTATGCGGGCCATGTCGTACGAGGAGTCGTAGACCGTCCCCCAATTCTTCACTTCTGAATTGAAGACCACTGTCCACGGACCGCTCGCACGCGGAATGACCACGAACCGATAGGAACCCGGAGCGAATTTCGTCCCGGCCACCGTCACCGAGTCGGACCAGGTGATGATGGTCGGCTCATTGGCTCCCGCCCTCCACACCTCATTGTACGGAAGCAGCTTCCCCCAGATCTCCCTGCCTTTGACACCCGGCCGGTGATAGGTGATGCCAAAATCGGTAAGTCCGACCCGTTGCTTCACCTCGGCGTACGGGCTGATACGGACCGGCGGAACCTGGGCGACCAACGAAAGCGTCAGGAGGCACAGAGTGGATGCAGCCAGGATGTGTCTGCTCATGGAGTTCATCTCCTCACAAGTAATGGTGGACTGATGTGAACGTGATGATTCGAACGCGAATGGCGGTGCCGGGATCTCGCAGCTCGCCGATCATTTCGTCGGCAACCCTTTCTTTGCGATGCCGGTCATGGCTTCGCAGAACCGGTCGAGTTCCTGGAGCGTCGTATAGACGCTCGGCGTGATCCGAATGCCCTTGAATTCCGGGTGAACGATGGGGGTCGTGAAGATCTTGTGCCGGTCCATCAAATACGAACCGATCGCAACCGGGTCGATGTCGACGATCTCGACATTGGCGATGCCGCACGACTGCGCGACATCCATTGAGGTGTGAAACCGGACGTTGGGAAGTCCCTTAAGGTTGTTCACCCAGTAGTCGCGAAGGTACCGCAACCGTTCTTCTTTCCGCTTGGCGCCAATGCCGCGATGGAATAGGATCGCTTCACCGATGGCCAGCCGGGGTGCCGCCGGATGGGTTCCGATCTCTTCGAACTTCCGGATATCCGCATCTTGTTTCACGTCCGCTGCCATCAGGGGCCAGATCTTCGGGATCTTCTCTTTCTTCACATACAGGAATCCCGTTCCCTTCGGGGCGAAGAACCATTTGTGGAGGCTGGTGCCGTAAAAGTCGCAATCGAGGTCGGATTGCTTGAAATCCATATGGGCGAACGTGTGGGCTCCGTCGACGACCACCTCAATGCCCTTGGCTCGTCCCATCCGGCAGAGGTCCCGCACCGGGAGTATCTGTCCCGTCAGGTTGATCATGTGGCAAATGAGGATGACCCGCGTCCTGGGCGTAATGGCGCGTTCGAAGGCGGCGGTGATCTCGGCCAGGTCTTTAGGAGGCGTGGGGATCGGGATCATCTTTAGGACCACACCGTCCCGACGTTCTCGCTGGCGAAGGGTGTTCAACATGCGGGGATAATCCTGCGTCGTGGTCAGGATCTCATCGCCGGCCTTCAGGTCCAGGCCAAACAAGATCGCCTCAAGCCCGTCGGAAACATTCCGTGTGATCGCGATCTCCTCCCGGTCACAGCCGAACTCTTCCGCCAACCCTGTGCGGATGGTCTCGCTCTGCGGTTCCAGGATCTGCCACATGGTGTACGCCGTGACATCCTCCTGCTGCCAGATGTATCGGACGAACGCCTCGGTCACCAAGCGCGGTGAGGGCGAGACGCCGCCGTTGTTCAGATTGGTAATGCCACGCGTGATGCTGAACGACCGTTGGATATCGAACCAGAAATCCTCATCCCGTGCGGCTTCCCACGGCGTGGCGTGCTCGACGCGACGGGTTGCTGCACGCAGGTCCTGGAACAACGAGCCCACGGCCGGCGACGCCAGCGTCGCGAGGCCCAATCCCTTGCCGACTTTGGCAAGGAAATCCCGACGGTTCCACGGTGCATCAGTGATACGCATGGCGGATCTCCTCTGACGAATGTGTTCGTGCGTTCGTGGATTCAGGGAAGGCGATGAAACATGATCGAGGACGGCGCGTCCGGGCTGCGATAGACTCGTTGTGTCGTGGGGCGAAAATCTGCATCCGTTGCGCGATAGATGTCCAAAAACACGCCCGGATTCCGGTCGATCATGGGGAACCAGGTGCTCTGCACCTGCACCATGACCCGATGGCCCTTTCGAAACGTGTGAAAAGCGTCCTGAAGCGTGAAATGGACGGTCGTCGGGGTGTTCGGCGCGAACGGTTCCGGTTTCGAGAGACTGTTGCGGAACTTGCCCCGCTGAACGTCGCCCCGGATGAGCATCTGGTAGCCGCCGAGCGAAGGACCGGACCCTTGATAGGAAAAGGGGGCGGAGGCGTCGCCCATGCGATCGGGATAGACGTCGATCACCTTGACGATCCAGTCGCAGTCCGTGCCCGACGTGGAGACGGTCAGGTCGACCGTGATCGGGCCGGCGATTGTGACATCCTCCGCGAGCGGCTCGGTGCGATACACGAGCACATCCGGCCGGCGGGATGCGAAACGTTGGTCTTCCAGCATGAACGCCGGATTGTACCAATCCGTGATCTCATTCGTGTAGGGGACGGGGCGTGCAGGGTCGCTCACGTACTCATCATACGTCCGTTTCGCCTTGTCCGGAGTGGTTGTGGTCAGTCGGGCACCCTCGTTGAGATACATCCGATGTTCCCGCGTGGTCGAGGGTGGCCACGTGCTCATCCGGTGCCACGCTTTCTCGCCCGTATTGAACACGAACGCTTCTGGAAGCTCCGGGACCGGCCCCTCCTTCAGATGATGCGC